>JAZSRC010000019.1:0-14183 GCA_045538305.1 Clostridia bacterium | reverse complement strand
TCTGCCTGCTGGTACTACACCCCCAATACCCAGATTACCACGAACGAAATCCTCTTCACCGCGCTGCAGAGCGTATGGAGCGGTGAGCGCACGGCTGAAGACGTCATCAATGAGGTCTATCCGGAACTCTGCGAAGCCATCGAATCCATCCAGAAGGTTGCGGACCTTGCTCTTGTTGAGCATGTAGCGCCCCTGAACGTAATTCCCGAGGATAACGGCGTTGGCGTCGGCATTGGCAGCAAGACCGTAGCCATGACCACCGACGGAACATGGCGCTTGGGCACCGATTTCCCGAACCTGGACATTAACTACGGCATCGCTCCCCTGCCCGTAATGCAGGAAAGCGTAACCCTGTGCACTTCCGGTCTGACCGGCGTGTTCAAAGGCAAGAATCAGGAAGCTGCTTACGAATTCGTAAAGTGGTATACCCGTGAAGAGTCCAACTGGGACAGCCTGGTGCTGACCGGTATCTGGCTGCCCAAGTCCGAATACTACTACGCCACCGAAGAAGGCATCAACGAGTGGCTGGGCAACGAAAAGTATCCCTACAATCACGATATGGAGGTTGGCAAGAAGGTACTGGTTGACTACACCATGAACAATGCCAAGTCTGCCTGCTGGTACTACACCCCCAATACCCAGATTACCACGAACGAAATCCTCTTCACGGCGCTTCAGAACGTATGGAGCGGCGAGAGAACGGCTGAGGATGTTATCAACGAGATCTATCCGGAGCTGTGCGAAGCCATCGTGGTAGAATAAAGGAATAACAGGAATCCATTCAGGGGGAACGCGCTTTGCGTTCCCCCATGTCCGTAAAAAAGGATGTAAATTCCGGTCCAAACGGAGGAAACGGCATGACTGTAAAACCGGCAAAAAAGCTTATTAAATACAACCGGGCTGAAACAAGGGCCGCCTGGCTTTTGCTGCTGCCATCCGTAATCGGCCTTGTATGCATTACCTATCTTCCAATGATTGCTTCTTTCACGCTGAGCCTGTTCAGCTGGGACGGCTTGGGGGAAATGAAGTATATGGGATTGTTCAACTATGACAATCTCTTTACCAGCGACACCAAGTTCTACGGATCGCTTCTGACTACGCTTCAGTACGCGGGCATGTCGGTTGTGTTTTCCATTATCTATTCTATGTTCATCGCCATGCTCTTGAACCGGAAAATTCCCGCGCGCGGCTTTTTCCGCGCCGTTTTCTATCTGCCCTATGTGCTGCCTGCTATGGCGGTTTATCTCGGCTGGAAATGGTTGTACGATTACAACCACGGATTTTTCAATTATCTGGTAAGACTTACGGGCAGTGCGCCCATTAAATTTCTGGATTCAAGCACGCTTGTAACGCCGTCATTGGCGTTTATCGCCGTATGGCTCAGCGGCAATTTGATTGTTATTTTCCTCGCAGGTTTACAGAATGTTCCCCGCACGTATCATGAAGCGGCGGAAATCGATGGCGCGAACGCGTGGCACAGGTTCTGGAAAATCACCATTCCCTGCATGACGCCCATCATTTTCTATAATCTATTAATGAGTCTTGTATCCAATCTGCAGGTAATTACCCCGGCATTATCTCTTACCAAGGGAGGGCCCGGCACCGGCAGTTACTATATGTGCTATATGCTGTATCAGCAGGCATTCAAATCGCACAAATACGGCTATGGAAGCGCAGTGGCGGTAGTTCTGTTTATACTGATCGCCATTCTTACGGCGATATTGTTTGCCACCAGCAAAGGCTGGATTTTTTACGAGGGAGATGATAGGGAATGACGGCTTCAGCAATCAGAAAGCCCGGTCGTATGGCTTCGCGCAAGCGAATGGAAAAAACCGTCAATATACTATCTTTGGTGCTTCTGATCCTTCTGGGTCTGATTGTGCTTTTCCCGATTTACTGGATTTTCCGTTCCTCTCTCATGTCCAACGGCGAATTGTACGCGTATCCGCCGGCTTTCATGCCGCCCGAATGGCGATTCTCCAACTATGCTGAAACGCTGAAGGTGTTTGACTACTGGAAATTTCTCGGAAATACCATGACCATCCTTGTACCCTCTGTCATTGGCGCGGTGATTACCGCTACTATGGGCGGCTACGCGTTTGCGCGCCTGCGCTTCAGGGGCAAGAATATACTGTTCATGCTGTGCGTGGGCTCGATGCTTTTGCCATCCATGGTAACGCTGATTCCGCTTTTCGTTGTATGGGCGAAAATCGGACTTGTGAATACCTACTGGCCGTTGATTCTTCCCCATTTCTGCGGCGGCGGTGCGTTCAACATATTCCTGATTCGTCAGTTTGTCAAAACCGTACCGCGTGAGCTGGATGAAGCGGCCACGATCGACGGCTGCGGATACTTCCGCATATTGATTTACATCATCGTTCCGGCCATTAAATCGGCGATGATTGTTGTAGGGCTTTTGAAGTTTATCGAGCTTTGGAACGATTTGCTTCAGCAGGTTACCTATATTACCCGACGGGAAAACTATACGCTGGCACTGGGTCTGAATATCTTTAAAGGCTCCTTCAATGACGACTGGTCGTCTATTATGTGCGCAACCTGTCTGTCGTTTATCCCGGGCATTGTGTTTTATCTGATCGGGCAGCGCTACTTTGTGGAAGGCATCGTCATGACCGGAATGAAAAATTAAGGAGGAAGTATGAGCATCCGCGAAATTCCCATGAACAGGGTCAGGATCACGGACGCTTTCTGGTCGCCGCGGCAGCGGTTGATGACCGACGTGACCATACCCTACATGGAAAAAATCCTCCGGGACGAAATACCGGGGGCGGAAAAATCCCATGCCATCAGCAACTTCCGTATGGCGGCCGGCGAGGAAAAGGGTGAGTTTTACGGAATGGTCTTTCAGGACAGCGACGTGGCTAAATGGCTGGAAGCCGCTGCATATTCCCTTGCGCTGAAAAAAGACAGCGCGCTTGAAAAGCGCGTTGACGAGGTTGTCGCCCTGATCGGGCGCTGTCAGCAGCCCGACGGATACCTGAACACTTATTTTACCGTGAAGGAACCCGAAAACCGCTGGAGAAATCTTCTGGAATGCCACGAGCTGTACTGCGCCGGACATATGATTGAAGCGGGCGTGGCTTTGCATGAGGCCGCCGGAAAGGATGAGCTTTTACAAATATGCATTCGCATTGCGGATCATATCTGCGAAAGATTCATGATTGAGGAGGGTGTTCCCGGTCATCAGGAAATAGAGATTGCCCTGATGCGGCTGTATCGCGTTACCGGTAATGGAAAATATCGGCATATGGCTGAAAGATTTTTGAATCTGCGCGGGCAGGATCCCGAATGGTTTTTCAGGCATACGCCCGAACATTCGGGCATTCATTACGGAGGGTATGATATACCGGCGAAGGACACCGCCTACAATCAGAGCGATGTACCCGTTCGGGAGCAAACGGTTGCCCGGGGTCATGCCGTGCGCCAATTGTACATGCTGACCGCGATGGCGGATGTGGCCGCAGAAACGGGCGACAATGCCATGATAGAAGCCTGCGACCGGCTGTTTGACAACATCACGCAAAAGCAGATGTACGTAACCGGCGCGGTGGGATCCACGCCCTATCATGAATCGTTCACCGTGGATTACGATCTTCCGTCCGATAGATGCTACGGTGAAACCTGCGCATCTGTAGCCATGACTTTCTTTGCGCATAATATGCTGTCCGTTAAGCCTGACGGCCGTTATGCAGACCTGATGGAGCTTGAAATATACAATTCTGCGCTGGCCAGCATGCAGCTGGACGGAAAACGATTTTTCTATGTGAATCCGCTCAGGGTGGATGCATCGGTTTCCGGCGTTGTACCCGGGTATGAGCATGCGCTTATCAAACGTCCCGCGTGGCATGCCTGCGCCTGTTGTCCGCCCAATCTTGCGCGGTTGATTACATCTCTTGGCGGATATCTGTGGAGCGAGGATGAAACTACCGTATACAGTCATTTGTTTGTTGCAAGCGAAGCCGATACCCACCATGGCCGAATCAGCATGGAAAGCGATTATCCATGGGAGGGAAAGGCGGTTTATACCATTTGTGACGGCGGAAGCTTTGCACTTGCAATTCACGCGCCGCATCATGTAAAAAGCCTGCAAATAGAAATAAACGGAAGAATCGCGGAATATACCGTAAAGGATGGTTATTGCTATCTTAAAAACCGGTGGCAGGCCGGGGATCGCGTCAGCGTCAGGTTTGATATGCCCGTTCGAAGGATTTATGCGCATCCCCGCGTGCGCGACGCTTTAGGAAAGACAGCGCTGGCGCGCGGGCCGCTTGTGTACTGCGCGGAAAAGGCCGATCATGAAACGGATATTTCCCTTTTGGTATTGCCCGCCGAAGCCGATGTGCGCATTATGGATATAAGCGATGGCTTCCATCAGATAAAATATATGCTGAAGGCAGAAGGACTGATTCAAAAGCCGAGCGGTATACTGTATTCTACAGAGAAAAATGCATATGATATAGGAACGATCCGGTTGATACCGTATTTTGCCTGGGGAAACCGAACGCCGGGCGATATGACGGTATGGATCAGAGAAGCATGAAAATATCGCCGCAAATAAACCGAAAGGTTTTTGCGGCGATGTTCAAGCCATCAAAAAAGTCCCTTTTTTGATGGGAGGGGCTGATCGCCTGAAATCCTGCGGGATTTCCGGGCGGCGCTCGGAAAAGGGAAGCGTTTTTAGTCGCTACGCTTTGTAAAAACGCGCGATTTCGCCGTACATGCCGCCGAAATCGATGAAAAATGGAGAGGGAGTTATCTCCCTCTCCAAACCTCTCCCTGGAGTTTGTTGATGATCTGAACATTGCCGCAAAAAGACCGAAAGGTTTTTGCGGCGATGTTTTTTATGTTTTCTTCGTTTTGTTATACGTCGAATACCTCGAGCGATTTTTCTTCCTGAAGCGCGTTGTCTCCCGCCACAATGCATACGGCTGCGGTTTTATAGAAGCGTTCCATTACATCCGCAAACGATAAAAGGTTTGCTTTGGTGGTGTGAAGCATTTCCATGCGGCTCTTTTTTATATCCTCATAGGTAACGCCTGTCAGGTAGGTGGTTTCGGCAATCAGGGCTTTGTCTCTTGGGGATGTGAGCGGTTCTTTGGAAGCAATGGTGGAAATGATGTATTTGTCTATTTCTTCGTCCGATTCGCAGAATTCGCGCAGGAAAGCGGCCATTTCTGCGTATACATTAAGGCTTCTGATGGGGGATGGATCGCGGTAGGAGTAAGCGAACATGTTTCCGTAGCGTGATATGCTGAAGCCCGTTCCATATGCGCCGCCCTGCACGCGGATTGCGTTCCAGAGATGAGAGAACGACAGTATGGTTTCCGCGACCCGCATACCGGCGTGATATTCGGAGCCGATGGCGCTTAAATGGTTTGCCATAACGGCATAGCCCACCTGCGAAGGAATACGAATGCCCATTTTTGTCGGAAGATAGGACTGATAGCTTGCGGCAGCGGTTGATTTATTGCCGTTTCCGAATGCGCTTAGGATTCTTTCTACATTTGTATCGTTGGAATCGGTGATGCTCAATATCAGGTTTTCTTTTACAAGCAATTCCGATATAAGCTTTTGAGCAAGGATAATCAAATTCTCCTTTTCGCTTTCAAAGTTTTTGGCGAAGGAATGGATGGCGCGGGTATAGGTATAGCCGTTTACGGCGTCCTTCACGGCGTTTTCGCAGGAATAATGGGAAAGCGCGCTCGTTACGCCCAGCGCATGGCCGGATGTTGTTCCCATCTGGCGCAGCGCTTCGTCTTTCTGAAGCACGATTTCGCGGATGCGGGAAATTTCGCTTAACCGGGTATCGGTGAGGATTTCCGTAAACAGATCGGCGGCCTGGTCGAAATATTCGCTCAGCGCGCTCATTCTTGCGACAAAATACAGCGTGCTTTGTTTGGTGCTTCCGTTTCTGGAATAGGATTCGACGGAAAAATCCATTCTGCCGATGTATGTTTTGATCAGCGACTGAAGAAGCGCCGCTTCGTGCGCGCCGGTGGAAAGCTTTCCGAGCATGCCGGAAAACAGATTTACAAGCGGTATGTCCTCATAGCGCAAATCCGATATGTTGAAGTACATGGAAATATGCTTTATGCCGGAAACCGCAATGTCGTTTCGAAGTACAGAAACGCCGTATTCCTTGGATTCGGTGATTCGGTTGAATTCCGGCTGATCGCTTACCTCCGATATGGAAAGAACGGGCAGCTTTTTCAGGTCCTCAGCCAAATCCGGCGTTTTTTGAAACAGCGCCAGCCCTTCGTTCAGCCGAAGGTTTTCTTCTATTTCTGTCTGCGTCCATTTGCCTGTAATATTCAAGAGGCGCTCATTTTCTGCCTGTACTTTTTCATCGCCCAGGGTTTTTGATGGAAGCGTAAGAAGGCTGCACATGCCCTCGCGGTTTAAAAGCATATCCTCAGCCAGTTTTTCGTATTCGCCCGATTCCGCCATGGAGATCAGGGAAGCAATAGCGTCCTTTGAGGTCATATACGAAATCGGGTCGCCGCCGTGCAGCCAGCCCGTCAGGGCGTTGATGGCGCGGTAAATACCGGTCGGTTCGTTGGGCTCGCGCAGCCGGAACGCGAGGCGGTTGATGCTTGACAACAGCTGATCCTTTTCAAAGCCGCTTGCAATGATTTCCCTGCATTTTTCCGTGAACAGTGAAAGAATTTCATCTTGCTTTCCGTCCTTTATGTGCGTGAAGGAAACCATCATATAGGGCTGCGCAATGGAATCCTCAATGGAGAAGGACAGATCCTTGGCAAGGCCTTTTTCAAGAATCATGCGCTTTACCGGCGCGGTGTTTGAACCCATCAGCACGTCTAAAACAATGTATGCTGCAAGGTTCATAACGGGATTTTTCCAGCTTCCGACGATTTTTCCAAGCGTATAATAGCCTTTATCCGTTTTGTCTTCATTCTTTGCAATCTCGTAGCGATATACCTCGCTCCCGGAAACCGGATTCTGCATGGTGATTTCGGGAAGATTTTTGCTTTCCTCGAAATTCTTCAGGTAATCGTTAAGCATTGCGAGCGTTTTTTCAATGGGAACGGAGCCGTCCAGAAATACGCGAGCGTTGGACGGATGGTAAAAGCGCTTGTAGGCGTTTGTGAACTGCTCGTAGGAAAGGTCGGGGATTGCTTCGGGATCGCCGCCGGAATTGAAGCCGTATATGCTTGCGGGGAACAGCATTTTCAAAAGCTTTTGCTCAATAGCCCGTTCCGCGCCTGCCATAGCGCCCTTCATTTCGTTGAAAACCACGCCTTTATAGAGGTAGTTTTCGTCTGCTTTTTCAATATGCCAGCCTTCCTGATAGAATATATTGGGATTGGTAAGTATGCGCGGGGCGAAAACTGCGTCCAGATATACGCTTGTCAGGTTCAGAAAATCCTGCTCGTTGCGGCTGGAAACGGGGTACATGGTTTTGTCCGGGAAGGTCATGGCGTTCAGAAATGTGTTCATAGAGCTTTTTATAAGCTCGACAAACGGTTCGCGAACGGGATATTTTTCACTGCCGTTGAGAACCGAATGCTCCAGAATGTGAAAAACGCCGGTATCGTCTGAGGGCAGCGTCTTGAAGGTAATGGAAAAGAGTTTATTGATTTCGCCGTTATCCACCCACACTACGGGCGTTTTGCATTTATCGTGAATAAACTCGTATACAACGGCGTTCAGTTCATCCGATTTGCGGGCGTTTTGTACGGTAAAGCCGGATAAGCGGTCTTTGATGTTCAATGTCATAAAAATGTTCCTCCGTTGTGTTTTTACTATTATATTATACCTGATGCTTTCAAGCGATGCAACCTAAGCGGAGCATATGGAAAAATTCCTGTAAAACGAATTCCCATTTCATCGGTTTTTTTGTATAATGTATTCGGTAAAAAGTGCGGATTACAGAATAATGCGGAGATTTTAGATATGGCGAATAAAAAGAAAAAGAAGCTTATGAAAAGAAAGCGCATACTGAATATCGTACAGGCGGTTGTATTCGGCGTGCTTTCCATGGCGATCGTATTTATTGTGGTAACGGCAGCGGTGACAAACACAAATACCATACCGGAAACTACGCCCGCGCCGGTATATACTCCTACGCCTACCCCTTCGCCTACCCTGTCCCCTACCCCTACGCCTACTCCCACGCCTACTCCCACGCCGACGCCCGAACCTTTGTCGCCGGCTGAACAGAGAATGTTTAAAAACAAGGAAAAAACCATACTTATTTCCGCCTGCGGCGATTGCACGCTGGGCGGCGTGAACAGAAGCACCACTGCGGATAAATTCAAAAGCTATGCCGATCAGTACGGCTACGGATACTATTTTGAAAACGTGAAGGATGTTTTTGAAGAGGACGACCTTACCATTGCAAACCTTGAGGTGGTTCTGATCAAAAACGCGACGCCCAGAGAGGAACGCGAATATATCATGCGCGGCGAGCCGGAGTATGTAAACATCCTTTCGGAAGGCGGCGTGGAGGCGGTAACGATCGCCAACAATCACATAAAGGATTTTTATAACAAGGGCCTTGAGAATACCGAAAAACTGCTGGAGGAAGCAGGAATTGCGTACTGCGGCTTCGGAGCTGAGGCAATTTACGAAGTAAAGGGCGTAAAAATCGGTTTGCTTGGCTATACCGTTTGGGATCATAAGGAAAAGGAGGTTTCCAACGATATCAAAAAAATGAAGGAAAAGGTCGACCTTGTCGTTGTAAGCATTCATGGCGGCGATGAAAAGGCGACAAAGCCCACTAAGGAAATGAAAAAACTGTGCCGCGCTGCGGCGGATGCAGGCGCGGATCTGGTACTGGGTCATCACACACATGTGGTAAACGGCATAGAAACCTATAATGGAACCACCATCGTGTATTCTCTTGCCAATTTCTGCTTTGGCGGCAACAAAAATCCGGAGGATAAGGACACCTTTATATTCCAGCAGGAATTCATCATTGAGGAAGACGGATCGCTTTCAAAGGGCGATATCAATGTCATTCCCTGCTCGGTATCCTCCGTTACCGATATGAACGATTTTAAGCCTACTGTGCTTGAAGGCGAAGAAGCAGAAGGAATTCTTAAGAGAATTGAAGAATACTCCGAAGGCTTTGAAAACCCATTTACCTACGAAAAAACAACTGAATGAAGTAACGGTACAGGCGTTCTCCTGTTTGGATGAACGGAGAACGCTTTTTTTATGGTTATTTTTCATATTGTAAATGAATGATTGATTTATTACTGCAAATTTGATATAATGATTATAAATGCATTGGACGCTTGAAGGAAGTGGTCGAATATGTCGGAATACTTGCTTGAAATGAATCGCATAACCAAAATATTTCCCGGTGTTCGCGCGCTGGACAACGTGATGTTCAACCTGAAAAAGGGCGAAATTCACGCGCTGATGGGCGAAAACGGAGCGGGTAAGTCAACCTTTATCAAGGTTCTTACCGGTGTGCACCGTCCGGACGGCGGAGAAATCATACTGGACGGAAAGAAAGTGCATATCGACGATCCGATTGTCGCCGCAAAGTATGGCATCGCGGCGATCTATCAGCATCTGGCCGCCTATCCGGATCTTACGGTGGCGGAAAATATTTTCATGGGCCATGAAAAGATGACGCCCTTTAAATCCATCCGCTGGCGCGATACCAATAAATGGGCGCAGAGCCTTCTTTGCTCCCTCGGAAGCAATATCAGCCCCACGGCGCAGATGGGTTCTTTGTCGGTAGCCCAGCAGCAGCTGGTTGAAATTGCCAAGGCGCTTTCACAGGATATGCGCATCCTTATCATGGACGAGCCTACGGCTGCGCTTTCCAGACGCGAGAGCGAGGAGCTGTATTCCATAGCGCGCGGCCTTCGCGACAAGGGCATATCCATCATACTGATTTCGCATCGCTTTGAGGATATGTATCAGCTGGCTGATCGCGTTACCGTATTCCGCGACGCACAGTACATTGGCACCTGGCCGGTAGACGGCGTTGATAATGCAACGCTGGTTCGCCACATGGTTGGCCGCTCGATTGATCAGTTCTTCCCGGAGAGCAAGGGCGTAATCGGCGATGAAGTTCTGAGGGTTGAAAATCTTTCCCGAACCGGCTTTTTCAAGGATGTAAGCTTTACGCTGCATTCCGGCGAAATTCTCTGTTTGACCGGCCTTGTAGGCGCGGGCAGAACAGAGGTGGTCGAAACCATTTGCGGCATTGCGCAGCCGACAAGCGGCAGAATTTTTGTAAGAAAAAAGAGAGTCAAAATCGGCAGTCCCAGCCGTGCAATTAAGTTTGGTATCGGTCTTCTGCCTGAGGACAGGCAGAAACAGGGATTGTTCCTTCCCTGGTCAATTAAGGATAATATCACACTTCCTTCCGTAAAGCGCTTTGCCAGGGGCTTTATCCGCAATTTCAGAAAGGAAGGTCAGGAGGCGTTAAAGTATAAGGAGCAGCTCAGAATCCGCGCTACCGGCATTGAAGATACCGCCGCCTCTCTATCCGGCGGCAATCAGCAGAAGGTTGTCGTCAGCAAGCTTCTGTCGGGAAGAAGCAAGATTCTCATTATGGACGAGCCTACCAAAGGCGTTGACGTAGGCAGTAAGGCGCAGATTTACGAAATCATGCGCAGCCTGACGGAACAGGGCTACGGTATTCTGATGATTTCCAGCGAACTTCCCGAGGTTATCAATATGTCTCATAACATTGTCGTTATGAGAGAAGGAAGAGTTTCCTGCATCATTCCCCAGAGTGAAGCCACGCAGGAAAACGTGCTTTCTGCCGGGATGCCGCTTGAAAAACGCGCGAAGGAGGGTGTACAGTAATTATGAAAAGAACACTCGGACAGTCCAATCCCCTGTACAACCTTTTCGTAAAATACAGGGAAATCGGCCTTATACTGATTATCGTACTTCTGGTAACCATCGTCGGAATAAGAACTCCCGCTTTTGCGTCGGTGGAAAAGTTGTTCTTCATCGTTGAGGATACTGCGACGCTTGCCATACTGGCGTTTGGCATGATGTGCGTTATGCTGGTTGGCTCTATCGACATTTCCATATCCGGTATTATGGCGTTTTCCGCTATGGCAGCAGGTATGATTATGAAAAACAATCTGACGACAACCGAGGTTACGCAGATTGTAGACGGCGTTGAAAAAGTCGTAAAAATTCGAAACAGCATACCGCTTTATCAGATTATCGGCATCGCAATGCTGATCGGCGCGGGCTGCGGCCTTGTAAACGGACTGATCATCGCTTACGGAAACGTCCTTCCGATTATTACCACCCTTGGCACGCAGTACATTATTTACGGCCTTGCGCATGTCATTTCCAACGGCCAGGCCGTATATAAAAAGGACATGTCCGCCGCATTCACGGATTTTACGCGCGATTTTTCCATACTGGGCGTTAACTCAAAAACATGGATTATGATTGTGGTTTTCATAGTCATGTTTGTATTCATTACCTACTTCCGCGCAGGGCGTCATCTGTACGCGGTTGGTTCGAACGCCGAAGCAGCTCAAATGCGCGGCATCAACGTACGACGTTCCAAGCTGCTTGCACACATCATCATGGGCGCGCTTGCGGGCCTTGCGGGCGTGTTGTTCGCCAGCCATGACAACAAGATTACGCAGGATTTGAAAACCGGCTACGAAATGTACGTCATCGCTGCATGCGTTATTGGCGGCGTATCCGTTACGGGCGGCGCCGGAAAGATTACGGGCGTGCTTCTTGGCGCGTTGACCATTGGCGTAATCAATAACGGTCTTCCGATGCTCAGACTTACCGGAAACGCAGAATTCTGGAAAAAGCTCATTCAGGGAGGCTTGATACTGGTTGCGGTAATCGCCAATGCGGTTATGCAGAGAGCCGTTCAGAAGCAGAATCTGAGAAGGAGGAAGTTGTAAATGAATAAGACTTTGAAGTCCTTCCTTCGCTGGGAATGGCTGCTTGTATTGCTAACCATATTGGTATTCGGATTCTTCAGCTTTATGGATCCCAAGGCGTATACTCTTCCCAAGCTCATGAACCAAACGCGCGTTTATATGGTAGACGTAGGCTTCATGGCGCTGGGCGCGCTTTTGATACTGTTGCTTGGCGATATTGACATTTCTGTTGCTTCCACCGCAGGTCTTGCGGCGACGATTATGGGCATTGTCTATAACGGCGGAAACGGAAAGTCCTTCTTATTCGCGCTTGCTGCGGCGCTGCTTGTGGGTATTGTGTGCGGCTTGATCAACGGACTGCTCGTTACCCGGTTCAAGGAGTTGTTCCCGATGATCATTACGCTTTCCACGCAGACCATTTATCGTGGAATCAACTACATCATCCTGAAGGACACGTCCACCGGTTCTTTCCCCTCCTGGTTCGGAAATATCGGTTATGACCAGATCAACAAGTTTTTCCCGAAGGAAACGCCGAGCTGGGTGCTGGCCGGCGGAACGCCCCTTGAGGTAGCATATGAATTTGTAGGCTCTATACCGATAATGCTTCTTTGCCTGCTCGTCGTATTCCCGTTTTTCTTCATCTGGATTCACAAAACGCCGCACGGACACAGGATTTTTGCAACCGGTCAGAACATTGTTACCGCTCGCTATTCCGGCATCCGTACCGACAGAATCAAGGTGCTGCTTTTCACGCTGAACGGACTTCTCGCGGCCATCGGCGGTATTTTCCTTGCCGCCAGAACCGGCTCCGTCAAGTACACGCACGCAACGGGCTTTGAAATGCAGGCGATCGCCGTTGCGGTTCTGGGCGGCGCTTCCACGGCAGGCGGACGCGGATCGGTAGTCGGAATTCTGCTTTCGCTGATTCTGATGACGTGCCTGAAAAACGGCCTGAACATCGTTTACAACGACTCGTTCATCATGAACTTGGCAGTCGGCGCGCTTTTGATCGTTGTGGTTCTTTTGCCGAATATCGTTCAGTATATTACGGACTACAACAATGTGCTCAAGCGCAGAAGGCAGGCACTGACCCGGCTGTCTGCCAAACAATAACGAATCTTTGCGCGAGAAATTCGCGCAGGAAATAAAAGGAGGTACCCCATTATGCGTAAGGTTCTTTCTCTGGTACTGGTACTTATGCTTGCCGTAAGCTGCATGGCCGCTATGGCAGAAGCTGATCCGATTAAGATCGGCGTCGTCTACAAGCAGACCGGCAACCCCTTCTTCGAGGCAGCAGTACGCGGCTTTGAAGAGGCAGCAGGCGAACTCGGATTCGAATTCATCCACAACGGCCCCGCTGATTCTTCCAACGAAGGTCAGATCCAGATCATCGAAGGCTACATTCAGAGCGAAGTTGACGTCATCGCCGTATCCGCGAACGACGCAGCCGGCCTCGTAAACGTTCTCAAGAATGCCATGGAAAAGGGCATCAAAGTTGTATCCTGGGACAGCGCTGTTCTGCCCGAAGGCCGCAACCTGAACGTTGACCCCTCCATCGCTGCCAACATCGGCCGCGTACAGATTGAAGAAATCGCAAAGCAGATCGGCGGCGAAGGTCAGATTGCTATCCTTTCCGCAGGTGCTACCATGGACAACCAGAATACCTGGATTGAGTACATGAAGCAGGAACTCGCGAAGGAAGAATATGCTAAGATCGAGCTCGTAACCATCGTTTACGGCGACGACCTGACCGATAAGTCCTATCAGGAAATGCAGGGTCTGATCGACTCCTATCCGGAGCTCAAGGGCGTTATCTCCCCCACCACCGTTGGTATCGCAGCAGCTGCTACTTGCATCCAGGACAATGACCTGACCGGCAAGATCAAGCTGACCGGCCTGGGCCTCCCCTCCGAGATGGCTGAGTACATCACCGCTGGCGTATGCGAAGGCATGTACCTCTGGAATCCCATCGACCTCGGCTACTGCGCAGCTTATGCTTCCGTAGGCCTGGTAGAGGGCACCATCAACGGCGCTATCGGCGAGACCTTCGAGGCTGGCCGTCTGGGCGTTGTTGAGATCTACGACGACGGCAACGGCAATGCCTTCACCATCGTTGGCGATCCCTACTACTTCACTGCTGAGAACATCGACGAGTGGAAGAACGTATATTAATTCCATAGCTTAAATCAGAGAGCGCTGCCGAAAGGCTTCCCTCTATCCATCAAAAAAGTTCCTTTTTTGATGGGAGGGGCCGATTGCCTGAAATCCTGCGGGATTTCCGGGCGGCAATCGGAAGAGGGAAGCGTTTTT
>JAZSRC010000012.1:0-12881 GCA_045538305.1 Clostridia bacterium | reverse complement strand
CTTTCAGCTGTATTCCATGATTCGCGAAAATCCCGATTACGGCGAAATCCGCGAAAAGGAGATTCTGTTCCGTCCGGACAGGGGCAATGAAAAAATGCACTTTACCCCAGAAAAATGCATTCAGTCGCAGTTTATGTACGGAAGCGACATCATGATGGCGCTGGATCTGTGCACGCATCCCAACGACCCCATCGAACAGCAGAGAAAAAGCGTGGAGCTCACCGTAAAATGGGGCAAGCGCTGCCGCGAGGAATATGATCGCCTGATCAAAACCATCAAGGGCCCAAGGCCGCTTTTGTTCGGCATCGTTCAGGGCGGGCGCGACAGGGACCTGCGCCTGGAATGCGGAAGACGACTGGAAGAAATCGGCTTTGACGGTTATGGCTTTGGCGGCTGGCCTACCGATGAAAACGGAAAAATCCTGTACGACGTCCTTCAGATGGCCGCGGACGCCATGCCGGACAACAAGGTAAAGTACGCCATGGGCGTAGGCCGGCCGGAGGAGATTGTCAATCTTACAAAAATGGGCTATTCCCTGTTCGACTGCGTAATTCCCACCCGGGAAGCCCGGCATCAGCGCTTATATGTATTTGACGAGGGAATGGATACCCCTCAGGGCGTTCGGCGCGAGGACGGGAAATTCTATCATTTCATGTACATCATGGACGACGACCATATACGGGAAGACAAACCCGTGGACGAAACGTGCGACTGCGCGCTTTGCGCCCGCCATTCCAGAGCATACCTTCACCATCTGTTCAAGGTGGGCGATTCACAGGCGCTCCGGCTTGCAACCGCGCACAACCTTCGCTTCTACGGACGGCTGATGGAGCATCTCAGAAATGGATAACAGAAAACAGGAAGCGCTGGACGCGATCCTTACCGCAAAAAAGTATCGGGATATCTGCCCGGATACCGTCAGGCGCGCCTTTGACGAGCAGTCTGCGCGCCACAAAAACATTAAGGACGCCGACAAGGCGGCGCGCGCACACCTGCACGCCATTACCGGCGCGTTTATCTCCAGGGACGAGATTTCAAAAGCCGAAAAGCTGATTGAAAAATGGCTTTCGGGCGATGAAAGCGCGCTGAAGGCTGCGCTGAGCATGCACGCCTCCACGCGGGAGCGCGCAGAAATTGCGGATGAATTGTTCCGCCGCGTCTTTTCCCTTACGGGAAAAGTCGATTCCATTATCGACCTGGCCTGCGGCCTTAACCCGGTTTATCTCGGCCATATCGGCTTAACAAACGTGTACGGCACAGACATTCACACCGGCTGCGTCCGTCTGATCAACGAATGCGCCAAGGCGAAGGGCTGGCAAACGCACGCCGACACACACGACCTGATTGCATCGGTCCCGGAAGGCCGGTATGATCTAGCCTTGTTGATGAAGCTTCTGCCCGTAATGGAAACGCAGAAGACCGGCGCAGCCAAAAAACTGCTGATGGGCATAAATGCGCGTTTTGTTATGGCCTCCTTCCCCACCCGCACGCTGGGCGGACGCGGCGTGGGCATGGAAAAGCACTATACCGAGTGGTTTGAATCGCTTCTTGACGAAAGCGTACGGGTGCTTGACAGATTTGTAATCGGAAATGAGCTTGTATACGTTCTTGAGAAAGGATAACCCCTATGAAGGCAAAGCTGTATGTGGTTGCCACCCCTATCGGCAATCTGAACGATATGTCACCGCGAATGAAGGAAGCGCTGTCCGAGTGCGACCTGATCGCCGCAGAGGATACGCGCGTCACAATGAAGCTCACCCAGATGCTGTCCATAAAAAAGCCCATGGTTTCCTGTCATCGGCATAACGAAGAAGTACGGGCGGACGGGCTGATTGAGCGCATGCTGTCCGAAGACATCGTCGTTGCCCTCACGTGCGACGCGGGTACGCCCGGCATATCCGATCCCGGTCAGGCGCTGGTCAAGGCCGCATGGGAGGCGGGCATTCCCGTTGTACCGATCAGCGGGCCATGCGCTGCTATCACGGCGCTGTCCGCATCGGGCTTCGATTCGCGCGAGTTTGCCTTTTACGGCTTTCTGCCTAGGGAAAACAAGGCGCTGGACGCCAAGCTTACGGAAATCCTGAAAACGGGCGTACCTGTCGCCGTGGTTTACGAATCCCCGCACCGCGTGGTTTCATTAGTCGAGCATATGGAAAAGATGTGGCCGGGCGCGGTAGTATCGGTATCGTGCGATCTTACAAAAAAGTACGAAAAAATACTGGTCGGAACGCCGTCCGAGGTGCTTTCCGACATGCGCGCAAACCCGAACGTGGAAAAGGGCGAATACTGCGTAGCCGCAGATCTGCATTCGGTTGAAAAACCTGAAATCGAAAACCATGCTCTCAAAGCCGAGCATCTGATACTCGACCACCTGCTCAGCGGAAAGACCCTTCGGGAAAGCGCGAACCTTGTCATCGCCTCCGGGCGCGCGCGCAATGAAGTATATAAGGCAAAGCTCAACATCGACCGACTTCTGAACGGAGAGGAATAGCAAATGCACGGAAAAAGGAAGCTTGGCATGATATTCCTTACGGCGCTTCTGGTCCTTTCGATGAGCGCCTGTTCCATTTTGCCCGAAAAGGAAGTGCGCAGGAAAGCGCCGATCCTGAAGGTTACGGAAAAGGAAGCCTTTGAGCTTTCCTATGTAACCCGGGGCGATATGGCGCTTACTCAGAAAATCAGCTGCACCTATGTTCCGATTCAGAAAGCAAATCTGAATTTTGCAATCGGCGGCGAATATGTAGACGAGATTTTCGTAAAACCGGGCGACGCCGTTCAAAAGGGCGATGTGGTCGGTCAACTGCGTATGGACGGCATTGAGGACAGCATTCTCTCCTGCCAGCACAAAATCGAAACAATCGCCCTTGAAATCGTGCATCTGAAGGAAGATCACGAGATTACCCTGAAAAGACATAAGATCCTATACGCAGCGGATGAAAAAGCGCTCGCAGAAGCGCTGGAACGCGCCGATGAAGCCTACCGGATTTCTTTAAGAAATCTTCAGGACACTCTTTCCATACAGGAGCTTACGCTGAAATCGCTGAAAGAAAAAAAGCAGGAGCGACAGTTGATCGCGCCGATTGACGGTACCGTCACCTATACCAGAAAATACGAGGAATCCTCCGTATCCAGCACATCCGAGCGCGCGGTAACCATCGCCGACTCCACCATGTCCCTGTTTTCAGCGAATACGGAATACTATGATTATCTCCCGGCGGGAATGGAAGTTACCATCACCGTCAAAAAGCAGGATTATCAGGCCGTTGTCCGGGATGAAGCCGAGCTGGGGCTTCCAACGCAGGAACGTATCCCCGGCAAAAAAGCGCAGATGTATTTTACCCTCACTACCCCCGCCTTCGATCTGGAGGATAATGCGCGCGGTTCCTTTATCATAACCCTGGATTCACGGACAGACGTGCTCATGGTGCCCGAAGACGCCATCAGCCGTGCAAACGGAGAAACCATTGTGTATGTGCGCGATGAGGATGGCATGAAAACTTATAAAAGCGTGAAGGTCGGTCTGCTGGCAAACAAGTATTACGAGGTGCTTGAAGGTCTTACGGAAGGCGAAGAGGTGATCGTCGGATGAACAAACGATTTATTGCCCTTATAGGTCTGATCATATCCTCCATCCTGTTCACCGGCTGCACGCATAAGGAAACGGACGAAGCCTATCAGGCGCCCGAGCTTCTCCCCGCAGCCGGCGTGGCGTCAGATGAAAGCATCGTCACGCTGGGCGACCATTCGGTACTCGCGCTGTACGACGGCTATGTTTCCGCCTATGTGGAAGAAGTGGCCTTTACGATCGACGGCGTAATCAGCGAAATACTGGTTCGCCCGGGCGACGAGGTAAAGGCGGGCGATACGCTCGTGACGCTGGACCTTGAAAATGAACGCGAGCAGTATGAGAAACTGAAAACCGACATTGAACGCAGAGTTCAGTCAAACGAATACGAAAACCGTTTGCTGGAGATAGACATCAGCATACTGGAAACCGAAAAACAGGCGCTGGTGACAAACGGCGCGGATAAAACCGACATCGCGCTCAAGGATCTTGAAATCGAACAGGCCCGGCTGAATCTTCAGCAGCAAAAGCAGCTCAACTCCGCAGACATCGATATGAGCCGGCGCGAGCTTGTCCGTTACGAAGAAATCCTTTCAAACGACCGGATTGTCGCTCCCTTTGACGGCAAAATTGCGCGGCATATCGAGTACAACCCCGGAAGCTATGTTAAAGCATATGACGGCGTGATCTATGTGGCGGATCATTCCCGCCTTTCCATAACGACGGAATACATTACGGAAAACAGCGCTAATGCGGCCTATAACATGTACGCGCTGATCGGAGATTCCAGGTATCCGCTTTCTTATGTACCCATCAATCGCGAGGAATATCTGTCCAAGCTGCTTACGGATGCGCCGATCTATTCTACGTTTATCATCACCGGCCCCGATCATTGGATGGATACGGTCAGCGCCGGTGAATACGCGGCCGTGATCTTTGAAAACAACTACGCCGAGGACGTACTCCTGATCCCCGCAAACGCCGTACTCAGCGACGCCGACGGCAAATACGTATATGTTGTAGGCGAAAACGGCGAACGGATCAAGCGCACCATTCGCGTAAAAATAAGCGCAAATTCCATATACGCCCAGGTTCTGGAAGGCCTAACGGAAGGAGAACGCATTTATGTCACGGATAAATAGACTTGCAGGTTCCGCGCTTATTATGCTCTTCATGGCTTTGCTCCTCCTCTCTCCGTTTGCATATTCCCAGAACGAATTGATCGACCAGAAGGACATCGTGGTCGACACCGCCAACTACAAAACCATAACGGTGAAAACCGGTGAATACAAAAAAAGCGCAACCACTTCCGCCAGTGAATACTACCCCATTCAGTATGCCGTGCGTTATGAAGGCGCATCCGCCAGATACTTCGATTACAATGTACGGCGCGGAAGCGAGGTTAAAAAGGGAGATCTGATCTGCACGCTGACCGTGGACAGGGACGAAGTGCTGATAGCGCAAAAACAATTGGCCCTTACGCGTGCGAAGGAGGATTTCGCACTGGGTGTTGAAAGCAGAGAAAAGCAGATAGAAGAAAAGAGTCTGGCCGTCCATGCCTCCTCCGAGCCGTTTGCACGCGAAATCCTTCGTCTGGAATTGGAGAAGCTGACGGTGGCGCTTCAAAAATACCGGTTTGAAAACCTGAACCGCATAAAGGATCTGGAAGAAGATCTCGAAAAGCTGCTCGCTTCCTATTCCAATCAGTACATTTACGCCCCGATCGACGGCGTCATCAGCGAGCTGACCTATTTTAAGGATCATCAGCAGATCTTTGACGGCCAGCTCATCACATGGATTTACGATCCGTCCGTTGTGCTGTTTCAGGTAAACGATTCCTCGAGAAACCTTCGCTACAATATGGAAGTTACGCTTACCGTAGGCCCGAATCAAAGCCGGGTAACGGGACACGGCCGGGTAATCGCCTGCCCGATGGCATATCCGGATGAAGGCGGAAGCAGCGCCTCCTATATTCGCGTGGATTCTTATGAGGGCGGCAATGCGCCCAAAAAGCTGACCCGTCCGTCCGTTTCTTACAATTCCATATACCTTGACAATGTAATCGTCGTCGACAGAAGTGCGGTAACCCTTTACGGCGGCAAGTATTTTGTATACAAGCTTTCGGAAAACGGAATGGTTTCCAAACGTTATGTGAACCACGTTGGCGGCAACGCCTCTTCCGGCTCGCTGCTTCTTCAGGGAATTGCCCCGGGCGAAAAGCTGATTCTGGATTAGGAGGCCATTCATCCATGCTGAAATTCATATTTCGCAAGATAATCAATAAAAAATGGATGTTTCTTGCGCTTCTGATCGGAAATATATTGCTGTCCGCGATATGCTGTTCCAATCCCATGTATGCCAATGCCGTCATGCAGCGCATGCTTGACGACGACTTGGAAAACTATATCGAAACCAAAAATGCCTACCCGGGCACAATTACCATTACCTTTTCCGGCAGCCAGAAGCGCATGCATCTTCTGGCAGAATATGAAACTCTCGCCCACAGCCTTCCTGAAAAGCTGGGCGTAAAAGCAATAAACGAAACCGCGCATTATCATCTTCCGCTCAGCGCCACCAGAGCGCTTATCGAACGAGAGGATATCATCAGCAAAAGCGCCATGCTGGGAACTATGACAAATCTTCCGGCGCACGCCAGAATCACTGCCGGAAGAATGTATTCCGATCAGCACGCGGAAGACGGCACAGTGGAAGTTATTGTCAGTCAGCAGGGTCTGATTGAAATGAACCTGCTTTTGAACGAAAAGCGCGAATTCAGTAAGCTTACCGACCGCGAAGGAAAGCCGCTGGTGGTTGAGGTGGTAGGCGTATACGAAGTTTCCGATCCGTCCGACATCTACTGGGTCAGAAATCCTTCTGCATACAGATCGGAATTCTTAATGGATACGGAGCTGTTCAGCGAATTGTTCATGTCCGAAGGCTCGGAATTCAGCATTAACGCAACCTGGTACGAGCAGATTGACATCACGCAAATGCGTTCGGACAAAGCCGAGCATATGTATAACATCGCCCTTGAAAGCCGGGATTACGCTGATGATTTTACGTACCTGAGCATGAGCTTCAATTATGAAGCGCTGCTGAAGGATCATCTGGCTATGTGCCGGAAGGTATCCGTAACGCTGTGGGTGCTTCAGGTTCCCATCTATATCCTGCTCGCCGCATTCATATTCATGGTTTCCAGCCAGATTCTGGAAACGGAGGCAAGCGAGATTTCCGTACTCAAAAGCCGCGGCGTGCGAAACCGGCAGCTGGTGGGCATTTACATTCTGCAAAGCGCGCTTATTGCGCTTGTTTCCATACTGGCCGGCATACCGCTTGGCTCGTTCATCACGCAGGTGCTGGGCTCAGCGAACGCTTTTTTGGAATTTGTGTCAAGAAAAGCGCTGCCGGTTGAAATCGGTCCGGAGGCCGTCGCCTACGCATTGGCTGCGGCGCTGGTTTCGGTTCTCGCCATGGTTCTGCCCGTCAGAAAATACGCCCGCGCATCCATTGTCATTCAGAAACAAAAAAAGAACAGGCGGCCCCGCCCCTTCTGGCAGCGCACCTTCATGGACGTAATCGCGCTTGGCGTATCTCTTTACGGACTGTATTCGTTCAACGGCCAGAAAGCCGCGCTTGCCCAGCGGATTCTTTCCGGCGAAACGCCGGATCCGCTTCTGTTTCTCAGTTCGTCCATGTTTATTATCGGCTCGGGGCTTGTAGCCATCCGCCTGATTCCCCTTCTCATATCAGCAGTATTCCATCTGTGCAAGCGGCTCTGGTCGCCCGCCGTGTATGCATCCTTTCTGAAGGTGCTCCGCCAGCGTGCAAATCAGGACTTCATCATGATTTTCCTCGTGATGACAATTGCCCTTGGCGTATTCAACGCACAGACCGCAAGCACCATCAATCAGAATGCGGAAGAAAACATCCGCTACCTGACAGGCGCGGACATTGTCCTCCGCGACGCCTGGGCAAGCAACAGTCAGCAGGTGGCAGAGGACCCCTCGCTGGATCTGATCTATTACGAGCCGGATTTCGGCGTATATCAAACCATGGAAGGCATCGAAAACCTTGCAAAGGTATTCAGAAGCTCGACAGTCAGCATTTCGGTAAAAGGCGGATCGCTGAAAAACGTCAATCTGATGGCCATTGATACGGACGACTTCGGAAGAACCGCATGGTTTGACACCACGCTCCTTCCAACCCATTGGTACAACTACCTGAACGCCATGGCGCAGAATGCAAGGGCGGTAATCGTTTCCAAAAACTTCATGACCCAATACGGGTATGAAGTCGGCGACGTTATCAGCTACTCCTTCTCTACAACCGAAAACCTGCGCGGAATCATATATGGCTTTGTGGATTACTGGCCGGGATACGCGCCCTTCAGCTACAAAAAAGGAACCGATGGCCTGTTCCGAGAACAGGAGAATTTCCTGATCGTCGCAAACCTTTCGCAGGTTCAGGACGTAATCGGCGTTCGCCCCTACGACATTTGGATAAAAAATGAAAACGGCCCGGACTATATCTACGATTATTCGGAGCGCGAGGGGAAAACCTTCGCCGCGTTTGCCGACGTTGAGAACGAAATTGTGAACGCCAAAAACAATCCCATGACCAAAAGCCTGAACGGCGTGCTCACAGTGGGCTTTATCGTGGTTCTGGTGCTTTGCTTTATCGGCTTCCTGATGTATTGGATATTGTCCATCCGCCAGCGCACGCTGCAATTCGGCATTTACCGCGCGATGGGTATGTCCATGCGGGAAATATTCACCATGCTCATTCACGAGCAGCTGTGCATATCCGTGGTTTCCATTGTTATAGGCGGCGCAATCGGCTTTGCTGCAGCAGTACTGTACATGCCGCTGATTCAGCTGGCGTACGCTTCCAGCGACAACGCGCTGCCGCTGAGAAACGCGCTGAATCCGGAGGCTACGGGTCAGCTGTTCGCGCTCGTAGGCGTAATGCTTTTGATTTGCATGACGGTTCTCATAGTCATCATCCGCAGGATGAAAATCGCCCAGGCGCTGAAGCTTGGCGAAGATTGATTCCCGAATTCTACGATCATCCGATAAGGAGCAGCATATGGCGGATAAAGATATTCGGTACATGATCAAAGCGCGCGGCGTGAAACGCGCATTTCCCGTAAGCGGCGGTGCATTCTGGGCGCTTAAGGGAATAACAGCGGATATTCCCACGGGCGCGCTTACCATCCTGAAGGGACGAAGCGGGTCGGGAAAGACTACGCTTATGAACATATTGGGCGCGCTTGACAAGCCCACCGAAGGGAAAGTACTGTTTGCAGGAAAAAACATCGTAAAAATGGACGAAAGAAGCCGAACCCACCTTCGCCGAAGCGAAATCGGCTTTGTCTTTCAGTCTGTCGCGCTGATTCCGATGATGAATGCGCAGGAAAATGTGGAATTCGCGCTCAGACTGGCTCGCTATAAGGGCAACCGCACGGAGCGGGCACTGGAATGTCTGCATCTGGTCGGCCTTGACAAGCGCGCCAAGCACATGCCCAACGAGCTGTCCGGCGGCGAGCAGCAGCGCGTTGCCATCGCCCGCGCCATCGCACACAAGCCCAAGGTCATTTTTGCCGATGAACCGACGGGTGAACTCGATACAAACACAGGCCTTCGCGTGGTGAAGATTTTTAAAGATCTCATCGAAAAAGAGGGCGTTACCATCGTCATGACCACCCACGATACAGGCCTTATGGAAATCGGCGACCGAGTTTACGAGCTGAAGGACGGTGAAATCGCATATGAAGACGTCTGAAGCAAGGGGCAGGCACATTATTGAGTGCGATAATCTGGTAAAAATTTATAAAACCCCGGATATCGAAGTGCTGGCGCTGCAGGGTCTGGATCTGACGGTGGAATACGGCGAAATGATGGCCATTATCGGCAACAGCGGTTCGGGAAAATCGACGCTGCTCAACATGCTGGGCGGGCTTGATCGCCCGTCCGCAGGAAAACTGATGGTGGACGGCAAGGACCTGTTCAAGCTATCGGATAAAGAGCTGGTGGAATATAAAAAACGCACCGTCGGCTTTGTGTGGCAGAACAACGCAAGAAATCTTTTGCCCTATCTGACGGCGATACAAAACATCATGATGCCGATGCTGTTTTCGGGAGAAAAAAATAAGCGCGAGCGCGCAGAAATGCTTTTGGACATGGTTCGCCTTTCGCATAGGAAACATGCCAGGCTTTCCACCATGTCCGGCGGCGAGCAGCAGCGAATTGCCATCGCCATCGCCCTGGCCAACCGCCCGCGCCTTTTACTGGCGGACGAGCCCACCGGCTCGGTTGATCAGAAGACGTCCGATTATATATTAGATATGCTTCGCGACATCAACCGGGAAAGCGGTCTTACCATCGTGATTGTCACCCACGATCAGCTTCTGGCCAAAAAGGTCAGCCGCGTAGTCGCCATCCGCGACGGAAAAATCTCCTCCGAGCGCATTATGAAGGAAAGCTACCTTGAACGCCTTAACGATATCAGCGCCATGACGGCGATTACCGACGTTCAGGACGAATACGTAGTCATGGACCGCGCAGGGCGTTTACAGCTTCCGGGCGATATGCTGAAAAAACTCGGCGTAAGCGGAAACCGCGTAAGAATGGAAATGCGCGACGGCGAAATCATTATCCGAAAACCCTTTGAAGAAGCATAATTATCCAAATTCGAGCGCCGCATTTGTGCGGCGCTCGAACTGTCCGTCATCCTTTGCTGCAGTTTTTGAGCACTTGCTGGCTTAAGCCGTTACAGCTGATGTAACAGTCATTGATGATGCATGCATCATAGTTTTCAGCGTTCAGGGCAAAATACATTTTATTGCCATTTCTCCTGGCTCATTCCAAATCCGTATTTGTTTCTTATTATTACATTTACGTAGTTTCGTATACCATCGTAATCTCTCCGATTTCAAACGTTTGTTCAGTTCATTTGAAAAGCTTACTATAAATACGAAAACATGTATTGTCAATGCATTACGATGCTTAAAAGCTCATTTCGGAAATCGAAATATTGTGAACGTTTCAGATTACTCAACCGTAAATATTTTACACATTCCTAACTTAATGTATTTGCGCGATATGTATAATAAAGGAAACAGCATTTGGAAAGGGGTTCAGAACATGAAGAAAGTGCTGATCATACTGCTGTGCATGTGCATTATCGTTAACGGACTGTCCCTGGCGGCTGCAACCATTGAACCGGAGCAGCAGGGTATAGGAAGTAATGACGTTGACGTCATGGCGCCTCCCGAAACCTCTATCGACAGTATAACTTATTATGCGACAGGTGGAGGAAAATATTACCACGCTATTGACGACTGTAGTGGTATTAATAATCCGTCCGTATACACTGAAAAGGAAGCTGTTTCACGCGGCAAAAAAGCCTGCCCGCGCTGCATAGGAAGTAATGACGTTGATGTCATGGCGCCTCCCGAAACCTCTATCGACAGTATAACTTATTATGCGACAAGTGGAGGATTATGGTACCACGCTATTGACGACTGTAATGGTATGCAAAATCCGTCCGTATTCACTGAAAAGGAAGCTGTTTCACTCGGCAAAAAAGCCTGCCCGCACTGCATAGGAAGTAATGACGTTGATGGCATAGCAGTTCCCGAAACTTATATAATTCAATCCGGCGATTGCGGCAAGAATGTTACTTGGCAGCTGGACAGCGCTGGTGTTCTGACAATTTCCGGAACAGGCAGGATGCAGGATTTTAACACCGACAGCTTTAGTCTTGTACCCTGGATTAATTATACAGATCCCTTATCATATATATTAGTAGAATACTCGTCAAATGAAATTGAAGAACTCTCACCGAGTGAGATTGCAGGATTAGCTACACTTAAAGAACCCTCACCGAGTGCGATTATAGAAGGCTTTGCAATTGAAGAACTCGCACCGAGTGAGACTGTAGAATACTTTATAATTGAAGAACTCTCTCCGAGTGATATTCCAGATTACTCTGAGATTGAAGAAGAGATAGTTACTTTCAATGGTATTCCTGCTGAATACACTGGCGAGATGCGGGATATTATCATCGATCTTTTATTTGGACCTGGGAATTATGATTATGAACCAATCACAAAAGTTATAATTGAAGAAGGCGTTACCACTATCGGTGATTCTGCTTTTGAAGACCTTGACAGTCTGACCAGCATTACGATTCCGGATAGTGTTACCGCCATTGGACATTATGCCTTTTATGGGTGTAAAAAACTGAATACCATTATCATTCCCGACAGTGTAACGTCCATTGGACATTATGCCTTTTATGGGTGTAAAAAACTGAATACCATTATCATTCCCGATAGTGTAACGTCCATTGGCGGGATGGCGTTCGAAGATTGTGCCAATACTTTAACAGTTTATGGTACAGCAGGTTCATACGCTGAAATGTATGCTCATGCGTATGGATATTCATTTGTTGAACGCTGAAAACAGCCGTATATAAAGTTCACTACACCACAAATGGGACTTATGTGCAACAGTCCCATCTCACCCGGAGCTTTGTTGATGGTCTGAGCCGGTGAAAACCGGCTCTTTCTTAATACGTTAGTATAGATTGTTTTTATCAGATGCATTTGGAGTATTTCAGGTTAATAACGATGCGATACTTAACGCGAATATAACCAAACGCAATTCCCATCTGAGTATAATCAATACATCCCTATCACATTTTTTACAATGAAAGGAGTTACCCATGAAAAAGTTCGCACTGATACTGGTATGCCTTCTGATGTTCCTTGCTTGCATTGCCTTAGCTGAGGAAATGCCGACAGTATACACTTCAGGGAATTATGAATACACGCTATTGAACGATGGCACTGCTAAGATTATAAAATATAGCGGATTCCCCGAGGAAGTCACGATTCCAAATAAGTTAGATCATTATGTGGTAACTTCCATTGGGGATTATGCGTTTGACCATTGCAAATCCCTTACTGAAATCACCATTCCGGACAGTGTAACTTCCATCGGGGAAAGAGCGTTTGCAGGGTGCTATTCTCTAACCGAAATCACCATTCCGGACAGCGTAACTTCCATCGGGGAAGGAGCGTTTGCAGGGTGCTATTCTCTAACCGAAATCACCATTCCGGACAGCGTAACTTCCATCGGGGATTCTGCGTTTTACGATTGCGCATCCCTTGCTGAAATCACCATTCCGGACAGCGTAACTTCCATCGGAGGCAATCCGTTTGTATCGTGTGCCAACTTATCTAAGATTAATGTTTCACTTGATCATTCGATGCTTGCTACGATTGACGGAGTATTGTTCGATAAAAGAGAAA
>JAZSRC010000074.1:0-5227 GCA_045538305.1 Clostridia bacterium | reverse complement strand
TCTGGATGTTCAGCCTCACCTCACGATGAGGGTTACTCCTATCAGAGCATTCCATCCAGACCTCCCCGGATAAGGTGCAACAACCTTCATTCCATGTAGCCGCCACATTTACGTGCCAGAATCCTGGGTGGTATTGGACTTTCGCTTGTCTAGCAGCCTCGTCCGTTCTGACCCGCCTTATATGTGATTTCTGTTCATCGGCCCGGAACTTTGCCTGCAGCTTCCTTCAGATTCCACCTCGCGATGGACACCCTTGCCGTTCGGCTAACACTTCCTACCACCAAGCGTGCAGTGGACTTTCACCGCCAAGTTGTTGCCCATGCCGGGCGTACTAACAAACAAAAACCGCTCCTTTCAACCGGAGCGGTTTTTGTTTGGTTATTTCAGAAACTCTTCAAGCGTCAGATTGTTCTGATACATAATCGTTGCAGCCTCTACGCCCACATATCTGTAATGCCAGGGTTCGTAGCTGATGCCGGTAATATGCGACTTATTGGTGGGATAGCGTTGAATAAAGCCGTATTTATGTGCATTTCTGCGAATCCATGCAAACTGTTGCGTGGTTTCAAAGCCATCGCCGCTGTTTGCAGCGGTTACATCAAAGGCAAGTCCCGTCTGGTGCTCGCTCGCGCCGGGCTTTTGCGCATAGCCTTCCTCGCTCTCGGCATAAATCTCCTGCTGCCTTTCAAAGCTTCTATATCCGCTGGTAACAATAAAGCCGTTCACATTCTCCGCTTCCGCCTGTGCAAACATTTCCTCCATAGCGCTGTACGCTTCATACGTCATGTATATCTCGCTGGAGGCCAGGCGGAACGAATGCCGGACCTCAAACAGATTCACAAGCCCCTCAGGCACATAATCGGCAGCCAAGGGATTTTCGGCGTTCACAAGCAGAATTTCGCCCGTATACAAGGGTTTACGGGCTCCCGTAATATAACCGGCATAGAAGCTTACCGCCATCAGCACAATGACGCACGCAGCCATAATTGCGCGCATGCGCATTTTCTTTTTCTTCTTAAGGCGCCTGATTGCTTCCTTATCGGCGCGCTTTCTCTTCTGCAGCTCCATTGCGCACCCCTGCCCCGCTTACTTCTTCACAATGTGTACCGCGAAGCCGGCAATCTCATCTTTGAGGTACATGGCGATCACCTTACCGTCCTTAACGGCGGCACTGTCTTCGTCAAATACAAAGCCGCGCCTTTCCAGATGCCACTTGGCGCGTTCAATAGAGTTGACGCCCAGCGCAATATGACCGTTTTTTCCGCGGAAGGGCTTTTTCATAAACTCATACTCCGTACCGGTAAATACCGAGGAATTTCCATCCTTTATGGGAAGACCGGTCAGCGCGGCAAAGGCCTTTGCATCCTTCATCGCCTGCTCGGGCGTTTCGGAGTTGATGCCGATGTGCCTCAGTTCAAGACCCAGCACAAGCTTTACCGCCTGTCGGGTGAGCTGCTCGATTTTATCAAATTCCTTGTTCTTAATCGCGTCCGACGGAACCATCCAGCTGCCGCCAACGGCGCGGATTTTGGAAAAGGACAGATAGTCGTTCAGGTTCTTTTCGTTAATGCCGCCGGTGGGCACAAAGCGCATGGAACCATAGGGAGCACTGATGGCCTTAATGAAATTGATGCCGCCAGCTGCTTCCGCCGGGAAAAATTTCACGGTATCAAGGCCAAAGGAAAGCGCGGCTTCAATATCGCTGGGATTGGCGCAGCCGGGAAGAATCGGAATCTGATTCTCAACGCAATAGCCCACCACCTGCGGATTCAGTCCCGGCGAAACGATGTACGCTGCGCCCGCTGCAACCGCGCGCTTTACCTGATCCACCGTAAGCACCGTACCTGCGCCCAGCATAACCTCCGGCAGCGCCTCGTGTACATTTTTGATTGCCTGTTCGGCGGCAGCGGTTCGAAAGGTAATCTCCGCTACGGGAAGTCCTCCATCCGAAAGCGCCTTACAGAGAGGCACAGCGTCGTTGGCGTCGTCCACCTTGATGACCGGAACCAGACCGGCAAGAGACAGTTTATCAAAGATATCCATAATTTCTCCTCCTGCGGGCATAATACTGCTCAGCCCGCGCTGATAATTTCTGTTACCGCAACAACGCCATCCTTCACCCTGAAGCGTACATCAAATCCAGCATACAAAAAGCCGTATACGCGCTCGGGATCCGACTGATACGCCGGACGCGGGTCGCCCTCCAGCGCAGCGATCAGTACGCTTTGCTTGTCAATGGGAATCATATCGAGAAGTTCGGCGGGGAAATCCACCTTAAGGCGATAATCCTTCATGCTCTGCGCGAAGCTTCCGCTGGCGTTTTCACGGATATCCGCATAAGGAATATAGGGCTTGATATCAAAAATCTCCGTCCCGTTCATCATATCCGCGCCGGAAACCACCAGATACGGCGCATCAGGGCCATCGGTTGCCACTTTTTCAAGCTTAACAACTGTAAGCCCGAGGGGATTGGGACGAAAGGGCGAACGCGTAGCAAATACGCCGATGCGTTCATTACCGCCCAGCCGCGGAGGCCTGACGGTTGCCTGCCAGCCCTGCTTTTCGGGAATGGAAAACGCCCAGATCAGCCAGATGTGCGAAAACGCATCCAGCCCGCGAATCGCATCGGGATTGCGGAACTTCTTTTCAAACACAATTTCCCCAAGAAGCCGATCGTTCAAGCCACTTTGCCTTGGCAAGCCAAATTTCGTCGGAAAATCGCACCGGATTCGGGCGATGGGTTCTATATTCATTACTTCAGCATGTCGCGAAGGTTGTCGATATCGGCTTTCAACGCCATCAGGCAATCCTCCATACCCTCAAACTCTACCGACAGGTATCCGTCATAGCCGGTTGCACGCAGAATTTCCAGACACTTTTTGACATTGACCACGCCATGGCCGATGATCGCGCCGCGAAGCGCATTTCCGCCTCTGGTGCCGAACCAGCCCTGCAGCGGTATATATTCACCCTTGGCTTTGTAATGGAAATCCTTGGCATGCGCATGTACAGCCATGGGAGCAGCAACAGTAACGGCATCAACGGAAACCTCATCCGCGCACATAAAGTTACCCATGTCCATCAGCCAGCCGAAGTTCGGATGATTGACCGTTTCTACGAGCTTCTTCACGCGGCAGCTGTCCTGAAAATAATATCCGTGGTTTTCGATCATAGTGTGAATGCCCAGGCCTGCAGCAAACTCCGTTACGCGGCGATAGCCTTCCGCTACGATGGGCAGCGCTTCTTCCACTTCATACTTCTTGCCGGCGGCGTCCACGCCATTTGTAGAATCATGGCGGAGTCGGGGAGCGCCCATCAGAGCTGCAAATTCTACTTCCTTCTTCAGCCTTTCAACCTCGGCGTCCAGTCCGTTCAGCAGGAAATCGGCGCCGATCATATAGGCGATGATAGGCATGCCGTATTCTTCGCTCTGCTTTTTAAGCTTCGGGGCAAGCTCCTTCATTTCCTCGTCCGTTTGGCCCTGGCGCACAAACTCAATGCCGTCATAGCCAAGCTCCTTCGCCTTCGGGATTACGTCCATAATCGTCATTCTGCCGTCATAAAATGCCTGAGAAAAGCTATAAGAGCTGACTGCGATTTTCATAAAAACAATTCCTCCTAAAACCTTATTTGGCTGATACCATTGTACCAAACATCCTTACCCGAATCAATATCACAAACAAAATTTCCTTTTCACGTAAGTTTTCCACAAAGTGCACGAATTTGACTGAATTATGTCGGAAAACTTTACGCGCATGTGGTATGGTTTACAGGCGACCAAATGAATGGAGATGATCCCTGTGAATGAAGTTCTGTCTGGAGCAGGTTGGATGCCCTTTGAAACACGTCCTGTTGGTCCCCTGGGTTTGATTGCAATGCCCGGTTGCGAAGAACTGGGCAAAAAAATCAATGCATATCTCAAAAGCTGGCGCGAAGGCGTAAGCGATCAGAACCAGGATCTGTATACTTTCCCCGGCTATAACCTTGATAACTTTATCCTGCCCGTCAAGTGCCCGCGCTTTGGCACCGGCGAAGGCAAGGGTCTGCTGGAGCAGTCCGTACGCGGCTACGATGTATATATCATTACCGATGTCACCGCCCACCAGATTCGCTACAATATGTACGGACAGTCCGTGCCCATGTCTCCGGACGATCACTACGCCAATCTTAAGCGCGTTATCGCCGCAATCGGTGGCAAGGCGTACCGCATCACCGTGATCATGCCCTTCCTGTATGAAAGCCGTCAGCACAGAAAGTCCAGCCGCGAATCCATGGACTGTGCGCTGATGCTGCAGGAGCTCGCCGGTATGGGCGTTGAAAACATCATCACTTTCGACGCGCATGATCCCCGCGTACAAAACGCCATCCCGCTCACCGGATTTGAAAACTTTATGCCCACCTACCAGATGATCAAATCCCTTTGCCGCCGTGTAAAGGATCTGCACTTCGACAAGCAGCATATGATGATCGTTTCCCCCGACGAAGGTGCGCTTACCCGCAACATTTACTATACCTCCGTTCTTGGACTGGATATGGGCATGTTCTATAAAAGGCGCGACTATTCCAAAGTTGTCGACGGACGCAACCAGATCATCGCACATGAATACATGGGCGACAAGGTCCGCGATAAGGACATCATCGTAGCTGATGATATCATCGCTTCCGGCGACAGCATGCTGGGCCTTCTGAAAGAGCTTAAGCGTCGCCGTGCCAACCGTATCTTCATCGCCGCCACCTTCTGCTTCTTCACCAACGGCATCAAAGCCTTTGACGAAGCATATAAAAAGGGTCAGCTTGCAGGCGTGCTGGGAACCAACCTCACCTATCTTCCGCCGGAGGTCAGAAATGCGCCGTGGTTTATCGAGGTTGATATGAGTAAGTACATGTCCTACATCATCGCAACCCTCAACCACGATCATTCCCTCGACGGACTGATCAGCCCGCACAACCGCATCAAGCACCTGCTCGAAAAATACAAGACCGATAACGAATAATATCGCATACTGCGCTAAGAAGCAGAGTTTAATTCAGTTTCACAGCGCACGCCATAGAGGAAATAAAAATGGAGAGGGCAAACCCTCTCCATTAAGACCGTCAACAAACCCCTGATTTCAATAGAAATCAGGGGTTTGGGCAATAAAAAGGGAAAAAGCGGAGGGAAAAAGGAGAGAAAAACGCCTTGACGAGGCGCTTGATGTTTTGAACTGCGGCAGTCAGGAAGCATTGT
>JAZSRC010000050.1:0-33547 GCA_045538305.1 Clostridia bacterium | reverse complement strand
ATTTCAGGCGATCGGCCCCTCCCATCAAAAAAGGGACTTTTTTGATGGCTTGAATCAGCCCGCATTCGCGGACTGATTTTTTATTGTTCAGTGCAATCCGAAATGCTGCGCCAATCCGGTCAGAACTTCCTCGCGAGTATCCGTTTCAAAATCGGATCTTGTAATGCTGAAGAACCCGGTATGCTGCCAATCAATCTCCTTTTCCGGATGATAAAGCGCCCAGGCGTTGAAATTGGCCAGCGTCTTTTCGGGATCCCTGCACTTTTTGATTTGGTCCATCATGAATTTCTTATCCGGATCATCTCTGTCAAAAAAACGTTTGGCGGTAATATCCGGCGGATCGCAAAGCATAATGGCAACATGGTTGTAATCCGAAATCTCCCTAAGAATATCCGGCGGAATGTTGGTATCCACAATCACCTTTTTGCCGCCGGCAGACATGTGAACCAGCTCCATAATCTCGATTTCTATACATTCCCGCGATACCTGCTCCATCCAATTCCAGTGGGATTCCGGCGACATATTGAGCCATTCTTCCCAGCCCGACATGGTATCGAAATAGCATAATCCGGGCTGTTTCCATCTGGATAGCTTCTCGCGCGGAAATACATCGTGATAGTTTTCGCCGCAAAATACCATATCGTACCTTTCGGAAAGTAATTTCACCATCGTCGATTTGCCCGCATAGCTGTGACCGTTAATAAAATACACATTTCTTAAATAGTGCTTTATGATATTGTCGCTGATCTGAATATGCATATTCTCACCTCCGTTTTCCGTTCGTGCCCAACAATCACCTACTAAATCACGCAAGCGTATGCCGGTTCTTGCTGTATATCCGCGTATACTTCACTTTATCATAACCGATTTTTTTGTAAAAATCGTTTCCGCCGCCGGTCATGATCTTCCCGCCCATATCCTTAAACCTCTGAAAGTGTTTTGTGAGCGCAGCTGCCGCCAAACCTTTGTGTCGGTACTCCGGAATCGTACATAATGGTTCCATATAGGCCAAGCCATTTTCGGCAACCCACCACATACCAGAATAGCACGCATATTCCTCATTTTCATCGGCTATGATTACATTGAATTCATATGTAGCGTGCGGCGGCGGCGCCATAAAACAGCTCAGTACACCCAAATAGGCTTTATATGGAGTCCAACAACTTTTATTATCTGCTATATCCCAGTTTTCAAAAGCCCCGAATTCCCATTCATTAAAGCTCTTCCAGGTACACCTGGTTAACTTTAAGGGATCGACATCGGACGGATCCACGAAATGGAACCCTTCCGGTAAAGCATAATTCAGAGTTGCCCTTGAAAAATCAAGCATATACTCTGTATCGCTACGCTCCAGCGTATAGCCCTCTCTTTCCGCCGCTTCCATCAGCGCTTTCTGCGCATCGGAGAATACCAGTTTCAACTCTCCGGCCCAGTTTGTAAACGCACTGGAAGCATATTGAATCATCTCATCCGCCAATTGCTCATAGCCCGGGCGCAGTATAAAATGAATTTCGGCAGCATTCTCGTAAAACACAAAGCCCACTACAGTATTCCCTTGAAACCAGAACCGGCACAAATGCAGATAATCCTTGTTCATCCACGAAGAAGTCAGCGCATATTCAAAAAACGGAGCCGGAGCGCTGCCCGGTCCACCTTCCTGCACCATATTATATATTTCAACCATAAAATCCCACGCCATATGGACATCGGTCAGCAGCTGAAACTGTTTTGTCCTGATTTTCCCCATATCGTATCTCCCCGTATGCGTCTTCAGTCGTTTTCCCTATTCAAAAGCTTCAAGCGCCATCGCCATGCTTCCTTCTTCATATTCAAATGCTGCGCTTCCAGCCTCAATAAGCGTGCAGCATTGCGCATCGTTCATTCTCCATACAAACAAATCTTTGCCATCGATCTGCAAACGCTCTGCCGCCTGACTGTATACAGGCACTGAAACTGTTGTATGCTTTTGTTCCAACACGTCTATATAGGCTTCGTCTTCATGAGAATAGATTAAACCGCCAATTTCTTCCGCACCAAAGCGCTTATAATACTCCCTTGATGAGAATGTCTGATTTCCATATAAAACACGAATATCATGCCAGTTTGACATATCGACGTCGAATATAGCAACAGCCAGATATTCCTGCGCATCATCCGCATAAATACAGAGTCTTCCACCCATAAACCAGTATTCTTTAAAGATGCGCCCATTCTCAAACACTTCTTCCAGAAATTCTGCACTGATCGCTTCATTCTCGTGCTTCTCGCAAAAATAGCAAATCAGGCACAGAGCGCTCAATACAATCAGAACAGCGCAGATAATACCAGCCGTCAGCCTCCAAATCCTGTTGGCTCTCATAACGCCCTCCTCGTATTCCATAACCTTTTCAAGTCAGATTATACCGCACAGGCGAAACGAATACAAGCCCAATGCCAAACAAGCGCCAATGATAGGAAATCCTCCGGTCCTTTACTATGTATAAGCGGTTGCCAGAGTTTCCAGACATTTGCAACATAAGACGGTATTCATTATGTATACAAAAAAAGCACTATGCTTTTACACAGTGCTTATCTTTCATACACCTTCAGGGACTCGAACCCTGGACACCCTGATTAAGAGTCAGGTGCTCTACCAACTGAGCTAAAGGTGCATATCGCTTTCAACGACTATATTATTATAGTTCACCATAACGTTTTTGTCAATCATTTTCATTGTAAATTTTTTTATTTTCACAATTGATATTGCCAAACACTCAACATCGTTGTATAGTATAAAAAACAGCAAAATGGAGCATCACATGAAATACGATCTGGTTCTATTTGACGCTGACGATACGCTTCTTGACTTTGAAAAAGCCGAGGAGCAGGCTCTTATGGATTTATTCCAACATTACGGATTATCTTACGACGAATGCGCAGGCGATTACAGACGGATAAACAATGCATGCTGGGCTGCATTTGAAAGAGGCGAAATGACCCAATCCGTGCTTCGTCGGGAGCGTTTTGAACGGTTCTGCGCCTGCCGTCTGCTAATGGCATACCCTCCAAGCGTTGCAGCGTTTTATGAGCATGCGCTTTCCACAAAAAACGACATGCTTTGCGGCGCATCGGAAACCGTTAAAGCGATTTCCGGAAAGCTTCCGATTGTAATTGTAACAAACGGAATTGCATCCATCCAGCGCCCTCGCATAACATCATCCCCCATTTTCCAATATATATCCGATTTGCTGATCTCCGAGGAAACCGGACATCAAAAGCCGGATCCCGGCATGCTGTACATGGCAATTGAGAAATTCGGCACTGCCAAAGCGCGTACACTGATGATCGGCGACAGTCTGACCAGCGATATGCGCGCCGCCCAGGCCGCCGGGGTGGATTTTCTGTGGTATAACCCGAAGGGTAAAACGCCGCCGGATAACGCCTTTATCACGTATGAAACCAACAATATTTCTAAGTTCCCGCAATATGCTTTGGCAGAGTAAGAGGAGGGTTTGCCATGAACCGTTGGATTATTCGGAACACGAAATGGTCGCTTTCTCTTGAAGAAGCCGCCGAAATTCTTCGAGTAAGCGAAGACGATATGGAAGAATTTGAGGAAATTTTCAACAAAATCATGCCCTGTGTTTCTCCCGTGATTTATTTCGGCCGGGAAACAATCGTTTCGAACGACGGCAGGAACGTAATGATTGGAAATACCTTGTTCAAAAGCCGTGTACTGGGTGTAAACCTTGAAAGCATTCAAGAGGTGTACCCGTATATCATAACCAGCGGGCGCAAAGCCTATGAGTTGGCCGAAAGCTTTGACGACGATTTGTATAAATACTGGGGACATCAGATATGTGAGATCGTACTGAAGCGTTCAACAGCTGCCGGTTTTGAGGATGTAAAGCAGATTCTCGGAAAGGAAAAGCTATCCGCAATGAATCCCGGTTCGCTTTCCGCCTGGCCCATCAGCGAGCAAAGACCGCTTTTCGATCTGCTTGGCGACGTATATGAAAAAACGGGCGTAACGCTTACGCCCAGTTTTCTGATGGTTCCCATAAAATCAGGCTCGGGCATCTGGTTTGAAACCGAAACCCACTATGCCAATTGTATGATGTGTCCAAGAAGCGATTGTCCGAACCGCCGCGCAGAGTTTGACCCGAAAATGTTTGAGGAAAAATACGGAGATTAAATAGAAACCGGCATATCGTCGATAATGATCGGCTGAGTTTCTCCCGGAAGCCGGGTATCATTGAAAGGTCCGATTTTTGCAATCCCGAATGTAACCGCCGCAATCACAGCAATAACCGCCAGAGCAATCAATATACCTTTTATGTACCGAAGCCGCCTGTGCGCCGTTTTCTTTCTGCGCACGGGCGCCTTTTTTGGGTTTGTATGCACAGGTGAAAATGCCTTCGCATTAAACTTGGTAAGCACCTGCTGGCGATCACGTCCGCATCGTATGCATTCATCCGTTTCAAGCAAATTAATTCTGCCGCATACGCATCTCCAGAAATCCTTTTGAACCTGCGGATACTGGATTGCATCATACCCCGCCGCTTTTCTAAGCGCGTCAAGCTTTGCGCCCGTCAGCACTCGCTGTTCGCCTATGTCCACCAACGCGCCATCCTCAGGCTGCCACTTGCTTCCGTCCAAGAATTGAATGCCGGTAAAATACATTTCCAGATGATCGGCATTTATGGTATTTTTTGTGCTGTAGCTGAGCCTAAAGGAATGCTTCGGCGCAATTTCACAAGCATCCACCACAATATTCTCCGTTATTCTCTCCTGAGTCAAACCATTGTACCACGATACAGTTGCGCCATAGGAAACAATCGGCTGATTCGATAGATTCATAAGCTTGATATATGCGCGCAGATACCCAAGATCGTCTCCCAAAAGCTCGTATCCTCGCAGTTCAATCGGACAGGAAAGATCCACAATCAAAACTTTTCACGCCCCCGAAAATGTAATTCCCAGTTTTTACCATATCATACCAGAATATTGTTACAGTTTGATGAATACGACCGGCGCATTCGATTTGCGCATATGGGCATACTACGCGGGAAGGAGGCGAATGAATTGGAAACCATTGCATTTTTTGACGAAAAGCCTTATGATCACCTTTGGTTTGACAGACTGAATACCCAATACTCGATTCGGTATATCGGCGAGAGGCTCTCATTTGACACAGCACGCCTTGCACGCGGATGCCGTGCAGCCGTTGCATTTGTAAACGACCGGGCCGATGCGCAGGCGCTTTCCGCGCTGAAAGAAGCGGGCGTTGAGCTGCTTGCCATGCGCTGTGCGGGTTACAACAATGTGGACCTTCATAAAGCAAACGAGCTAGGTATCGTTGTCACTACCGTTCCGGAGTATTCTCCCCATTCCGTAGCCGAGCATGCCATGGCGCTTTTGCTGGCGCTGAACCGGAATATCCACAGAGCCCATACCCGTATACGCGAATTCAATTTCTCGTTAAACGGGCTCAATGGCGTTCAGCTTAACGGCAAAACCGCCGGAGTAATCGGCAGCGGACGAATCGGCGCGGCTTTTATGAAAATCGCTCAAGGCTTTGGTATGGACGTAATTGCATATGATCCCAAGCCTAAAGAAGACTTGAATGTTAGATATGTGTCTTTGGATAAGCTGCTGCTTGACAGCGATGTAATATCGCTTCACTGCCCTCTGACGGAAGAAAGCCGACACATCATTAATGAACAGGCGCTTAAGCGCATGAAAGAAGACGCTCTTTTAATAAACACCTCGCGCGGCGCTCTGGTAGACTCAAAGGCGCTGTTAAACGCCCTCAAAGCAGGGCACATCCGCGGCGCAGCCCTTGATGTATATGAGGAGGAAGGTGGTGTATTCTTTGAGGACGCAAGCTGGAAGCGGGACAGAGACGATGTGCTGTCGCTGTTGATTCAGCTTCCGAATGTGATTGTCACATCGCACCAGGGATTCCTGACGGACGAAGCGCTGTCTGAAATCGCCGGCAGCGTACTCACAACGCTCGATCAGTTCTTTGCAGGTTCTCATCCAGCAACCGCCATTACTAGAAAGCTGCAGCACGCATAACAGAAAGCGCAGTGCTTTTTACGGCACTGCGCTTTTTATTATGTATATTCTTTATAAGCGGTTATTTCATGCTGCCGTCGCTGTTAAACAACGGAAGCTTTTCAAGATACTGTATATCGTCTCTGTTCTGGGCGTCGCCTTCGGCCAGGATCGCCATTCTGCCTGCGATCTTTCCGCCGGCTGCATTAACGAGCTTTTCAAGCGCCTTCAGCGATTCTCCGGTAGAGATCACATCGTCCACAATCAGTACGCGCTTATCCTTCATGAATTCCGCATCCTTACCATCCAGACACAGAATCTGCTTGTGATCCGTGGTAATGGAATCCACTTCTACAGTAAATATGTCTTTCATATAGAGCTTGGGAGCTTTACGGGCAAGCAGATACTTATTGTTCCCTTCCTGACGCGCCATTTCATGCGCAAGCGGAATGCCCTTGGATTCTGCCGTAATGATAATATCATGTTCGGGAGCAATTTTCAAAAGATCGCGAGCGCAGGCTGCGGTCAGTTCAACGTCGCCAAAGATTACAAATCCGGCGATATAGAGTTCCTCATTGATCGGGCAAATGGGCAAATCGCGTTCAAGACCGGCAACACAGATTCTGTAATACATATCTTTCATGTTTCCACGCTCCATATCGATTATTCGTACAAGCCATCCTTCATATATTATACCACGTTTTTGGCTTATTGTGACTCATATGACTAAATTTATCTTTTATGTTTTTGTAATATCGGCATACTCTGCGCCGACGTAATTCAGAAGCCAATCGGGATTTATGATGATCTGAACGCCGCGCTGACCACCGCTTACTGCGATTTCGTCAAACAGCGACGCCGTTTCGTCGAAATACGTAGGAAACTTCTTTTTCATACCCACAGGAGAACAGCCTCCGCGAATATAACCCGTCAACGGCAATAGCTCCTTTACATGAATCATATCAATTTTCTTGTTGCCCGAGATTGCTGCGCACTTTTTCAGGTCCAGTTCCTCCGCTACCGGAATTACAAACACATAGTAAGCGCCTCTATCACTGCGCGTTACAAGGGTCTTGAACACTTTATCCTTATCCATTCCGACAGCGTCCGCCACATGCACGCCGCTTAAATCGCTTTCGTCAACCTCATATTCCGCGCTGCGAAAATCTATATCCGCCTGCTTTAAAAGGCGCATAACATTGGTGATGATCATACTTCATCCTCCACTGCGGAACCATTATTGTAATCGATACGCATGAGCGTAAGCCCTCTGGCGGGTGCGGTAACGCCAAGATCCAGCCGCGATTTGCTTTCAAGCGCGCGCTGTATCGTGCCCAGTTCCAGCTTTCCGCAGCCCACATAAATCAGCGTTCCTGCCAGTATTCGGACCATATTATACAAAAAGCCGTTGCCTTCCACGTAAAGTTCCAGCATATCGCCCGTTCGTACTACACGCGCGGAATAAATCGTACGAACCGTATCCTTGACCACCGAGCCGCTTGCGGCAAATGGCGCAAAATCGTGCGTACCGATCATGCTCTTTGCTTCCCAGTCCATCAATATTTCGTCAAGCGGATACATAACATGCGCGCAGTGATTGCGCATAATGGCGCTTGCATGCTGCGAATTGAAAAATACATACCGATATTCCTTGCGTACCGCGTCAAAGCGCGCATGAAAATCATTCTTCACGCGAAAGGATTTTCGAATCCGAATGTCCTCTGGCAGAATTGCGTTGAGCGCAAAGGCAAACTTTTCGGCAGGTATGCGGCACCCAGTATCGAAATGCACATTCTGCGAAAACGCATGTACGCCTGCGTCGGTACGGCTCGCGCCGACAACAAACAGCTCCTTCTCGCGCGTCAGCTTTCGAAGGGCCTCTTCCAGCTTCTCCTGAACGCTGACGGCGTTCAGCTGCCTTTGCCAGCCGGAATAGCCGGTTCCGTCATATTCCACAATCATGCGAATCCGGCGCATATCCACCCTCCTAATACGCTTTAAACGCGTTTAAAACAATAATCACTGCCATCAGTCCCAGCATGCATAAGCCCGCACAAAGGTCAATTCCGGCGTATTTCAGCGGTTTCATCTTTGTACGGCCCGTTCCGCCGCGATAACATCTGGCTTCCATTGCCATGGCCAGATCATCAGCCCGACGAAACGCCCCGACAAACAACGGCACAAGCAGCGGGAGCATTGCTTTCGCCCGCTTAAGAAGGTTACCGCTTTCAAAATCCGCGCCTCTCGCCTTCTGTGCCTTGGTAATCTTATCGGTTTCCTCAATCAGCGTCGGAATGAATCTGAGCGCAATAGCCATCATCATGGCAAGCTCGTGCGCCGGAAATCCAATCTTCTTAAACGGCGAAAACAGGCGTTCAAGGCCGTCTGTCAGCGCAATGGGCGATGTAGTGAGGGTTAAAAGCTGCGTGCCCGTAACCAGCAGAATCAGGCGCACGGCCATAAACAGCGCGTTTCTGAGGCCCGTTCCGGTGATGGTTAATACGCCCCAGCTCCAGATTACATCCGTACCTCCGCCAAGAAACAGGTTAAGTGCAAATGTAAACACAACGATGAATGCGATGGGCTTTAATCCGCGGACGATAAACTTTAAACTGATCTTTGTAATCAGGCAGCAGATAAGCATGAACAGGGCAATCAGAGCAAAGCCGATAAAGCCTCCTGACACGAATATCGCCGCAATGAACGCAACCGTCAGCAGAATTTTGGTCCGGGGGTCAAGCCTGTGAATCACGGAATCGCCCGGAAAATATTGACCGATTGATATATTGCTAAGCAATGCAAGTTACCCCTTTTTCACCAGTTCAAGTATTGCGTCCCTGAGGCGCTCGATGGTGTACACCTCAGATGATATCGAAAACCCGCGAGCGTTCAGTCGATCGCGAAGCCGCGCTGCCGCAGGCAGCCCCAGATGCATATCGTCCAGCAAATCGCTGTTTGAAAACACTTTTTCCGGCGATCCATCCAGGGCAATTCTTCCTTTGTTCATAACAATGATTCTTTCACACATCCGGGCTACATCATCCATAGAATGAGAAACCATGATGACGGTGGCGCCGGTATCGCGAATTCTGCGAATCATTTTACGCATTTCGCTTCTGCCGGCAGGATCCAGCCCGGCGGCTGGTTCATCAAGTATCAATACCTTCGGCTGCATTGCAAGTACGCCCGCAATTGCGGCGCGCCGCTTTTGGCCGCCAGAAAGCTCAAACGGTGATTTTTTCCAATGGCTTTCATCAAGTCCAACGGTTATCAGCGCATCTCTTACGCGTCTGTCAATCTCATCCTGCTCAAGCTTCAGATTTCCGGGGCCAAACGAAACATCCTTCTCCACCGTTTCTTCAAACAGCTGATACTCCGGATACTGAAAAACAAGCCCTACTTTTCTGCGCACCTTTACTTTATTGGCGCCCTCGTTTATATCCTCTCCGTCCACCAGCACACGGCCCGAGGTCGGCTTCATAATCGCATTCAAATGCTGAATCAGCGTGCTTTTGCCGGAGCCGGTATGACCGATCAGGCCGACAAACTCGCCGTCGTTCACGGTCAGATTGATATTATCAAGCGCTCTGGTTTCAAACGGTGTGCCCGCCGCATACACATGCGTCAGGTTTTCAACAACAATCGGCACAATTCCACTTCCATTTCGTCAACGGTGATGATCCCTTCGGGAAGCTTCAGCCCTTCCGCTCTCAGCTGCATAGCAAGATAGGCCATATCCGGCGTTTCAAGCCCGAATGCCTTAATGGCTTCGCCCTTCGAAAACACTTCCCTGGGCGGCGCAGACATGGCGACAGAGCCATTATGGATCACACAGACCCGATCCGCCTGTGCGGCCTCATCCATAAAATGCGTGATCCAGATTACCGTAACGCCATTTTCGCGGTTAAGCTTCTTGGCGACCTTGATTACCTCTTCCCTGCCGGAAGGATCGAGCATACTCGTAGATTCGTCAAAAACAATCACTTCCGGCCTCATGGCGATCACACCCGCGATTGCTACCCGCTGCTTCTGACCGCCCGAAAGCATGTGCGGCGCGCTCTTGCGGTATTCATCCATGTCAACCGTTTTCAGCGCCCAGTCCACGCGCCTTTGGATTTCTTCCGGTTCTATACCAAGATTCTCAGGGCCGAACGCCACATCCTCCTCGACAATCGTGGCAACAATCTGATTGTCGGGATTCTGAAACACCATTCCGCATTTCTGCCTGACGGCAAAGGCGTCGTCCTCCGTTTTGCACTCAATACCACAAACGCGAAGCATGCCCTCTGTCGGCTCAATAAGAGCGTTAAACAACTTTCCAAGTGTGCTCTTTCCGCTTCCATTCCGACCGAGCACAGCCAGAAATTCGCCCTTCCTGACTTTGAGATTCACATGATCCACCGCATCCGTCTCCGCCCCTTCATAGCGATAAGAAAGGTTTTCGGACACTATCACAAAATCGTTATCCATACAGACATACATCCTTACAAATCTATCCAGTATGTATTATATCACGCATCCTCCGATTTTTCATCTTCAAACGAAAAAATAACCGATGCTACGAAGCATTTTTTCAGAAAAAAGGCGCAGAACTTTTCGTCCTGCGCGATGCTGTTTTTTTGTAAAATTATGCGAGCATATCCAGAATCTGTGCCTTCGGCTTAGCGCCCAGCGACTGCTTAACAACCTTTCCGTTTTCCATCACAAACAGCGACGGGATGCTCATAACCTGGAAGGAAGCGGCAAGCTCGCCCTCTTCATCAACATTAATCTTGCATACCTTGTATTCGGGATGCTCCTTTGCAATCTCTTCAACCACCGGCCCTACCATGCGGCACGGTCCACACCAATCTGCGTAAAAATCGAGAAGTACCTTCTTTTCACTATTCAAAACTTCATTTTCGAAATTGCTTTTATTTACTTTCACAACGTACATTGTATATACCCCTTTCTGTGATCTGTCAATATATCGCCGGGTGCTTTTGTTGTTTTCTTGCCTGTGATTGTATTGTACCCGTTTTCCCATTCGTTTTCCGTGACATTATCACATAAAAAGCGCCTCTTTAAAAGAAGCGCCAAAACTGAACTATTTGATATGCACGCAAACTTGTTCAGCAGTTTTTCTCATATGGCTTACGGCTTTTACGTAGTCTTCATGCGTATTCAGGTGCTCGACAAACACCGTCATATCCTCCGAAAGCGCTTCAGCGCGCTTAAGCACAAGACCCAGATTAAGCCCGCCATTTCCGGGCAGTATCTCGCTGATCATTACAGGCAAGTGTACTTCATCCGCCAGCAGATCCTTTGCATGAATGCTGGTAATATACTTGCCCAGCAAGTCAAACGAATGATTGATAAATTGATCAGAATTCTGATAGCGCTCGATTCCGTTAATCATGTTGGCATAGTCCAGATGAACGGCAAACGCAGCCCTGTCAATATCCTTGATCAATTGAAGATAGCTCTCCGGCGAATCCGGATACATCCACGGCATAGGTTCAAGCGAATAGTGCGTATGCTTCGGGTTTACCTCATCAATCAGCCTCTGAGAAATTTCTACAATTCTGTCATAGGTCTTCTTCGTAAGGTTGTCTTTATGATATCCGTCCCATTTGCTGCCGAGAGACCCCGAAATATTGACACAGCAATTCGCGCCGACCTCTTCCGCAAGCTCGAGCTGTCTGACCGACCAGTCATATGCGAATTGGCGCTCCCTGTCATCCGCGTGAAACAGATTCTTCCATATTCCAACCTCGCCGATAATCAGATCATTATCCTTAGCGCAAGCCGCATAATCGCGGATTACACTCTTGGGTGCGCGGCTGTCCACCGGAAAAACAACGCAGCTGTATCCAAGCTCCTTAACATGTTTAAGCCATTCCACCGGACTGCCATATTCCTTCATAACCGCTCCGCCAAGCCTCATACCTGCATCTCCCTTCTTTACCAGGTAAACGATCCGTTTCGAACAATGGACGGATCTACACTGTAAATGTCTTTTGTCGCAGTCATAGCCATAGCGTACGCGAGATCTCTGGTAATCTCCTCAATCTTCGAACATACGCCTTGCGCGCCGGATTCCTTCAGAGGCGGCATAAGCGGCCTTCCAAAGGAGCAGGCATACGCGCCCAGCGCCAGCGCCTTCAATACATCCACACCCGTTTCAAGGCTGCAATCTACAAACAACGGGATGGTATCGCCCGCCAGCTTTTTGATTTCGGGCAGAATCATCAAAGGCGGCACGGAATAATCCAGCCTTCCGTTATGATGGGATATAACCATACCCTGAACGCCGGCAGACAGGCATTTTTCTGCGTCCTGCAGACTCAATACGCCCTTGATAACGAACGGCAGAGACGTAGCCTTTACCATATCGCAAAGCTCGCTCGTTTGAAGCGGACGCATTTCATCCCCTCGGATTACATCGTAGCCGCTTCTTGAAAACGCATGATCGATATCGATACCGACAGCAAGCGCGCCGGATTTTTCCGCATGTGCGATTTTATCATATACGCTGTCACGATCCTTGTAGGGCTTGATGATCTTTATAACCGAAGCGCCCGATTCAATCATGCCCTCCAGTTCTTCCTTAGAGCCCATACCGCTGAAAGCAACCGCGCCGGCCATGTATGCGCCCTTCGCCATCTCCTCCATTCCTTTTTCACGGAGGCTTGAAAGATGCGATAATGCGCCGGTCGTTACGGGCGTTTTGAATTCCTTGCCATACAGCTTCATTGATGTATCGGGCAAACATGCATCCATATGCCTTACCTCAAGAAGCAGGCTGTCCAGATATGCGCGAGTAATCACGTCGGAGGAAGCGGATTTCCTGCGGTATTCCATCTGTCATATCTCCTTACACATAATAATTGTATATACAAGTATACCCTTATCGCGCCGATATTGCAACCGCATTTATAAAGAACAGCTTCAGGTGCGTTTCCTGAAGCCAATAAACATGAATATCAAAGTGCTGTCAGTTCACATACATCTCCTGCGCAGCCCTCTTTACAAGGCTCTCAATGAGCCTGCCTGAAGACGGTTTTTCTCTTGTAAAGGTTGCATCGCCCGTTGTCACACGGTATCTGAGAAATCCTCCGGCTTTCCACGCGGAATTGATCGCTGTGCGCATGGACCTTTCTACACTTTCAGGCGTTACGCCGAATGTTAGAGCAATTCTCGGGTACAGCCTTCCTGTCAGATTCTTGCCGAGCATCTCATCCTTGCTTAACAGAATAACCGCTTCCTCCAGATATCTCCTTGCCTTCAAAGCCGGCGATATGCCGATTTCATCTAACGCCCGGCTGACGCGCATACGGACTTCAAGATCATTATCTTCTCCGGTTTCGAAACGTTCCTCCGAATCCGCAAAATCGATAATCCTCCTGCATATCAGATCGGCGCTGGCAGGTTTCAGCATGCAATAAGTCGCCCCTAAAGCATATGCTCTTCTGATCAGCTCATCTCTGTTGATATTGGAAAGCACCAACGCCTTTGGTCTGTGCCCCGTCATATATCCAATGGCTTCCAGTACGCCAAATCCGTCTACGCGTTTGAGCATCAGCCCTGTCAATACAATATCTACGTTTCGCTTTCTGACTGCTTCAATCAGCTCTGCGCCATCCGTAGTACCGCCCAGTACGCGTATTCCTTTCATGCCGCTTAATACATCAATGCTTCTCTTCAGTGAAACCGGATCGCCATCGCCGATCATCAGATTTACATCTCTCATTCGCGTCTGTCCTCTTTCCTGTATATCATTGAACGCGTAATGTTTTAACATCATTATATGACGTTTTTGTTTAGATGTAAATACTTTCGTAATAATTATGCGTACTTATAGTCTATATTATTTAAAATTTTACAGCTATAAGTCTCTATGCAAACATTTTTTGCAGTTCTTCCAGACGTTCTGAAGTAATCAGAGCATCCCGATCGGTGCCGCGGAGCTGTATGATATGGGTCCATCTTCCATAAGGCGTTATGGAGACAATGTGATTCAGGCCCACCACATAGGATTTATGGGTTCTAAAAAACATGTCGTCCGGAAGTCGTTCATCTATTTCAGACAGCGATTCACTGGTTACCAATCTCTCTCCGCCCGATATGTAAATTACAGTAGAGCGCTCCTCTCTTTGCACAAGCAATATGTCCTCCATATCCACCAGGCTTACTCCGTCTCTATGCCTGAGCATAAGCTTTCTGGGTGAACGGGGTTGAACATTCGGCACCGACTGTATTGCAGCGGATTCCACAGCGCCCAGCCTTTGCCTGACCATTGCGAGCGTTTTCATAACGCGATCCGATTTAAAGGGCTTCAAAAGATAATCAAACGCATATACTTCAAATGCATCGCCCATATACTTTTCATGCGCCGTTGCAAATATCAGTATGGTTTTCGGATTCATATCCTGAATCAGCTTTGCGCATTCCACACCCGTCAGCACCGGCATTTCCACATCCAGAATGATCACTTGCGGATGCAGTTTTTCATTCATTTCAATCAGCTCGCGTCCATCGCAAGCTTCGCCAATAATTTCATAACCGCCTGCCTTGTCTATGTATTTTCGCATCACCAGGCGCATTCCGATGTCGTCATCGGCAATCAGCACGCGGATACCGTTCACAGTTTACCCTCCTCCTATACCAAACCCGGCAGTGCTGACTGCCGGGATACGGTATTGGTCATTCTTCATTTCGAATTGATATCGGTTTTGAGAGAACTTCTGACAAGATCACAGCGCGTCTTAAATCACGGGCATCCAGTTTGCTTTTTGAACGAAGAGCGCTCTTCATTGCAGAAGGCTCTGAACGCACGCCCGAATACTGATTTATCGGCTCTTTTCCCGTTCGCAATGCGGAAGGCTTAACCGCAGCCGTTTCCGTTGGAGCCAGTTTCTCTTCATGATTCCATCCTGTTGGCCGGGGCGCGGTATTTGCCGTCTTCTGCGCATTTTTTCTGTTTGCCGCCCTTATAAGCGAACTGAAAACGGCAATCAATACAAATATAACCGATATTGCGCCTTCCACGCGTCTCCCCCCTTTTTCACCATAATATGATGGTTGAGATTATTTTTTCTGCGCTTTATCCGTTCCCATAGCGTCGTCGCCCGAATCCTCCGCAATGCCGCCATCAGCAATTGCTTCGCGCATTCTGGTATCAGAGATTACGTTCTGCATCCGATAGTAATCCATAACGCCCATTTTGCCGGTTCTAAGCGCTTCAGCCATAGCACGCGGAACCTCTGCCTCCGCCTCTACTACGCGTGCGCGCATTTCCTGTACAGCGGCAATGTTTTCCTGTTCCTTAGCAACAGCCATTGCGCGCCGTTCTTCCGCCTTCGCCTGTGCAATACGACGATCCGCCTCCGCCTGATCCATCTGAAGCTGAGCGCCTACGTTTCTTCCTACATCCACATCGGCAATGTCGATAGACAGAATCTCATACGCGGTTCCGGAATCAAGGCCCTTTGACAACACGGTCTTGCTGATTCGGTCGGGATTCTCCAGGACCTCCTTATGCGTGGCAGAGGAACCGATGGTGGTAACAATACCTTCGCCGACTCGCGCCTGAATGGTTTCCTCACCCGCGCCGCCGACCAGCTGATCCAGATTGGTACGAACGGTAACGCGTGCCTTGGCGCGAAGCTCAATGCCATCCTTGGCAACAGCCGCGACAACCGGGGTTTCGATAACCTTCGGGTTTACAGACGTTTTCACGGCTTCCAACACGTTGCGGCCGGCAAGGTCGATGGCGCGGCAGTTTTCAAAGGAAAGATCAATGTTGGCTGCCTGCGCTGCGATCAGCGCGTCGATAACCAGATTCAATCTGCCGCCCGCAAGCAGGTGCGCTTCCATTTCATTGATATTGATGTCAAGTCCGGCTTTGGTTGCTTTAATCAGAGGACGAACGATGTCACCAGGCGTAATGCGGCGAAAACGCATACCGATCAGAATGGAAATCTTGACGTGAACGCCGGATGCAAGTGCAGAGATCCAAAGCCCGATCGGGAAGAACCTTGCAAAGAAGAAAATGATGAAAATTACCGCAACGATGATAAGGATGGAAACTGTAAGACCCATTGCTCCGATATCCAACATAGAAAACGCTCCCCCCATAATATATTATTGATTATTATTGATTGTATTACGTTTAACCCTGAATTCTGCGAACAAGCAGCTTCTTTCCCTGAATCTTTACCACGCGGATTTTTTCTCCGGCTTCAATAAACTCCCCGTCCGACAAAACGTTAAGCTTAACGCCCGCAAAATCTCCGCTTCCGACCGGGTTCAGCGGCGTTGCGGCAACGCCCTCCTGGTTCAGATAAAAGTCCAGCGGATTTTCATCCTTATGCTTGGTTGCCACGCTGTTTAACACCAGCTTGGAATTCAAAAACTTCCCCTTTGACGCTGTTCGCATGACAATTGAAAACGCAACGCACAAAAGCACCACGACGATCAGCGTAATCAGGAGCCCCTGAAGAAACGTCTCCGCAACCAGAACGATTCCGACAATCATCATAATCGTACCGGAAATTCCCGGAAGACCAAATCCAGGCAGATATATTTCCAGTATCAGAAGTGCAAAACCGATTACCATCAATATAAACCCTAATACCTCTGTCATAGCCAATTCCTCCGATGCATTTTCTTAAGTATAGCATAGTTTATTGGCGTTTCAAATACATACGCTGCAAAACGTACAAAATGAGCGCTGATTTGTCAAAATCTCCGTCTGATTCCTACGGAAATGCAGGCTCGTCGGAGGCAAAACCGGATATTGCAAGGCGCATAGCCGTATCCGCATCCGCATCAGCAAAATCCAGTTGATGAAGTTCTTCGGCGGTAACCCATCGAAAAGCGTTTGCATCCAAAGCATGCGCTTCACCCGCTATCAGGCGGGTTTTGTAAAACAGTATCAACACCGTTTTTTCCGGATAGGCATGCAGCTTTGCATCATAAATGCGTCCGGTTTCGGTAACAATGCCCAATTCCTCCAACAATTCACGGGAAAGCGCGGCCTCCGGCGTTTCGCCCGGTTCAATCTTTCCGCCCGGAAACTCCCATTTCAGCGCCTGGCTGGCGTCCGGCTTTCTTTGGGCAACAAGCAGCCTTCCATCCTTTACCAGCACAGCCGCAACCACTACTGTCGGGTTCATACGCCACCTCAGTCGATCATTTCAAGCACAACCGAAAGCGTAAGAACCTCAAATCTTTTAAGCTTCTCACCTTTTTCGTTGTCATATCTGGCAATCGTAATGTCAAAAGCCTGGCCTGCTGGGAGCTTATCAATGATCTTCGTATACTCGCGGAAGGTATAAATACGTTCGCCGTTTACGTGTGTGATTACGTCATTGGCACGCAAGCCCGCGCGCGCGCCGCTTCCGTTCTTCTCCACCTCAACCACCTGAAGGCCGGCCGGCGGATAGTTCTTAAGCGGCTCTTCGGGGCCCTCAATGTCTACAACCGAAACGCCGAAGCGCGGGCGATTGTAAACGCCGTTTTGAATAATCGCCTGCGCAATTGGCCAAGCAACATCCATCGGAATGGCAAAGGACAATCCTTCGTACACCACGAATTCCTCGTCCTTGACATCCTTGTAGTAATAACCCATGTATTTCATAAAGGGAATGCCCACAAGTTCACCCTTGGCATTCAAAAGCGCGCCGCCTGAATTGCCGGGGTTGACAGCCGCGTCAATCTGGATCAGATCCACCGCGCGGGAGGATTCCGGGTCGGCGTCGTTTCGGTTAAGGCCGGATACAATACCTGCTGTCAGCGTATTGTACATGCCTTCTTCGCTAACCGGCGTACCGATAACAACGATCAGTTCGCCTACCCGAAGGTCGCCGGATTTCCCGATGGAAACAGGTTTGGCGTCAAACTTTTCATCAATCTTTAAAACTGCAACATCTGTAGCCTCGTCAAAGCCAACGATTTCAGCCGGGTAAGCCGTACCGTCCTCCAGACGAATTTCGACTTCGTCGGCTTCTTCGATCACATGATGGTTGGTCAGAAAGTAGCCGCGCTCATCAATATATACAGCGCTTCCGCCGCCCTCATCCAGCGTCTCGACATGCCCGGTCTTCGAATCCCATACAGTGGTCGTGCATGCGACAACGACAACGGAGGGCGATACTTTTTCATAAATCTCTGGGAGAGGATTGTCGCTTGAAAATACCGCAGCATACGTTACTTTTTCAGCCAAAGCTGCCGCGCACGGACATATACACGCAAGGATTAGAATGATCGCCAAAAGCTTTTTCATACCATAGTCCTCATTTCCAGTATTTTTACTTCATAGTAACGATCGTTACGCCGTCTTCGCCTTCTCCGTATCTGCCAAGCCGGAATTCAGATATGGAGGGATGCCGCTTCAGATGGCTGTGTATGCCAGCTCTCAAAGCGCCCGTACCCTTGCCGTGAATGATCGAAACATTCTTTAGAGAATTCATCTGCGCTCCGTCCAGGAACAGATCTACCTGCACCAATGCTTCCTCGACCGTCATACCGCGTACATCGCACTCCATGCTTCCGCGTTTAGGCGCTACGGAAACGGTTGATGTAACCTTCGGTTTTTTCTTTTCCGGCTCAGGCGGCGCAAGGCGCATAAGCGAAATATTCACCTTCATCTTCATCGCGCCCGCCTGCACGGTACATTCACCCTTGGAATCGGGCGCGGTGAGCACCGTTGCCCTTGTTCCGATATGGGTAAGCTCCACCTGATCGCCCGGCTTAACCGTTTTGGGCGCTTCGCCCTCGGGCTCTTTGGGCTTGATAACATCGGCCAATTCGTCAATACCGCCCTGCAGCCTAGACCGCATGCCATGCAGCTCGTGTTCCTTGTATACCTGCGTACTTTTTGCCTTTTTGAGATCGGCAATTATTGTTTCCGCTTCACGCTGCGCCTTCTGGAGCACCCTCTTGGCGTCATCCTTGGCCTTTCTGATCATGTTCTCGCGCTGCTGTTCATAATCGCGTCTCGCTTTTTCGGCTTCATTACGGATTTTCTGCGTTTCGGCATGCGCTTCTTCAGCGAGCTTACGCTCCTTTTCCGCAATCTGACGATGGTATTCGGCATTGGCGATTACATCTTCAAAGCGAATCTGATCGCGGGTCAGCCTTTCGCTGGCATTCTGAATCAAAAAGTCCGGAAGTCCCAGTTTCCTTGAAATCTCAAACGCGTTGGATTTACCGGGTACGCCGATGGAAAGGCGGTATGTGGGTCTCAGGGTTTCTACATCAAACTCCACCGACGCATTCTCAACACCCTTCGTGCTGAGCGCAAACGCTTTCAGTTCGCTGTAGTGCGTTGTGGCAAGCGTGCGCACTTTCATTTGCAAAAGATGCTCCAGTACAGCCATGGCAAGCGCTGCGCCCTCCGTAGGATCGGTACCCGCGCCAAGCTCGTCAAACAACACCAGCGAATTCCCGTCCACGTTCTGAATTATGGACACAATGTTCGTCATATGCGAAGAAAACGTTGAAAGCGATTGCTCGATGGACTGCTCGTCACCGATATCTGCAAATACCTCTGAGAAAATAGCCAGCTCGCTTCCGTACTGTGCAGGAATCTGCATACCCGCCTGTGCCATCAGCGTTAATAAGCCCACCGTTTTCAGCGTAACCGTTTTACCGCCGGTGTTGGGACCGGTAACAACGAGGGTAGTAAAATCATCGCCCAGCCATAGATTGGAGGGTACCACCTTCTCGGGATCGATCAGGGGATGGCGAGCGCGGATCAGATTAATCCTGCCGTTTTCATTCAGCTTCGGCTCTACCGCCTTCATTTCCCTCGAAAGATACGCGCGGGCAAATATGCAATCGATATCGGAAAGAATATCAATACTCTTGGCAATCAAGGGCGCATCCGGAGCGATTCTTGCAGAAAAATCCTTAAGAATTCTGTCAATTTCCTTTTGCTCCTTAAGCGACCATTCTTTAAGCTCGTTTCCGGCTTCAACAACAGCCATCGGCTCTATAAACAGCGTCGAACCGCTTCCGCTTTGATCGTGCACAAGGCCGGGAACCTGCTGACGGTATTCGCTTCTGACCGGTATTACATACCGTCCGTTCCTCATGGTGATCAGCGAATCCATCAGATATTTCTGCATGCTTGAAGAGCGGATATAGGAATTCAGCTTTTCGCGCACCTTGTCGTTCAGTACGCGCATATGCCGCCTGATATTATAAAGTTCAGGACTTGCATGGTCGCTCATTTCTTCTTCGGAAATGATCGCGCCCACGATTTCTTCCTCCAGCATACGGTTAGTCGCAATGCGTGAGCCAAGCTCCGTCAAATTAGGAGTATCCTCTCTGTCCGTCACCAACGCACGGCGAACGGCACGGCACGCGCGCAGCGCGTCTGCAATCAAAAGCAGCGCTTTCATGGAAAGCGTAGCGCCGACGGTTGCGAGCTTCAGATACTCGCGCACATCCGAGAACGACGCCATGGGATTCCCGCCGTGATACGCAATAACGGTCATTGCCTCCTCCGTCTGCGCCTGCAATCGGCGTACAACATCGGCGTCACCAGACGGACGGATTGACATTACGCGTTCCTTACCCATATCGGAAACGGCATATTCCTTTAATCGTTCCAGTATTTTATAAAATTCCAATACTTTTTGATATTTTTCGTTCATAACATCTGTCCTTTTCATTCAACCGGTTTAAAATAATGCCCGGTTGTATATCCCGTTAATCCGCGAATTTCCGATCCGGCTGTATGGCATCCGTCAATCAGCGCACGATATGCCGATGTAACAGACTGCACCATGTATTCGTCTTCGTCCGTAAACAAAAGCCTTATCCCCGAAGACACAGACAGCTTGTCAAAATGCTTATCAAGCGACAATGGTACGCTGTTTCCTATGTCTATCACGCAGCCCGATTCTGTTTTCAGGCGCGAAAGCGGAAATCTTGCCCGCATGCGGTCGGTCAGTACGCATTTGTTCAGCATATCCCTGGTATCATTCTGGTCGCATCGTCTGCACCGGCTATGAATGCCGCCGCCAAGCGCCGCGTTCAGCGGGCAATGTCTTAAATGCATCAGCGGAATTCTTCCGTAAACAATGTATTCCGTCCTTCCGCCAATCGCCCGGATCTCCTTATCGGTTAGTTCTACCGACGGCGTATATACGTGCGCCTGCGCGTTCAAAAAGCGGACAGAAGCTGCGTTTGCGATATTCATAGGATAATCATAACGTACTTCGCCCGGCCAGGAAAGAGCCAATTGACCAATGTTTGAAAGATACACGCCCTTAAGCGCATCTCCCTGCCCATTTGCCCACGAGTTAACTTCCAAAAGCGCTTTATCCGGAAGCACGGGCGGCAATACCAGATAGAACAGTTCCTTGATGCGGATGCTTTTAAGACCATCCGGCGTTACATCAAAGGGCAGAAACGCGATTTCATCCGCGCCGGCATCCTTCGCCTGATAAAGCGTGTCCAAACGGGAAGCCTGGGCGATAAGCCTCAGCCGTTCCGTTTTTACGCATTGTATGGCCGGGGCTTCAAAGGGCCTTATCCCGCCGTTTGCACCCCTGCGAGTACGCAGGCGCAAATCGCGGATTGCTTCCAACGCATCTCTTCTGAGCGCGTTCAAACCGCTGGCAGGAACAAACGCTTCCGAATCCACATGGGGCGATATATTCGTGAAATAATACGGCGTTCCGCCGGTTTTGGAAAACTGTGCGCAGATGCGTTCCGGGTCTGCTTTCATTTTATCGGATTTTTCGACAAGCCAGCCGGATACAACCGTTTCATTTTCGCCGTCCGTAATCGTTGCCTTTGCATTTTCACCCAGCTTTATATCGATCACAGCGGACAGTGCAACAGTCCTTTTTGTTTCCCGGACCGTTTCCCTTGCCGCCTGCATTTGAGTCTCTGACACAAGCCGCATAACCTCGCCCTGCGCGTTTACGGGATTTCGGATTTCCTCTCCGGCCCGGCCGGAAATCCGGACGGGAACGTCCTCTCCGCTTTCTGTGCGGATGGATACGGCATCCTGATTCAGAACATCTTTCAGTAAGCGGATTTTTTTGCCGCCTATGGTCTTTCCGACGCTTACGCCCCAATGCGATGGGCGCGATTTTGATATAAGAGCGGAGTCAACAACACCAGGCGCATAACCGGCTGTAAAGCCGCCGCGGTTAAAGATCTGCATGAGCGCTTCTTTATCGTCCTTTGTAATCTTATCACCGTCCAGCGCTCTACGGTAAATGCCGGTGACTACGGCAACATATTCGGGTCTTTTGAGTCTGCCTTCGATTTTAAGACTGGCGACGCCGGAAAGCTTCATTTGATCAATATAGTCGACGGTCATAATATCCTTGGGCGAAAGAAGATGTCCCTGCGCGATCGTTTCATTACAGGAGAGCTTGTAAGGGAGCCTGCAAGGCTGAGCGCACATGCCGCGGTTTCCGCTGCGTCCGCCAACCAGGCTGGAAAACAGGCACTGTCCGGAAGTCGAAACGCACAATGCGCCGTGTGTAAACACTTCAACCTCTATTCCCTCATCCGCACATTCACGGATTTCTTCAAATGTCAGTTCCCTGGCAAGTACGGCGCGCTTGAAGCCGTTATTCTTAAGAAAACGCGCTGCCGAACGATTGTGGGCAGCCATCTGCGTACTTGCATGCAGTTCCAAAGACGGAAGCATTTCCTTAAGCGCCAAAGCGACGCCAAGATCCTGCACAATTGCAGCGTCTACGCCCGCTTTCAGAAGGCTTTCCGCTGTTTCGTAAACAAGTGGCAGTTCTAATTGTTTTACAACAGTATTGACCGTTACATATATCTTTTTCCCACGCTCATGACAATACTCCGCCGCACGCAGCAGCGCATCGTCATCAAAATTCCCTGCACCGCGCCTGGCGTTCAAGGTTTTCATGCCGAGATAAACGGCGTCTGCGCCGTTTTCAACAGCGCTTTGAAGTGCTTCCCAATCGCCTGCCGGCGACAAAAGCTCAATTCTTTGAATCAAGCGAATCCCCCGCTCATTTTTACATACATTTTCATTATATCAGACAACCGAATGTTCCACAAGTATAAAATGCCGCGAGTAAACTCGCGGCATTCAGATTCATCAGCTTATCGGTAAATGAAATTGTGTAATTCGCGGATATTGGTCTCGATATCCATGTCGTACAGCCTTGCGTCGTCATTGCGCTTTTCTTCTTTATATGATCCCGCGACCGGCAAACGCATCTCTTCTGCCGATGTAAAATCAACGCGGTTGAGAATCAGCACGGCGATGTTTACAATCTCATTCATCTTGAGATTGGTGGTAAAATAGTCCATGCAGGTCAGATACAGGCTCACGAGCTTCGTAGCATCTGCGTTCTGAAGCCCCTCCATCAACTTATTAAGAACCTTCCGCTGTCTTTCAGCGCGGGCATAATCGCTGTCCAGCTTTCTGATTCTGGCATAACCCAACGTCTGCATACCGTTCAAATGAACGTTCGCGCCATACTGATTGAGTTCTGTTCCATAATACTCGTTTCTGGCCTGTTCAAGCTCAAGGTCGCCGCGGCGCCAGAGAATCTTATACTGTTCCAGAACGTTTTTATTAATGTGCGTCATTTCGTTTTCCGTGATATCCACAGTAATTCCACCAAGTACTTCGGAAATTTCCGCAAAACCGGCAAAATCAACACATACATAATGGCGGATATTCATGCCGAAGTATTCGTTTACGACCTTAATAGCAAGCTCCGGGCCGCCATAATAGTAAGCGGAATTAATGCGTGTTCCCGGATGTCCTTCAAACGAAACGTCAGTGTCGCGCATGATGGTGGAAAGCTTTACGTCGCCTGTCTCCTGATTGATGGAGCAGATGATCATTGTATCGCTGCGTGCAGGAGTGGTCGCGTTTCGAGCGTCAACGCCGAGAAGCAGTACATTCAGCCACGTTTCGTCCAAGCCTTCGGTAATACTCAAATTGTCTACGGAAACCTTTTCTCCGGTGAGAACTTCTGTTTCTTCATTCTGACCGGAATTCTTGAGAAGCTCGGCAAATGCCGTTCCTTCATCACTGTAAGCATAGGGCGTTGCGGTAGGAACAACCTGCTGGTTTCCATCTTCGGGTTTGATCAGTCCCAGTTTATCCAGCGCCAGATATCCGGCACCTGCAATCAGGATCAGCATTACGAAAATCAGAATTACTACGGGCGCCTTGCTTTTCTTCTTTTTCCGTTTTTGATTCGTGCCCTTATTACTGCGTTTTCTATACTGCTTCAGCTCTTCTTCCTCGTAGTAACGTCTATTGGCTTCTGAGCTTCTACGGGCATTTTTCTTTGAATTTGAATATCTTTCGCTCATGCGTTATGTCCTCCGCGCTATTTGAAAGCATATGTATGATTACACGATATTATATTTCAATATTATTAAATAATCAAGTATAATTTTAATAACCCGAAACAGCTCCGTTCATAATGGCCGCCCTCGTCGCTTCATCCGCAACGCCGGTTTGCTTAAGGCCGGCGTCCTTCTGGAACTGCTTAACGGCTTTTTCAGTATTATTTCCGTAATCGCCGTCGGGTTTACCCTTTGTCAGGTAGCCCAGCTCGCCAAGGCGCGTTTGAAGCTCCTTCACGCCGTACATCCTTGTACCATTTGAAAACTCGATACCTTCATACGTATAAGGATAGAGAAGCGGAACTGTCAGCTGAGAATAGGAAGCGTCATATTCGGTAATCTCGTTATCGGGATATCCGAACAGTTCGTTCATAGTAACCATTTCATAGCCGTTCGCGCTCAGATACGGAATCACCTGTCGAAGGTTTTCAACATCCTCGTCCGTGGTATGATACAAAATCACATCACCGGGAGCAATGTTTTCCATTACATGTGCTGCCCCCGCTGTTCCCGAAAGGCTCCAGTAAGCAACACCGTAATAATTGCCCTGCGCGAGTACCGCATGCAGACGCGGATCATTTCTGCCGTTTCCTCCCGGCGGGCGCATGAAATGCATCTGATAATTGAGGCCAAGCACATCATTTACACGCCTTCCGGTGCCTGCAACCTGCGTAATGAGCTCGTCGTGCTCAAGCGAATACACGAACGAGTGATCAAAGCCATGGTTTTCAATTTCGATGCCCATGTTATAAGCGCGCTTTATATTGTCCGAATTGATTTTTATATTCTGCCCCAGCGCAAACAGCGTCACTTTAGCGTTGTACTGCTCGCAAAGATCCAGAATGGCCTTAAGATTATCCGGCTGGTTCAGATCGTCTACCGTGATGGCAACGCGCTTTTCCGTAGTTTCCGCATCCCAAAATACGGGCAGCAGATTGCCCTTCGCCATGGGCGCATAGGTAGAATAATCCGGTTTAGGCGTAGCAGTCGGCACGGGCGCCTGTGTCTGAGCGGGCGGTTGATTCGTTTGCTCCACAACTGCCGAAGGCTGATCTGAGCCTTTCCCTCCGACAGAAACCAGAATAACAATTACTATTACAAGCAGCAAAAGTAGCGCTGAAGCAAGCAAGGCCAGCCTTTTCTTTACTTCATTGTTATTGGAATTCTTCTTTCCGGGTACGGCTTTTTTGCCAGCCGCAGACGGACGGGAATTCTTGGACACAGCAGGATTCACGCGCGTAACAGGTTTTCCAGACGCATTGATCCTTTTTGCGGACGGGGTTGCATTCTTCGCAGTTGTTCTTTGTTTTTCAGCGTTCACCACGCCCTGAGGTCTCGTATGTCTGCCAACCGGCCTGACCGGGCGGGTATTTTTTTCAGTATTGATTTCTGGCATTGGGCACCTCATAATTTCTATACATTCGTAACTTATTATAGTTTATACCATTCTCGCATGTAGTGCAACATATTTAATAAAAAATTATTGACGAATTTTACATTCAAATATAAGTTTTATCTTCAATTTATTGATAATTATTTCAGCAGCAGCCATATCTGCGCATAATCGGCATAGGATTGAAAACAATAATGCGTCCGCAAATAGCGGACGCATTATAGCCTATTTCCCATAAACCGCAAAAGCAGCGGCAGCAGAACACCTATTTTCCCTTCTCATTCACTTGTAAAAGCCTGATTCCCTTATCAAATCCCCCGCGTTCCGCACGCTTTTGGAGGCGGATTCTCTCCACCTCCTCAAATGAAATCCCACGGAAACGGAGTATTGCGTGAATGACTTCCAGAATATCCGAGAGTTCCTCAATATCGCGGCTTTCAAGATACTCGCGTACCTCCTCCATCAGCTTGTCCTCCAGGCCTGACAGCGCTTCATCCGCTGAAACTCTTTCGATCTCGCATGTTTTACCACTTTGTTCAATGATTTCGGGAATTCTATCCCGAACAATCTTGAAATACGTTTTCATAATCGCTCATTCCTCTATGGGCAACCGATTGGCCAAATACCGGGCGCAATCAGCTCATAATTCATATTCAATATGGTTTCCTTCCGGATTAAGGATCATGCCGCGTTCATTTTCCTGTATGGATGCACCCTTCATATTCTTGATCTCATAAACATTCACAAGCTGCAGGCGCAGTCCTTTTGCAAAGCCCTCAATGTCGATCCTGACTTTTCCGTCGGTATTCGCTGCTCTGACCGTGAACGCTTTTTCACCATTTGACGTACGCACGCATCTTTCGCTTACACCCTTCAGCGCATACACCTGCAGAATAACGTTTTCTTCGTGCGCATAATCCGCAACATCATCTCTGGAGCCGATTGGCAGAAGCGTATTCTCGCGCACAAACAGCGGAAGCGAGAAGAAATCGTACTTCTCCCTGCGCCATTTTCCGCCTTCGCGCGTCTCACCGCTTAAAAGATGTGTCCAGGTTCCGTCCGGCAGATAGTATTCGCCCATGCAGTCCTCGCGCATGACAGGCGCAACCAGAACGGCGTCGCCGAGCATATACTGTCTGTCCAGATCCTCGCATGCCAGATCGCCCGGGAATTCCAACGTCATTGCGCGCATTGCGGGAACGCCATCTTCGTGCGCTTCGCATGCCGCGGCATATAAATACGGCATTAAGCGCATTTTCAGTTTGGAAAACGCCCTGCATACCTCTACCGCCTCATCGCCAAACAACCATGGTACGCGATAAGAGCCGGAGCCATGCAGCCGTGAATGCGTGGAAAGCAGGCCGAAAGCAAGCCACCGCTTGTATACATGCTCTGCCGCCGTGCCTTCAAAGCCGCCCATATCGTGACTCCAGAAACCGAAGCCCGACAGGCACAAACTCAAACCGCCGCGAAGGGATTCCGCCATTGAGGGATAGGTGGAACTGCAATCGCCGCCCCAATGAACAGGATACATTTGCCCGCCAACCGTAGCAGAACGCGCAAACACGCAGGCCGCCTCCAAGCCCCGCTCCTCCTGAATGGCTTCAAATACCACACGGTTATAGATCAGCGTGTAGTAATTGTGCATGCGAAGGGGATCACTGCCATCAAAGTATTTCACATCCGTCGGTATACGCTCGCCAAAGTCCGTTTTGAAGCAGTCGACGCCCTGTCTCATCAGTTTTTTCAGCTTGTTTTTATACCATTCAACCGCGCCCGGATTAGTAAAGTCGATCACGCCCAGACCTGCCTGCCAGCGGTCCCATTGCCACACATCGCCGTTAGGCTTTGAAAGAAGGTATCCCTGCTCCATCGCCTCGTCAAACACCGGGCTCTTCTGCCCGAGGTACGGGTTGATCCACACACAGATTTTAAGTCCTTTATCGTGCAGCCGCTGTAAAAGACCTTCCACATCCGGAAACATATCCTGATCCCATTCAAAGCCGCACCATTCGTTTTCCTTCATCCAGAAACAGTCGAAGTGGAATACCGACAGCGGAATATCCCTTTGCGCCATACCGTCGACAAATGACATAACCGTCTTTTCGTCATATGACGTAGTAAAGGACGATGATAGCCATAGTCCAAACGTCCAAGCCGGCGGAAGTGCCGGGCGGCCGGATAAGCGCGTATAGTTTTTCAGAACGCTCTTCATGTCTCCGCCGCCAATTACCATATACTCCAGCTTTTCCCCGGGCACGCTGAACTGAACGCGCGTTGCCGCTTCCGTACACACTTCAAAAGAAACCGGACCGGGATCGTTTACAAGCACGCCATAACCACGATTGGTAACATAAAATGGAATGTTTTTGTAGGCAATTTCTGAGGACGTGCCTCCGTCCTCATTCCATATATCAATTACCTGCCCGTTCTTGATAAAAGCTGTGAAGTGCTCGCCAAGTCCGTATACCTTTTCGCCAACGCCCACATCCAGCTGACCGCGCATAAACGGTCCTTCCGGCGTTGTGAGATAGCTGAGCATGGTAGAGCCGAACCTGTCGCCCACAGCGGTCAGCTTCTCGCCCTTATAGTAGTAGGTGAAGGTGCAGGGACGGTATGTAACGACCAAGGAGGTATCTCCGGTTTTGATTTCGAGTCTGTCCTCTTCCTTTATAATTTCCAATGGAAGTCTTTCATCCGTTAGCGGAAACACCGGTACTTTTGCACGGCTTCCCCTGAAGTGAACAAGCTTTACCCTAATAATATCCGGGAGCGGCGAGGATATATCGATTTCAAGTGAAGGGCCGTCCAACCCTCTGTAATCCTCGCGATAATTGACCGCATACAGATGTACGTTTGTTTTGTCCTCCGATATGCGTACATCTCGGATTTGTTCTGTATTGTGCGATGTAACACCAGGCTTTATTACCCAACCGCCAATGTTAAATTTCATCTGTTTTCCTCCATTCCGTTTTTTCTCGTTACCCGATATGACTGATTGTGTTTTGAACCATATCCTCAATATCCACACGGCCAAGGCCAATAATCTCCGTATCGAGCATGCCGTTAAGCGGTTTCGTCCATTTCTCCTCTATTGTGCCATCCCCATACAGCATACCAAGTATGGATCCTACGGTTGCTCCGTTACAGTCGGTATCAAAACCCGCCTGTACTGCCATGCATATGGATTTCCCAAAATCGCCGTTTCCAAAAAGCAGCGACAAAACCACAATCAACGCATTGGATATTACATGACACCAGTCGTGACCATTTTTCTCATCGTACCTTTCGTAAATACTTTTAAAGGCATCTTCACAGCTTACGCCGTTTATGTACGCATCAAGCGCATTTTCCACAGATCGATACAATCTCGACGAAGGCGGTATCTGTTTGAGCCCCGCCCGTATAATCTTGAGTATATCTTCCTCCACAGCTGCCTCAGCGATCATCGCAGAAATGAACATTTCGCCATAAATCCCGTTTTTCACATGCGAAACTGAAGCATCGCGCCACGCCATTTCCGCCGCCTTAGAAGGATTCCCGGGATTGATATAGCCAAAATAGTCGCCGCGGATCTGCGCACCGATCCACTCTCGGTATGGATTTTGCCAAACGGCGGATACCGGCGGCCTGAAACCTTTCAAGAAATTGACATATGCAGCGCGCTCCGCCGTGCAGTAAGCGTTTCTGGGCTGATACTGCAGCCATGTGTTGGAAACATCGAACGAGGTAAAATCCCGTCCGTACCTTTCCACCAAAACATAGGCAAGGCACATATAGTTCGTATCGTCATCCGACGGCGCACAGGGGATCTGGTCGGCAAAGCATCTGCCCGCAATCGGGTAATTATATCTGTTCACCATATCCTTCGTAATATCGCCGGACAGAATATACCGTTGCATCGGCCAATTACCGCTTTTTTTCAGCAAATCATGAAGCTCGTTTGTCCGTATTCCTTCTACTGTCTTTCCCAAAAGGCATCCGCAGATGCGGCCTAACCATGCGCCCCGTATTTTTCTTTCAAGTATATTTCCTTCCGGCGCGTTTCTTTTTTCCATCCAGCCTTCCGGCAACGTCTCCCGTATCGAAACCAGATCACTGGGTTCAAAATACTCATATCCTTTTCTCATCGGCATCGTTTGAATCATTTCATTGAGTGCTTCACAGATTCTGGTCTTTGTCTCTCCGGCCTCCAGCTTGGAAACGCCTTCAAAAAGGCCGGCATACCTTTCTACGTCCTTCCCTTCCTCAAGCAGCTGTCTGTATTCAAATTCAAATCCCGCAGCATATGATTCCCACCCATGAAGCGAGTGTACATCCATCTTCATTGATCCGCCGATGCCTGCATATTCCGCCAATAATGCCGCCGTTTTTCGTTCATCTTCACCGCAGGGCATACTTTCGCCGCTTTCCCATCGAACGATATCACAGGCGCTTACATTCAGGTGCTCTGCAAGCGCATCATAGGAAAAACCGCCGTTTATTCTTGCACTCCTGACCAAATCAGAAAGTTTCACGCCGTCCCCCCCTTTTTTCTCTTTATTGTAAGTGTAACCTTTCCCCATCCGCCTGTCAATCCATGAATCGATCAAAAATAGGCACGTATTGTCGATTATGATTTAACATCAAATTATCTTGCAATCCAAATGCGCAAATGCTATAATTTCATTTGTTCCGAAGCAATTCGGTTAACATATATGGGGCATTAGCACAGTTGGTAGCGCGCAACGTTCGCATCGTTGAGGTCAGGGGTTCGAATCCCCTATGCTCCACCATAAAGACCTTCTCAAAAGAGAAGCTCTTTTGCATTATGCACTGATTATAGCGCTATAATCAGATAATTTGCACAAAGAGATAATTGGAAAAGGAAAATGAATAAATTCACTTGGGGTATTAGCACAGATGGTAGCGGCGCATTCGCATTGCTGGGGGTATAGTTTGCCAGAAGCAGAGGATTCGGAAGATTTCTCTGCTTTTTTTCTTTGTATGATTGATGCTTAGTTTTATTCATGCTATTATGTACTCGACAAACTTGAATTTGTGGAGGTAAATAATGAGCGAAGTTTATTTTTCAAATAATAACTTACTAATTAGAAGCATGGAAGTCGATGATGCTAAAATAATATACGATACATATTTATCATATGGGTGGCATCCGTCTTTAGAAACCTATGAAAATTACTACAAAGAACAGGGAGAAAATAAAAGAAAAGTATTTATTGCGGAGTATGATGGAGAAGTATCTGGACTATGTACTTTGGTATTAAATCCTATGGAAGGTCCTTGGGCAGGTCTGGGGTATCCTGAAATAGTTGATTTGACAGTGTTTTTCCACGTTCATAATAAAGGAATTGGAAATAAACTTATGGATGTGGTGGAACAGGAGGCGGCAAAAGTGTCTGATATGATATATTTGGCAGTTGGTGTCCATTCGGGGTATGGTGCAGCACAAAGAATTTATGTCAAGCGTGGCTATATTCCAGACGGTAGTGGCGTGTGGTATCAGGGAAAACAATTAGAACAATACGCTCCATGCTGTAACAATGATGATTTATTGCTTTTCATGTCTAAAAAATTATAATCAAGAAACAAAGGAAACTTTTAGTTTGACGAAGCGACAAATTCCAATTTGCACATCTCAGTCCCCACAGTCTTGTATTCGGGGATGATATAGAGATAGTTCGGTAGCGCGCAACGTTCGCATCGTTGAGGTCAGGGGTTCGAATCCGGTATGCTCCACCACAAAGACCTTCTCAAAAGAGAAGGTCTCTTTTGTAATTTAAGTCAGATAGAACCATTTATCGAAAGGAGAGGCACCGATGAAGGGCGCAATCATTGGCGATATCGTCGGCTCTGCTTATGAGCGAAACCATACAAAAGTAAAGGATTTCAAACTATTCAAAAACAGATGCCGCTTTACGGATGATACGGTATTGACGGCAGCTGTTGCGGATGCGCTGCTCCTGTCCTGCACCACCGGTGTCTCAGACGATACACAGGTGCTACGAATGCTCACGCAGAAAATGCAACACTATTTCCGCCGACACAACGGTCGAGGCGGCAGCAAATTCTTTACCGCATGGGCAAACAGCGATGACCCGCAGCCCTACATGGGATACACAAACGGTGCGCTGATGCGCTGCTCTGCTGCAGGCTGGCTTGCCGGAAGCGTTGAGGAAGCGCGGCATTTGGGTGAGCTGACCGCATTGCCTTCGCACAACCATCCGGAAGCAATTACAGCCGCTTCCCTTGCAGCGGAAATAATTTTCCGCGCGCGTATGGGCGCATCAAAGGAAGAACTTCTTACAGCTGTTCAGGCAGAATACGAAATTCCAGAGATCGAAGCACTGCGCTCTGTATATCGCTATGACATCTCCTGTAGAGGAACTTTTCCGGTCGCCTTTGCGTCCTTTTATGAAAGCGTGAGCCTTGAGGACACAATCCGCACGGCAGTTTCCCTTGGCGGCGACACGGATACGAACGCCGCCATCGCAGGCAGCTTTGCAGAGGCATATTACGGCGTTCCCGATGACCTGTGGGAAACTGCAAAAACATATTGTACGGATGATATTCTTGATGTCGTTGCGCGATGGGAAGCGTTTTGCAAGGCGCAATCCCTTGCATAATGCGTAGGGATACATTTCTGGTCGTTGGGGCTGAGTTAGGCATGCTTCGGTAGCGCGCAACGTTCGCATCGTTGAGGTCAGGGGTTCGAATCCCCTATGCTCCATCACGAAGGCCTTCTCGGAGAGAAGTCCTTTTGCTTTATGCGTAGATTGTGGCAATAAATGCAGTCAATCTACATAAAAAGAAAATTGGAACCAGAAAATAGATAAATCCACTTAGGGTATTAGCACAGATGGTAACGCTTCATTCGCATTACTTGGTGCATTGTATATCTTAATGAATAAAGTCCAATACGGAGTGATATCTATGGGCGAACCCTTGAGACATAACATGACCTTCGATTTATTTCTTCGCTGTCTGACTGAAGCCTGTGATTCAATAGATGAAACAGAAATCATATTTCTTGACGATTTAGAACGTGGCGAGTGTATTATGGGATATATTCCATATCTCAATCTAAAAGATAAAACAGTATATTTCGATCATCCGTATTGGGTTGGAACCGGTTGCGATATTGAAGATGGTGCGGAGTTTAAAACAGCAGAAGAGCTATTACATGCTGAAATATATGGAGGACGTTCTATATTTCAATCTTGGGAACAAGTAAGCGTTCTGAATCTTGGTATGGTTCCGCTGGAAGATTGGTTCAATGCCTGTTCTTTTGAGGCGGAGGTTTTTAATGAAAACGGCATATGGAAGTTACGTACTCTTAGGGGTTGAGTTAGGCATCCTTCGGTAGCGCGCAACGTTCGCATCGTTGAGGTCAGGGGTTCGAATCCCCTATGCTCCACCAAATGGACATTGGACGAACATCTATTTTTTCAAAGGCGGTTTCGCCGTAGAGGTTCGGTTCTGATGTCAAAACAGAAAATGAGGGTCAAGGTTGTAAAAACCTTGGCCCTCACTTTTTTGTCTTAGGCGTCTTCGGTGTCGTTACGCTGCTTCAGCCACTCTTCGAATGCCGCCTGGCCTTCCTCACTGTCGTAGTAGGCTCGGATTTCCGAAACCAAATGTCTTGCAAAGGAATCGATGATCGACTGCGGCAGCTCAATGTCAAACTTATTCCGTTTGGACATCGGGCCCCTCCTTCGAAATTTGGTTTGCCGAGGGTGTCCGGCGTGAGTTAAGAAA
>JAZSRC010000042.1:0-16151 GCA_045538305.1 Clostridia bacterium | reverse complement strand
AGATTTGTCTGTCCGCAGGCTGTTTGAAGTCTTGGGACAGTCTTGTGACGGGGGTGGGAACAAGATTGTCACAGGGGTGAACGCGGCCAGAGAGGGTGGCTCTGCCGCTGCTGTGCGTCCCACGGGCGCAGCATCCAAGAGATGCCCGAGCGGTGCGGATAGCAAAGTTTGGCTTATTCGATGCTAAAATACGAGAAACGAAAGAAATGAGGTAAAAATTACGGCTTATTGTATTATGAGAGTTGAGAAAAGGAAGAGAGCGTCCCTCTATGGGTTGCAGCTGGAAGCCAATCGCACCGCTGCCGACCACGACCAAGGTAGGGACTTCGCTGCGTCCGACATCCAATGGGAGCTGACCCCGTTCAATTTCTTCTTGGTCAAGGCTGAGAACTGGAACAAGGCGGTCACGGCAGCCTTTAAGGAAGCTGAGATGAACAAACCCCAGAGTATGATGACCGTGAGCGTTGATACAGCCAAATAAAAACGGGAGTGCACCATTTTTCTGGAACACTCCCTTATCTATAAGAACACCTGAATCAAGTGGCTGATACCAACCCTCACGCTGCGATTCCTGGACACGTTGCTGGACACATAGTAGGCAAACGGCTTCCTCAGGGCAGACTTCCCCTGTAGAAAGAGAAAGAAGCCGCCCTGAGGAAACCAAAAGTGAGAAAATCTCACGCCGCTCATCCATTGTATCGCATTGTATCAGCGAGGTGTCCGTATTCTCTAACTGTCCGACTGTTTCTCCAATGGGTTGCCCCATTGAATCTGCTACACTTTCTACACGCGCCAAGCCACTCCGGTTTCCACGTGCGTAACCTTTCGGTATGTCTGTGCATCTCCTGCGCTCTCCATACATGAGCACGGTGGCAATGCCTCTCGCCTGGGATAATTTTAACCAATGTACCGACCAATGGGTCGGGTTAGGCTTAATGAGGTCTTCTTCCAGCTTTAACCCCTTACCAACATCAAAGCAGGACAGTTGGGCTGCTTCAATGCCAAGCACACTCTCTGATGTGGCTGTGCTGCACCATCGTTATTATACTGGTATCGTCATCCAGTAGACAATTGCCAGCTTAATGTATGCGCTGGCAGCAACTCTCCCTTTTCACCCAAGGGCAGGTGCAGCCGTTTGCTGCGGCTGCTCACTCCTTACAGGTGAAAACAATATAGATGACGAAAAACCCCCTTTTTGATGGAGAAAGGTTTTCTCAATTTGGGAGGGCAGACCTCGTAAAACTTTGCGCCCTTTTTGACCCATTCTTTCTACATCCATTTGCGACGATATTTCGGAGCACTCACCTATAATACCAACGAATTAAAAATAAAGGAGTAGAGTACTATGGGAAGAAAGAAGAAGCTGGTTAACAATACGGATATTCCTCAGAATGCAATTGAGCGTGTGGCACGGTGTGTACTTGATGATATTCGAGAAGACTATCTAAAGGAAGAAGTTCTAAAAGCATTTGTTGAATGGGAAAGAGAATGGCGGTCATATACAATTAAACGAGGACTGCAAGAAAAGAAGGAGAGAGCTGCCAGCACGGCAGCTCTCTCTGTTTTATTTAGACCTCTTTTTTCCTCTCGGCCCACGGGGTTTCGATTCGGGACGTATCTGCCAGCCGTTGCCGAAGTAGGTGTATTCGTAACGGGTGAAATAAACAAATAATCCGAACCCATTTCCTACTCGGAAAATCTGGTTCGGATTATATTGCTTTGGTGCTGAAAGCGGGACTCGAACCCGCACGCCTTGTGGGCGGGAGATTTTAAGTCTCCAGTGTCTGCCATTCCACCATTTCAGCGTATCCGGCTCAATAAGAGCCGGCTTTTTTAGTGATGCTTTACCTTCGCGGAACGTCTTTTCTTAAGACGTCTGATTGTCATGCGCTGAATACCGCATACATAAATAGGAAGACCGATAAGACCGGCAAAGAAGTTAAAGGACGTGATAGCGATAAGACGGTACAGCTGCCAATCATCACTATTTAAAGAATCTGCAAAATAGCCAATTACCGTGCTGCATACAAAGTAACCAGTTACAAAGATTACAGCAAACAGAGAATAGCCGATGATCATCAGGATAATGCCGATGAAAGACTTATGCGACTTGGAGATAATATGCAGGAGGAAAGCGAGGAACAATGCAGCAAAAGCAACCAGCATAGAAACGGCAATTTCAAACTCGGATTCAACAGAATAGTCTAAAATCGTAATTTTGACATTATCAGAAATCCAATTGATGTTTATGGTCTGAGTTCCTAGTCTCATTACCGCAACGATAATGTTGTTTTTGCCTTCCAGGGAATAGGGGTTTTCAAGGGAGCCGCTGCTGCCGGTCAGAGTATCTGCATCTTCGGTTGCAGGTATTTCAGGCTCAATGTTTTCTTCGTTTATAGCATCTTCGGTTACAACGGGTTCCTCAGTTTCGGTAACTCCCTCAGTGATAACGGGTGTTTCAACTTCAGTTACAACATCGGACTCCTGTTCGGTGATTTCAACGGGTTCTTCATTGGCTTCTTCTTTTGCTTCTTTTCCAAAGAGGAGTTTGAATCCGTCTACCTTATCAAGTTCTTGAATGATGGTTGACATCGTAATGTCATCGGAAGCATCCTTATTGCAGATGTTCATTTCACAGATCACGAAACCATTTGCAACAATTGCCAGAGACAGTGCAAGAATGAAGACGATGAATGAGAGCCATTTCAGTACTCGAAGTGCTTTCATAATGAGTTTTCGACCCCTTCCGTATTTGCTTCCGATGAAATTGAGAGTCTTTCGGTCAGAAGCTGGATGCCTATATTATATACGCATGATTGCAAAACGTCAATAGAAATAATCAAAAATATTTCAAAAATATTGAAAAAATTATAAGAAAAAAAGAGAATATTGAAATAAATACAAAAGTTCATTCCATGAAGCTAAAATTATTTACATTCAACGAAAAAGACTGAAAGTATGTTAGAAATCACTAAAATCAGTAAGAAAACTTAACAATAATCGTTGTATACCATCTCCGATAGACAGTATTTGAATATCTTATGAATAACGGGAAATACTGTTTTCAGCATTGGAGGTGAATGTATGGCGGTAAGCAAAGTTGAAATATGTGGAGTTGATACATCGCAGCTGCCGGTTCTATCCCATGAGAGCATGAAAGAGCTGATGATAAAATCAAAATCGGGTGATAAGATAGCCAGGATGGAATTGATACAGGGAAATCTCCGATTGGTGCTTAGCGTCATTCAAAGGTTCTCAAACCGTGCTGAAAGCGTGGATGATTTATTTCAGGTAGGCGTGATAGGGTTAATGAAAGCGCTTGACAATTTTGACATGTCTTTGAATGTACGCCCCAGTACCTACTGCGTGCCTATGATCATTGGAGAGATCAGGCGATATCTGCGCGATAACAATTCTATTCGCGTAAGCAGATCACTCCGGGATTTGGCTTATAAGGCATTGAGAGCAAGAGAGGAAATGGCCTATCAAACCGGAAAGGAACCGACGGTTCAAGAAATTGCAGATCGGATAATGGTAAAGCCGGAGGAATTGGTAACGGCTATGGAAGCCATTCAGGACCCGGTATCGCTATTTGAACCTGTATATCAAGATGGCGGCGATGCAGTTTATGTGATGGATCAAGTGAAAGATGAGAAAGTATCCGAAGACGAATGGGTACGCGACCTTTCGATCCAGAATGCTATGAAGCATTTGAATGAAAGAGAGCGCGGTATTATTCAAATGCGATATTTTCAGGGTAGAACTCAGATGGAAGTAGCGGATGAAATCGGCATTTCTCAGGCGCAGGTATCCCGATTGGAAAAAGCAGCGCTCAATCAAATGAGAAGATTCATCTGAACCATTCTTACCTTGCTGACATATGATGGATTCAGGGGGCGGTTTGATGAATTTCTCGGATTTGAAGCAAAAGGATGTTATCAACATATCAGATGGCAAGCGGCTTGGGAAACCGATTGATGTAACGTTTTCTGAAAATGCATGCATTGAATCGATAATTGTACCAGATGCGTTTTCATTGATCGGTTGCCTGAAGCAAACAAAAAGCGGTATACAGATCCCGTGGGAAAGGGTTAAGCGAATCGGAGACGATGTCATTCTGGTTGAAGTCAGTCCGGAACAGTGCACATAAATCGTTGAACAGGAAACGGCCGATGGTCGTTTCTTTTCTCATTTTGAAGTATAGAATGTAAAAGCTAAGAATATATCATAATAAGAAATTTACAAATTCTATTTTGGGTACTGGACGGATTGTAATTTATGGTGTATAATAATTGCAGATTATAGCCTAGAGGTAAAAGGCGTGAAATGCGTTTATTGTTTGTATATTCGAAGCCGGGTTGTCGATTCCAGAATTTCTGATGATGGCAGCGTGATTCGCAGAAGACGCGAATGCGAGAACTGCGGACGGCGATATACTACTTTTGAAAAGGCAGAGGCTGTTCCGCTGAATGTAATCAAAAAGAGCGGAGCCAAAGAGCCGTTTGATCCTGAGAAGCTTAGAAGAGGCATTGAAAAGGCTTGCCAGAAGAGACCGGTCTCAAAAGAAGCTATTACCACGATGGCGGATGATATTGAAAGGGCAGTGTTTTTAAATTCCGATACGGAAATATCCTCCGATCTTATTGGAAAACAGGTAATGAACGCCCTTAAAAAAACCGACGAAGTGGCATACGCTCGCTTCTCATGCGTATATCACGAAGTGAACGATCTGAATTCTTTTGTAGATGAGCTTGAGAGACTCATTCAAGAAAACCGTGGGAATACCTGACGAAACGGTCAGATGATATATCCAAATACGATAGAAAAGGGGAAACGCACATGGCTAACAACGAACTGATTCTCGCTGTTGATGACGAGGCTCATATCCTTGAACTGCTTTCGTTCAATCTGGAGGCGTCCGGTTATCGGGTAGTTACCGCTGCAACCGGTGAGGATGCGCTTGTGGTATGCGCACATGAGCGTCCTACGCTCGTGCTTTTGGACATCATGCTGCCGGGTATTGACGGAATGGAAGTATGCCGTCGTTTGAAGAGCGCTCCTACCACAGCTGATATTCCGATCATCATGCTAACCGCAAAGGGCGACGAAGTAGACAAGATCCTCGGCCTTGAACTCGGCGCGGATGACTATATTACTAAGCCCTTCTCCGTACGTGAGCTGATTGCCCGCGTAAAGGCGCTGCTTCGCCGAGCCGCACCGCAGAATGAAGAAGAAGGAATCCTCCATGTAGGCGGACTTACGATTGATGTAGGAAATTATGAAGCGTTCCGTAACGGTGAAAAGCTCTCGCTCACTCTTAAGGAATTCGAGCTTCTCAAGCTTCTGGTAATCAGCCGCGGAAAGGTTCTCACCCGCGACTTCCTCCTGGATCGCATCTGGGGCTATGAGTTCTACGGCGAGACCCGTACGGTCGATGTTCATATCCGCCATATTCGTCAGAAACTGGGCGACGACGCGCACTATATTGAAACCATTCGCGGCGTAGGCTATAAGTTCAACGACAGGCAGGATAACCGCTTATGAGAAACAAGGCCGCATTTAAAGCGACCTTGCTGAATCTGGTAATATGTGCGCTGCTGCTTATCACTTGTGCGGTAACAGCAGCGCATCTTCAGAATGAAATCATCGAAGAAGAAATGCGAATCACAAGCCGCTTTTCAAAGGAACTTTTGGAAACGGCGGCATATCAGGATGCTCCCGAAGAACAACTTGTCCAAGTTCTTAATGAGGGAGACATCCTGTTCGCTTATTTCAGAAGCGATGGCACGGTCGTAAAAAACGAAATTGGCAAAAACGTTAGAATACCTTCTAAAATCCAGTTTTCCTCCAGTAAAGACGGGATTATTGTAAACAACATAAGAACGACCGATAATGTGAAGTACATGGTGGCATATGCCCAGACAGAATCAGGCATTACTGTCGCTTATGCAAAACAATCCGTAAACTGGATCAATGCGATTGCCAACTCGGTTTGGATTCTTTTAGCATTTATGGGAATTGCGGTGATTTGCCAGTTCGTCGTTGTATACCGCGCAGTTTCAAGCGCTGATACGATGGTGGACTCGGTTATGCATGTATTGGAGGATTTTACCGAAGGTCATTTCGACAGTCGTATACAAGGCGTTGCGGATGTACCGCCCAGCGTAGCGGCAAAGTATAACTCCGTATTTGCCAGAGTACAGGATCGCGTATTCAGTCAGCAAAAGAGAAACCGGGTATTCGGGCAAATGCTAAACCAAATGAAAAACGGAATTATCACCGTTGACACGCGGTATAATTTGAGTTTTGCCAGCAATAGCTCTGCAGAGCTATTTGGCGTGGATCTGACGAATGCTGAAGGCCAACCGATCTCAGAAACATTCAACAATGAAGATTTGGAACAAGCCTTCAAGGAAGCCATGGAACAGGGTACGGGCAATGTTATTACCCGTGAACTTGAGGGTAGGCGTCCGGATACCAGTATGAGACCGGTTAGGATTTACGCTTCCGCACTGTATCGGGAGGGAAAATGCACAGGAGCGTTGGGCGTTATTGAGGACATTACCGAAATCAGAAAGCTTGAACAGCTCAGAACCGATTTCGCCGCGAATGTATCTCATGAAATGAAAACGCCGCTTACATCCATAAAGGGATTTGTAGAAACTTTGCAGGCCGGCGCAATCGACAATCCTGAAATGGCGCGTAAGTTCCTGAATATTATCATGATTGAAGCGGACAGGCTTACCCGACTCATCAACGATATACTGTCAATCACCAAAATGGAATCTGGCAATGAGAGTGTGGAAATCAAGCGTATACCGCTGGATCGTCAGGTCCTTGAAGTTGTTGAAATGCTGAAGATCCACGCCTCTGAGAAGGAAGTCACCGTAAGTGCCAAGCAAAATGAAAAGCCGGCATTTATCATGGGAAATCCGGACCGGGTAAAGCAGCTGCTGATTAATCTGATCGAAAACGGAATTAAGTACAATAAGACAGGCGGCTCTGTATCGATAAAGGTTTTGGAAGGGGAAAACAACATCAATCTGATAGTTTCTGATACCGGCATTGGTATTAAGAAGGAACATCTATCCAGACTGTTTGAGCGCTTCTACCGGGTTGACAAAGGCAGGAGCAGGCAAATGGGCGGAACAGGATTGGGTCTGGCCATCGTCAAGCATATCGTAAATTCTATGGGCGGCACAGTTGAGGTACATTCCAACTATGGAGAAGGCACTGATTTCCTGATTACTCTGCCTAAGGCGCCCGAAGAAGCTCCTGCTATTGATAATGATATTGAAGAGAAAGGAAACATGGAGGATTAATATGGATTACAGAAAGTTTCCGGGTACGGATATTACCGCGTCGGCTCTTGGAATGGGCTGCATGCGCCTTCCAAGACTGAACTATGCAGATGGCGGAGTAGACCATGAAGAAGCGATCAGGCTCATTCGGGCTGCCATTGATGGTGGAGTAACATATGTGGATACCGCATATGGGTATCATAACGGAGAAAGCGAAGTAGTAGTGGGCGAGGCGCTAAAGGATGGATACCGCGAAAAAGTGACGCTAGTTACGAAGCTGCCCTTATGGCTGGTGGAAAAGCCGGAAGACATGGAGCGCCTGCTTGACGAGCAGCTGAAACGGCTGGATGTTGAATGCGTGGATTTTTATCTTGCGCATGCCGTAAACAGACAGAGATTCGACGCCGTTGTCGGAATGGGGCTTTTCGATTTCTTTGATAAGATGGTTGCAAAGGGCAAAATTCGCTATGCGGGCTTTTCGTTCCATGATAATGCCGAAACTTTCAAATATGTTTTGGATAGCTACGATTGGAAGCTTGCTCAGGTTCAGATGAACATTTTGGACGAAAATAATCAGGCGACCATGAAGGGAATCGAGTATGCAGCTCAGAAGGGAATTGGCGTAGTTATCATGGAACCGCTGCGTGGAGGCTCTCTTACGCAGACGGTACCTGAAGACGTAATGAAGCTGTATAAAGATTTCAAGGTAGATAGAAGCCCGGCGCAATGGGCATTCCGCTATCTCTACGATCGTCCCGAAATCATCACAATTCTTTCCGGTATGTCCACAATGGAGCAGGCGCTGGATAATCTGAATACATTTAAGGATTCCTGTGCGAATTGCATGGATGATGAGGAAAAAGCGCTGATTAAGAAGGTACGCGAAACCTATGAAGCCAGAATCAAAATAGGCTGTACAGGTTGCGAGTATTGTCAGCCTTGTCCGCAGGAGATTAAGATTCCGCGGCTTTTCGGAAGATATGATAACGCGTATATGTTTGACGATCTTAAGTCATTCTATCAGAAATACAGTGAGAATCCTATGGGGAAGAATTGTATCGAATGCGGCGCATGCGAAAGCGCATGTCCCCAGAATATTCAGATTCGCGATTGGATCAGGAAGATTGACAGCGGGCTGGAAGCGTAATACCAATGTGAGAGGTATCAATTATGTCGATTCGGATTTGTCATGTTAAAAGCCCTCTTTCCAATGTCACTGACACAACTGTTGGAGGATATCTCAAAAAGATAGAAGCGGCGCTTGGAGAGGAAATATGCCTTGTTGAAGCGGAAGAACTTTCCGGTGAAGCATTTTCCATGGTGTACGTTGCCTCCGGAGGAAGCGAAGGAGTTTTTCTGGAAAAGTATCTTAAGCATCTGTCCAGCAGACCGCTTTACATTCTGACCAGTGGAGAAAGCAATTCATTGGCGGCTTCCATGGAGATTCTTTCGTATCTGCAGATGAACGATAAAGAAGGCGAAATCATTCACGGAAGCATAAATGATGTAGCCGAAAGAATCAAGGCGCTCAGAAATGCATATAGCGCAATTGACCGAATGAATGGAATGAAGCTGGGCTTAATCGGAGAGTCGTCGGATTGGCTGATTGCGAGTAAGGATACCGATGAATACTATCGGAAAAAGCTGAAACTATCCGTTCAGAAGATCGAAATGCGCGAATTGATTGAAGAAATCAATAAGGGCGGCTACATAGAAAACCAGTGGACACGAGCGCTGAAGGATAAGGGCTACGATAGTCAGGAAATAGAAAAGTCGTTGAACGTATATGGCGCTATGAAGCGTATTGTTGCAAGGTATGGCCTTTCCGGTATTACGGTACGCTGCTTTGATTTGTTGGACACCGTGTATACCACCGGCTGCCTTGGCCTTGCCATATTGAATGCTGAGGGTATTTATGCAGGCTGCGAGGGCGATGTTCCTGCGCTAATGTCCATGGTAATCCTTGGCGAGATCTCAGGCAATCCTGTGTTTATGTGCAATCCCAGCAGGATTGACACCGAAAATGGCGAAATGGTGCTTGCGCATTGCACGCTGCCCATGAATATGTTTTCGGAATACAGGCTGATGACGCATTACGAAAGCAATATCGGCGTAGCCATTCAGGGACATATACCGGAGGAAAACTGCACCATTTTTAAAGCTTCGTACCTTCTTGACAGATACTTTGCCAAAGAAGGGCAGATTATTGGAAACCTGAGAGAAGCTCAGCTTTGCCGTTCGCAAATACGCTTAAAGCTGGATGACTTCAGCTATTTCCTGAATCGTCCGATTTTCAATCATCATCTGATTGCGCTTGGCAGTCACAAAAAGGCGATTGACGAGTTTTTCAGATTGATCAAATAATTGTCCCAATTAAAAGCGATCCGCTGTCGCATTCGACGGCGGATCGTTTTTGATATGGTAAGCTATGTGGATTTCATGCGCGTTATTCCATGAATTCAATGTCAATAACAAACCACTTATCGTTTACCTTTTCAAGGAAAAATCTTGCCGCCCACGGGTAGGTGTTTTCCTTTTTGTTGGAAACGGTATAGAAGTCAAAACGTACCTCGCAGGAGAAGAAGGAATCTGAGAAGGAAACGTAGTTTTCGGTTACAACATTATTGAATGCATACTTATCTGCTTTTACAAGCCAGGTACGATCCATGTTGAGAATATACTGGTCTGCATTCGAGGACGGCTTCATAAACGCACGGACATCCTTGTAATTGGCGTTCTTCGTAGTCATCTTGCAGAACATTTCTGCAACTTCAAGGATATTCTCTTCGTATTTGGGACGCATGATTTCATCTTCATACTCGAATGTAAAAGCGTATGTATCCTGCGCGGTTTCCTGAAGTGCGATGCTGTTGTTCTGTTTATCATATGCTTCGATTGTCGGAATGCCGAGTGAATACACAAACTGATAAGTACAAAGACTTTCGGGTGCATTAACCGACTCGGGTAGGTGACCCTTTACAAAAGTTTCAATATCGCTCTTTACAATAAAATTTGTAGAGATCTCATCGCCGTTTACCAGAAGCTTTCCGCCTTCAGGAATAGTTACGGAATAGGTGATAGGCTGAAGGATATCGGTTGAAATCGAACCCTTCTCGTAAAGGTCAATTGCTTCTCCAAGGAATCCACAGTTTACGGTTTCGCCCGTTTTCTGAATCGTAAACGAAGCAAAGGATTTTCCGTTTGATGTAACTGTATATCTCTTGACATTAGTGTCCTTACTCGGAACCTCATGATAATCAATATAAGTTCCATCGGTCAAAGAGCGAAGATAGGTTACATAGTCTTCCTTTGATTGAAAGCTCATCTTTGAAACGTCTTCGTACTCGTACAGCGTTTCATAATCATGATCCTTGAATACCTTTGCTACTTCCTCTGCCACATATTTCGGCTGTGCACTTTCATAAAGCGTAAGTACATCTTCGAGATAAGTGTAAACAAAGTAGAAGCCAAAGCCGATTACGCCAAGCAATATCAGATAGAAGATGAAAAAGCGGAAGTTGCGCCAAAAGAGCCTTCGGTTGGTGTAACGCTTAAGAAGCTTGTTCTGACGACGCATTTTTCTTGCCTTATTGGCAGACATACTCTATCACCTCTACTTTACGATCCATGCGGTCGGGAGCTTGCGGGAACCGGTAATCGGTAAACCGTCATTGATCTGTTCGCCGTTGAGGAACATGGCAGCGGAAGAACCGCCATCCATATTGCAGGCGTTTACAGCGCCGTAGTCGAGCATGATTTCAATCAGATCTGCGTAAGAAGCGCCAAGAGAGTTAGCTTGCCTTCCGTCAATTGTCAAAAGCAGAACTGCTCCGTCCGCACGCTGACCGATGGCAGAACGGGGGTTCAAACCCGAGCCTCCGTCTACCAGTACGGGTTCGCCGTTTATTATGAGCGCAGGGCCAAAGGCAAGTGCATCTCGGATGCCGAGTTTGTTTGCCTGTTCAATGTTGAAGATGCCTACATGTAGGATGTCATTATTATCAAACGCTGCAACAGCAGGATAACTGGAAGCGGGACCGCGTACCTGCTTTCCCTGAGAATAAACCAATCCCATAGCCTGACCGCCATTGCCTTTTCCACCGCTGTCAGCGAAAGCGCCGCCATTGATTCCGGCTACAGCGCCATAGCGCGCAATAATATCGCCTACGCGCAGGCCTTCATCATCATTCAGTCTGTCGCGACAAAGACCTACGGATACACGGGAAGGATCGAGTACGACCATCATATAGCCCTTATAAGTAGATCCCACGACAGGCTCAATATACAAATCTTCTTCCGTATCAACGGATTCGTTTGTATCGGCATGTGCGTTTCGGGCACGGACTGTGATAAGACTTGCGTCAGTCTCCGCTTCAACAATTTTTGTGCTGTTGCGGTTCAGCGCTTCGTCCACATGTACATCCTGCATGAAAAGCCGCGGAACAAACTTGAGCGCACTGCTCTCATTGAGTGTGTGAGTAAGCAAATCGCTTGCAGTTTGAGAAGGGCCTACAAAGATCTGTCCAGCAGCAAGCACTACTGCCAGCGCAACGGCCAAAATGAGCGTGAACAGAACAAGCAAAAAATGACGAAAGGTTCCAAAATGCCATCTGCGGCGAACCTGACGCATTTGTTTCATCAGCAGATCGTCTTTGCTGAGGAGCTGTCTATACCCCTCGTGGGAATTTGATCCGTTTCTGTTCTTTCGATGTTTTGTAGACATTTGGCTTCCTCCAAGAAAAATACCTATCTTTATGGTATGCCCTTATTTTGATTTATAATAGGGTTTTCCGTTTGCGGCAGGTCCCTGTGCGCGACCTACAAAAAGAACCAGTGTAATGATGGTGATGACGTAGGGAATCATGGAAATCAGATCGACCGGTACCGGAATGTTGACGGATTTCTCAAAAAGTGTAAATGCGATTTTGGCATTGGATCCAAGCACAATTTTCAAACCGTTGCAGAATCCGAACAGTATGCAGCCAAGCAGAGCGCCCTGAGGCTTGAACTTACCGAAAATTACGGCTGCAATTGCGATAAAGCCCTGTCCTACTACAATAGACGGACGGAAAGCGGAAACGGTTGCCAATGTAATGGACGCACCGCCAAAGCCTGCAAGAACCCCGGAAAGGATTACGCAGATGTAACGGGTGAGGTAAACATTAACGCCAAGCGTATCGGCAGCTCTCGGATGTTCGCCAACAGCACGAAGACGAAGGCCAAAGCGCGTTTTATAAAACACAAACCAGACAACCAGTACGAGCGCAAAGGCAATGTAGGTAGAGGCATACGTATTGAAAACAAGATCCAGGAAACCATTCTGTTCAAAGAGCTTTGCATACTTGGGCTGGAGATTTTCTGTACACCACTTAAAGCCGCTATCGAGAATACGGGGAAGTTTGCTGATAACAGGCCGTGTTTCAGAAGATTTAAACAGCAGTGTGCAAATATATACGGACAGACCAGTTGCCAGAAAGTTTACCGCTGTGCCAGAGATCGTCTGATCTGCCTTGCACGTAACGGTTGCGACAGCATGCAGGGCTGCAAGAATGCCGCCGGCCAGACCGGCGCAAAGGAACGCAATCCACGGCGCGTCGTATAAGGCGCCAACGGCAGCTCCCGTAAAAGCGCCGATGACAATCATTCCTTCAAGACCAATGTTTACAACGCCGCTTTTTTCGGAAAAGCAGCTGCCGAGTGCGGCAAACAAAAGGGGAGGGGTGTACATAAGCGTGGCGTTGAGTATGATGCCGAGCGTTACAAAAAACTGTTCCATTAGAACATGCTGCCTCCCTTCATTTTACCGAGAATCATGGAACGGATCATGCCGGAGATCGCAATGAAGAATACGATACAGCCCATGATGATATCAATTACTTCCTTAGGCACACGCGTACTGCCAACCTTCATGCGGGTTCCGGCATATTTCATGGCGCCGAAGAAAAGACCGGATGCTAACACACCGAATGCGTTGCACGATCCGATCAAAGCTACAGTAATACCGTTAAAACCATAGCTTTCCTGTGCAGCAAACTGGTTGATTTTCTGAGTAACGCCCAAAACCTGAAGGCCTCCCGCGAGCGCTGCCAAAGCGCCTGAAATGGCCAAGGATACGATCACGCAGCGATTGGAATTGATGCCGGCATATTCGGCGGCGTTTCTGTTAAGACCAACAGCCTTCAGTTTATAGCCGAGTGTGGTTTTGGAAATGATGTACCAGATAAGGATTACACAGACAATGGCAATGAAAATGCCAAAGTGAGAGTTTGTGGAAACAACGTTCTTATCAAACCAGCCGGATATGGAAATTTTTGCGGCAGGCTGAATGAGCTTGGTCCAGGTTTTTCCGCCGCCTACATTTACCGCATCCAGATTTACGACAAAATTGGAGAGGTAATAGGCAATCCAGTTGAACATGATCATGCAAAGTACTTCGTGCGATCCAAACCGGACCTTCAGGTATCCAACAAGTCCGCCCCAGATTACGCCTGCCAGCATAGCGGCAAGAATGCAAAGCGGAATCAATATGAAAGAAGGCGCAGGAACGAAAATGCCGACCAGGCAGGCTGCAAGACCGCCAACCACATACTGACCTTCGGCGCCAATGTTGAAAATACCGGTTTTAAACGAGAATGCTACGGAAAGACCGGTGAGGATGTAAGGCGTTGCATATTCAATGAAACTGTAGGAAAGCGTCTTAGTGCTTGAGAAAATCACGGAGAACAAACTGCCGTAGGCGATAAAAGGATTAAAGCCTGCAATCACAAGCGCAATTCCGCCGACAATAAAGCCAATGATGATTGAAATCAGAGTATACAGAAAAGCGGAGGAAAGCACGCGCTTGAATATCGTTTTATTGAACATCGGGGTTGCCACCTCCTGCCATCATAAGACCAAGCTGCTTTTCGTTGGCGAGTTTTCCGGGTGTTGAGAAAACAATCTTGCCTTCAAAGATTACGTCAATACGGTCGGAAAGGCTCATGATTTCGTCAAGCTCAAATGAAACCAAAAGAACCGCCTTTCCCTTGTTACGCTGATCGACAATATATCTGTGTACATATTCAATTGCGCCAACATCCAGGCCGCGAGTGGGGTTGACTGCGATCAGAAGGTCTTTATCGTTATAGACTTCTCTGGCAATAATCACCTTCTGCTGGTTGCCGCCCGAAAGCGAACCGGCATTCTGCGCTTCACAGCCGCGCGGCCGGATATCGAATTTTTCAATCAGATTCCGCGCATGATTTCGGATCGGCTTTCTGTTGATAGTTCCATTTGAAGAGAACGGCTTCTTTGAGATGTTTTGAAGCAGCAAGTTATCCTCTACTGAGAAATCAAGTACAAGCCCGTGCTTCTGTCTGTCAGCCGGAATAGAGGAGATACCGTGATCGAACAAATATTTCGGCGCTTTGTTATAAGCGTCGGCACCGTTCATTGAAATTTTTCCGGAGGTTGCCTTTTTAAGTCCTGTAAGTATTTCAACAAGCTCGGTCTGGCCATTTCCGTCGATACCTGCGATACCGACGATTTCGCCTTTTCTGACCGTAAGGTTCAGTCCGTTCAGAATCTCTACATTTCTGTAATCCTTGGCATGAAGGTCTTCAACCTGCAAAGCTACGTCGCCCGGCTGTAATGAGGCTTTGTCAACGACGAATTCTACGTTTCTTCCTACCATCAAACTGGCAAGCTCATGCTCCGTAACGTTACTTACGTCTACGGTAGAAATATATTTTCCCTGACGGATAATGGTGCACTTGTCGGCAGCTGCCTTAATCTCCTTCAGCTTATGAGTGATCAATATTATGGTTTTTCCTTCTTTGGTCAGGTTGTGCATAATATCGATCAATTCGATAATTTCCTGAGGGGTCAGCGAGCTTGTCGGCTCGTCCAGAATCAATATATCAGCTCCGCGATACAAAACCTTAAGTATTTCTACTCTCTGCTGCATACCTACGGAGATATCTTCAATCTTCGCATCCGGATCGACATTCAATCCGTACTTCTTTGAAATTTCTTGAACCTTTTTACGGGCTTTTTTGATATCAATGGCAATAAAGTCGGTAGGCTCCATGCCAAGTATAATGTTTTCAGTTACGGTAAATGGCGGAACAAGCATAAAATGCTGGTGCACCATTCCAATGCCTAAAGAAATAGCGTCGTTGGGGCTTGATAACTGTACCTTTTTTCCGTTGATGCGTATTTCTCCTGAAGTCGGCTGGTAAAGACCGTACAGGATATTCATCAGCGTAGATTTTCCGGCGCCATTTTCGCCGAGGATCGCATGAATTTCTCCCTTTTCTACTACCAATTGAATGCCGTCATTGGCCTTGAAATTGCCAAACATTTTGACAATGTCCGACATTACAACAGCTTCGGGTTGTGAATTGTTTTGTATTACCTGTGTCAAAAAAGGTGCACCTCACATTCGCCCGACAGTAAAGGGCAGATTTTCTTCCTTGAAAAAGCCCTGCCCGGATAAAGCCGGGCAGGGACAAGATGCTTGGATATTAGTCGAGATCGTACAGGTCAGCGCCGAAGATGGCTTCGAAAGCTTCGGTGGTGCCGGGTACTACGATTTCGCCAGCGATGATCTTGGCCTTGGCTTCTTCAACCTGAGCAAGAACTTCGGGAGCAATCAGAGTGGTGGTGGGAGCAATATCAACGCCGCCGGTTACGATGTCATACATCGCTTCGCCTGCTTCGAGGGTGCCGGCTACGAGAGCTGCGCAGAGGTTGTAAACGCCGTTGTCAACACGCTTTACAGCGCTGGTGAGAACTGCTTCGGGAGCGAGGTAGGACTGATCAAGTCGGATCGTAGCCATGTCGTTCTGTGAGCCAAGGAGTTGGGTCTAG
>JAZSRC010000068.1:0-19977 GCA_045538305.1 Clostridia bacterium | reverse complement strand
CAGGAAGGCATTATGACCACAGCCGCTACCACCTGTTCAACCTGCATGCGACCTTTTCCACGGAACGCCCCGCCCGAACCATCGAGTTCCGCGCATTCAACGCAACGCTCTATGCGGGAGAGATCAAAAGCTACATCCAGCTTTGCCTTGCCATCAGCGCCCAAGCCCTGCACAGCAAGTCGGCCAGCTCCGCGAGGCCGGAAACGGACAACCCTAAATACACCTTCCGGTGCTGGCTCCTCCGCCTGGGCTTCATTGGAGAGGAATTCGAAACCGCCCGTATGCACCTGACCAAACGGCTGCCCGGCAATGCCGCATGGCGACGCGCCGCCTGAGCCCGCCTGATGATGGACTGGACGGCCACCAGCCCGAAACGCTGCCCAGCGTCGCGGGAAGCCACGCTTCCAAATACACCAGGGAGGAATCCAACATGAAAAACACCAGCTTCCGAATCTTTACCATGCAAATAAACCATATTGACGCGCGCATCATTGACGACCGCTGCCCCGGCAGAAGTATAGCCGTCAGCTTCAACGGCAAACTGCGAGAGGAGCAGAACGTTGCCTTCGAAGCTCTGTCTGCTCATGATACAGGCATTCTCTCTGCGACCACAGCATTCGGCAAAACTGTCATCGGCGCTGCGCTGATTGCCGAAAAGAAAGTAAACACGCTCATTCTCGTCCACCGTTCTCAGCTGATGGAGCAATGGAAGGAGCGACTGGATCAATTTCTGATCGTAAACGAAGTTCTGCTTCCTCAGCCTAAGCGCAGAGGATGACAGAAAAAGCGGGAAATCATCGGCCTGTACGGGGCCAATAAGGACACTCGCAGCGGCATCATTGATATCGCCATGCTGCAGTCGATGGGTGAAGCCGACGAAATAAAGCCCTGGCTCAGAGACTACGGTATGGACATCGTGGATGAATGTCACCATGTCCCGGCCGTCAGCTTTGAGCAGGTGCTGAAAAGCGTCACCGCAAAGCATATCTACGGTCTGACCGCTACGCCAAAGCGGCAGGACGGCCATCATCCGATTCTTCACATGTACCTCGGCGGCATCCGTTATCATGTGGACGCAAAACAACAGGCTGAAAAGCGTCCCTTTGCACACATCATGATTCCGCGTTTCACCGGTACGCGATTTCAGCTTGACGAGAACAGCAAAACGCCCCCAATCGGTCAGTATAATGATCTGATCACAGACGATGACCTACGCAACAGTCTGATCATTGAGGATGTGATGAACTGCATCAAAGACGGCAGAAACTGCCTTCTGCTCAGTGAACGCACACGGCATGTACAAATTCTGGCTGATCTCCTACGCAAACAGGCCATTCCGGTTCATGTGCTGCTTGGCGGACAGAGCAATGCTCAGATGAAAAGCCAAATGTCTGCCCTTAAAGATGCACCAAGCGATAAACCGCTTGTCATCTGTGCAACTGGCAAGTTCATTGGCGAAGGCTTTGATGATTCCCGGCTTGACACGCTCTTCCTGACCATGCCGATCTCATGGCAGGGAACACTGGCACAGTATGTCGGTCGACTGCATCGCCTGCATGACGGAAAGCACGAAGTCCGCGTCTACGATTACATCGATAACCACGCCGTTATGCTGGGAAAAATGTATCGTAAACGCCTCAAGGGCTACGCCAGTATCGGCTACAGCGTTGCAGCCGATCAGCAGGATGCCTCCCTTAGCAGTGATATCATCTATGACCAGATTACATTCCAGAAGCGTTTCCTGCAGGATATCGCAGAGGCGAAGGAATCTGTAGTGATTGTCAGCCCCTATGTCACCGTAAAGCGCGTGCGCTGGATAGAAGCAGCATTACAGCAATGCAATCAAAAGCACGTGAAAGCAACCGTGATTACCCGCACGCCCGATTCACTACCTGCATCTTCCCGTAAGGCAGCTGATATGGCGATCAGCATGCTCCGTGAACTCCAAGTCGAAATCGTCTGCCGTGAAGGAATCCATCAGAAATACGCTATCATGGATGGAAGTACTGTCTGGTACGGAAGCATTAATCTGCTGAGCTTCAGCACATCGCAGGAAAGCATCATGCGCCTTCACAGCAGCAGTATTGCCCGGGCGCTCATGAATACAGAAGAGGGAGAAAAATCATGAAGATAACTGAATTGAAAAAGTTGCTGAACTCTATGGAAAAGAACGAATTGGCCACTCTCGTCTGTAAAGTGTACAAGGCCAGCAAGCAGGCGCAAAGCATCATTGATGTCGAACTGTGTGGTGCCATCGCAGAAGAACAGCTTGTTACTGAATGCAAGAAGAAGATTCACACCGCATTTTTCGGCAGCAGACTGTCACTGAAGAATGCAAGAACCGTCATCAGCGATTTTAAGAAAGTATCCAAGAACCAAGAAAATGTCGCAGAACTGATGCTTCATTATGTCGAATGCGGCGTTGAATACACCAGCATGTATGGCGATATTAACGAAGCGTTCTATTACAGCATCGAGTTCATGTTTGCTGATTTTGTGCGTGTCCTGAACAATTTGGACAGTGAAACCTATTATAAACGCAATGCTGATCGGATAAAGGAAATGTGCCTGAGCACCGATTGCGTCGGATGGGGATTCATTGAAGAGATGATGAATATCTACTATGAGATCCAATGGCTTGAGGAAGAAGATTAACTGCGGTCTTTTCTGTTGGGGCACATTTTATTTCCACTTTCTACACTATGGACGATTGCCTTTAACTATGGACGTTATTGGGTAATCGTCCATAGTAGATGCATTTCTGTCTGCTGCAAAGGACTATTCATGAAACTTCTGTCCCCGGGAAATGAAAAAAGACCGGCTGGGCGTGATCCCCAACCAGTCATATCATCATATTCAGTGGATATAATGCGACTTTTTGCCCGAAATTGTCGCAATTACCTGCTATTTTGCGCTATTCTTGTCCGTAAGTATATAAAATAATCACTCATGCTTTGTATCAAAACATGAGTGATTAGGTGGTTCTAAGCATAATATATGATACAATTGCACGTTTCTCAACAATGACTTCCCCCCTGAGGTAAAAAGGGGGAAGAAGGGGGAATGGGGTAAAAAGAATACCGTAAGTTGATACAATCGTATCTTCTACGGTAGGTTTTTTATGCTCATTTTTGCCCCTAAACAGGGTGTTTTTTATAACTTGGCAACGTATTTTCGTTTCCGTTGCCAAGATGCTGTATTTTTGCCCAGTCACCGGTTTCTAATCATACTCACTTGCTGTAGATGATACTTTGCTTATATTCCGGTGCGATATCTTCTAAAAGCATCTTATAATTTTCCGTATGCAACAAACCTGAGGAAGATACAATCTGATACTCCACCCCTTCGTGGCATAAATAATACGGGGTAAGATGGAAACCGTTTTTCTTGTAAAAATGCCATCTGTGTATGCGTTGGCTATAATTCTGAGCGGATTCGTCAAGGGGTTCGATATTTAGAACGACTAAAGCATCTTTGTGCGTCTGTTTGATAGATTTCAGAATATGTGTACCATAGCCCATAGATTGAAATGGTTCAGCAATTGCCAAATAATAGAGAAACACAATCCTGCTTTTACAGATGATAAAAGAGAACCCGAGAAACTCGCTTGAACAATAGTATGTATGAAATTCGCTCTCCATGGAATCGTTGATCTGCAGGAGTTCTTCGATGGTTGACCGTTCGTCTTTTGGGAAAAGTGTACACATCAGTTTCTTGACTCTGTCAATGTCCGGGTCTGTGGGCGTCAATGATTTAACCGAGATGTTATCCATAGGCTTATTCCTCGTCAAACAAGTAAGGAGACTCCAGATAGACGCTTTGATAACAGTCATACAATTGCTTGACTTTTTTTGAGATCTTCTTAAAATTCGGAGGAATCATCTGGATTTCGTATAGTGTGGAATCGTGTGCGCTTTCTGTCACTTTCTGCATGCCGAACAGTTTGCAGATTTTTTCGCCATTGGAGGTTATGGCATCTGCAATCATGCGCTTGATATAGACTTCCCGGGCGGACAGTCGGATGAACTTTTCCACAAGTTCATTTACCAACATAAAGAAAAGGTTGGTATTTTGGTGGCTGGGGTGGATTACTATTGAAAAGAAATAAAGGCTATATGGGTACGGCATGTCAAAATTTAGAATCATATCATCAGTTATGTTCGTCGTCAGAAACTCACCGGAGCGTATTTTATCATAGCATTCTTCGGTAATGGGCGAAGTATTTGTGTATGCAACAACCCGATCTGTTACGGTATCTTTGATAAATACATAAATGTCCGGGTTTAAGGTAAACCATTTCCAGCATTCCTGGGGATCTACATGCTCCATACCAGGAAAAACAATATGATCTAATTGAACTGCGTCCGCTATATCCTCGAAAGTAATCTTGTCATTTGGTTTTACCTGATAGCGACTTTGCTTGCTGACAGGTAATATAGCGTTCATGTATTTCAACAAAGTGTCAACGTCGTCATCTGCATGGAATTGCTGTACACTCCTGAGGGTTCTAGGAAGATCGTTTATCAAAATGTTTTTGCAGTAGGTGTACAGATGGGGCTTTTCTCGTGCGCCGGACAGATAATCGCCATAGTAGCTGTCCCATTCGTAGCGGACCCATTTGGACGATGCGTATTCAGCATTGGCCAATACAACGATGAGGATCTTGGTGGAGTCCAATGCATTGTCAATCTCTTGCTTGAATCTGGCACTTCCAACATCGGCAAGGCTCTGTTCCGAGAAAAACACCTTGTAGCCTACATCTGTCAAGACACCGTATAATTGCTTGGCTAAATAATAATCCTCAGTTATTCTGCCTTGGTCGTCAGTATGCTTATAAGATAAGAAAATATCATACATAACATCGCACCCTTTACAACGAATGAATTTTGTTTCCTTTTATTCTAAAGGGAACAGTATAATTTTGTCAATAAAAATCGAAAACATCCCCCGCTTGGTTAATGTGACTTAGTTAGTGACATTTGCGATAAGTTGAAACCAACAATACACTTCAATTTGCGGAATAAGGTTTCAATACCACCAGTTTTGTTTTCCTGTGTGGGCGAGTGTGTGATTATGTGTTCTTGTGTGTAACCGTATCGGTCATGGGGTAAAACGAAAACAGCGATTTTGTGGTTCTGATCGGAAAAAGAGCAAAAAACCTCATCGCCAGGTAAGGAAATTACCCCATCCCTGAAATAGCAAAAGGCTCAGAAGCCCTGTGTTTGCAAGGTTTCTGAGCCTTTGAAGTATAAAAAAATTCATCACCCAGTTTGTATCAAAAACTAGGTGATGATGTGGCGGAAGCGGTGGGATTCGAACCCACGAGCCCTTTCGGACTACCTGATTTCGAGTCAGGGCCGTTATGACCACTTCGATACGCTTCCATATGCATTATACGCGCTTTGGAGCGGAATATGCGGCGCTATGCCGTCTATGCTCCGTTCGCGCAATCGGTATTATAGTATAAAGCCGGCGGATTGTCAAGGCGAAAGGGTTTTCAGGCGGTCAAAATCTGGAATTTTTACCTTCGTCAGGAAGATATACTGCCTGTACGGACCTAAGGAAATTGACTGTTACGTGCAAAAATGGTATGATAGAAGCGCAAGAAACGAAATAACGGGATTTCCGGCAGGACGGGAGATGAATGGGTATGACGATCAGACTGAATGCAGTGGAATTGGAAATAGACGAAGCTTGCACTTACAAAGATGCAGCCGAAAAGCTCGGCGTGCTTGACGGCGCGCTGGCCGTGATGGTAAAGGGCGAAACGATGAGCCTGAATGCCAAAGTGCGAAACGGCGACGCGCATGTGCTGACATATGCGGACGAGGAGGGAAAGCGCGTATATGAAAGATCCCTTCGCTTCGTTATGCTCATGGCGTTTGAAAGGGAATACCCGAAAGCGCGCGTAAGATTTGAACACTCCCTTGGAAACGGCGTGTTTGTCTCCGTACGCGGCATCACGCTGACAAAGGATGTGGTAACAAACATCGAACGCGCCATGCGCCGGATTATCAGCGACGATCTTCCGTTTGTTCTCCTTCCCACATCGCGCACGGAGGCAAAGAAGTATTTTGCCGAGCGCGGTGACATGGACAAGGTGAAGCTTTTGAAATACCGTCCGTACGAACATTTCCGCATGTACACGTGCGGCGGACTGAAGGAATACTTTTACGGAGAAATGGCGCTTTCCACAGGTTCGGTCAGCGTATTTTCGTTGACATGGCTGGATACGGGCTTTGTTATTCATCTGCCCGATCCCATGAACCCCGCGGTACCGGCGGGGTATAAGCCTATGCCGAAGCTGATGGCAACCTTCCGCGAAAGCGCGCGTTGGCTTGAAATCCTGAACCTTGAAAACGCCGCTGATCTGAACGAGCTTACGGCAAGTGGCGGCATACGCGAATTCATCCGCGTGAATGAAGCCCTTCACGATAAGAAGATCTACGACATTGCCGATCAGATTGTGAAAAGTCAGGCGAGGCTGGTGCTGATCGCCGGCCCATCATCGTCCGGAAAGACCACCTTTACAAACCGTTTGTCCATCGCCCTTCGGGTCACGGGCCTTACGCCCGTAAAGGTATCGCTGGATGATTACTATGTAAACCGCGAGGATGTTCCCGTGGACGAACACGGCGAACCCGACCTTGAATGCGTGGAAGCGCTCGATACCGACCTTCTGGGCCGGCATCTTCAGCTGCTTTTGGACGGAGAAACGGTGCAGATGCCGGAATTTGACTTTACAGTGGGCAAGCGAAGCGACAAAACGCACAGACTTTCGGTCGATTCCACATCGCCAATATTAATAGAAGGCATTCACGGCTTGAACGACCGCTTAACCCCCGGCATTCCGCGCGAAATGAAGTTCAAAATCTACATCAGCGCCCTTACCAACCTGAACATAGACGACCATAATCGCATCCGAACGACAGACGCCCGACTGTTGCGGCGAATGGTGCGCGACGCGGCGTTCCGCTCCACGCATCCGGAAAATACGCTGATCATGTGGCCTTCGGTCAGAAGGGGCGAAGAAAAAAACATATTCCCCTTCCAGGAGGAAGCGGACGCCATGTTCAATTCCTCCCTTGCATACGAACTGCCGATTGTGAAAAAATACGTTTATCCCATGCTGACCGCCGTACCGCCGGACGCGCCGTATTACACGCTGGCCAGAAGGCTGGTAAAATTCTTAAACTACATTCAGACCGCCGACGCAGAGGACGAGGTTCCGCTCAACAGTCTGCTTCGGGAGTTCATCGGCGGCAGCTGCTTTTACCGGAAGGAGGACTGAACACAATGAAAAAGTTCATTCTGATTATCTGTCTGGTTTTATCCCTCACGGCATGCCATGCCGAAACGCCGATTCCTACAACCGAAGAAATCGCCCAATCCGCCATTCCGCTGTATGAAATACTGTTTTCCTGCCCGTCGGTAACAAGCTTTGAGGAAGCGCCAGATGCTTATCTTGCCGATGAAGCCGTGCAGGTGTTTCTTGCGCGGGAGGATATTGCGGATGAAATCAAAGCGCTTTCCCCGGATCAGGTCTATTCTCTCCTCTTTTCAGGCGGCGTTTATCAACTCCCGATGCCGGAAATGATTCCCGTAAAGGCGTTCCCGGCACGGACGGAAATTGAAAGCGCCATCGAAAGCGGCGTGGGTACGATTATCGTAAGCCTGTGCGTGGAAAACGATTATGGCTTCGGTATGGAGTTTTCTTATTATGTAGATGTTCATATCATTCCCGATCAGACCGCGCCTTACGGCGCGAAGATCACGCGCGTATTTTTCCCGGAGTAAGCTGTAGAAATAGCAGGAGGTTGTACAAATGGATAAGCAGCTTAAGCACATGATTGGTCAGATGCTGTCTGCAGGCTTCCCATCCCCCGTTGCAGACGAGCAGGCGCATCGCCTCGTAGAGGAATTTGAGGTAGGCAATTACTATGTATTCGGGCGCAACCTGGCAAACGCAAAGCAGATTTGCGAGCTGACAGGCGCCCTTACGCAGATAGCCTATCAGAAAAACGGCGTGGCCCCGTTTATCTGTCTGGATCAGGAGGGCGGCGCGGTTTCCCGTATCGTTGAGGGTGCCTCGCTGTTTCCGGGCGCAATGGCTCTTGCCGCCAGCGGAACGGACGAAGCATATCTGGTGGGCAAAAACGCAGGCGAGGTTATGCGCGCTATGGGCATAACGTCCACCGCATCGCCCGTGCTTGACGTAAATGTCGAGCCCTTGAATCCAATCATCGGTGCGAGAGCTTTCAGCGACGATCCGGAATTTGTAGCCAGAATCGGAACCGCCATGATGAAGGGCCTCATGGACGGCGGATTGATTGCAACGGTCAAACACTATCCTGGGCACGGAAACGTGAAGAGCGATTCCCATCTGGAGCTTCCCTATAACGACACCAGCCGCGAAACGCTGGAGAGCACCGAATGGATGCCCTTCCAGAAGGCGTTTGACGAGGGCGCAGACGCGCTCATGACCGCGCACGTCGTGTACCCCGCTGTCGATCCCGACCGTCCGGCTACGCTTTCCAGAATCATACTTACCGATATTCTTCGCAAAAAGCAGAACTTCAAGGGCATTGTCGCAACAGACTGCATGGAAATGAATGCGGTCAAGGTAACCTACGGCATCGGTGAAAGCGCGGTTATGGCCATTGAAGCCGGCTGCGACCTTCTGACCTTCTCCCACACCATTGAAGCGGTAAGCGAGGGCGTAAAGGCGATTTACGAAGCTGTGGAATCCGGCCGAATTCCGAAATCGCGCATTGAAGAATCCTACAACCGCATCATGAATATCAAGAAAAAATATGGCCTCCTGGTTCCGCCGAAAATCGACGCCGAGTATGCGCTGAAGATCGCAAACAGCGAGGAGCGCATCTCTCTGAACACCCGCCTTTCCCGCCAGAGCCTGACCTTACTTAAGGATACAGGCGGCCTTGAAAAGCTGAAAAACGCCAAGAATCCCTTGTTCCTGGCCCCGCCGTCGTTATCGCTCAACGGCGCGGAGGATGTGCGCGTAAACCCTCTGTGCTTCAGCAAGAAGGCCGTTAACGCCATGGGCGGAGAAAGCCATGTGCTTCCGCTGAACGAATTCAACGAAGGAATTGAGAAAGCCATAAGAGAAAGCACCTGCGACGCATTCGTGATGGGCCTTTACAACGCGCGCTTCCGCAAAGGTCAGGTGGAAACGCTCCGGCTGCTGGAAAGCCTCGGCAAGCCCCTCATCGTCATTATGCTGGGCGCGCCCTACGATCTGAGCTTGATCGAAAACGCCGACAGCGTGATCGCATCCTATGAGTACACCACGCTGTCCGTAGATTCCATCATATACGCGCTGAAAACCGGCGAATTCCCTGGATCCTCGCCCGTTGCGCTGTAGAGTCATAATTAACAGGAATTATATGTTAAACCTTTCGCATTCACTTGCGTTTTTGACAAACACCCTATATAATATGTAATTGCGCATCCTTGCCCTGATTCACCTGATACATCAGGGCCGCCAAGTCCATAAGGAGGTGAGAAAGCAAATGAACCAGTACGAAGTAATGTATGTCATCGACAGCGCTCTCGAAGAGCAGACTCGTAGTGATCTCATCAACCGCTTCTCCAACATCGTCGTTCAGAACGGCGGTAAAGTTGATCGCGTAGACGAGTGGGGCAAGCGCCGCCTGGCGTATGCCATTAACTACAAGACCGAGGGTTATTATGTTCTGATGTACATCACCGCACCCGCGGATCTTCCCCGTGAGCTCGAACGCAATATGCAGATCGCAGAAGCAGTTCTCCGTTACCTGGTAATCCGTTTCGAGGGTCCGATTCCCGCCAAGCGCGAGCCGCTCAAGCCCTATATGCCGCGTGAAGCCGCTCCTGTACAGGAAGCCGCTGTTGAAGCCGCTCCCGCTCAGGAAGCTGTCGAAGCCGTAGCCACTGAAGAGGCCGATACGGAAGCCCCCAAGGCTGAAATCGAATAACCCAAAGACCGGAACAGAAAGCAGGTGCTTGTATGAATAAGGTAATTCTGGTCGGAAACCTCACCCGCGATCCCGAGGTTCGCACTACAGGCTCAGGTGTATCGGTTTGCACCTTTACGCTCGCCATTAACCGTCGCTTTGTCAATCAGCAGGGCGTTCGCGAAGCGGACTTCATTAACATCGTTACCTGGCGTCAGCAGGCCGAACTTTGCGGCCGCTATCTGTCGAAGGGCCGCAAGGTCGGCATCGTCGGCAGCCTTCAGACCCGTTCCTATGATGCGCAGGACGGTTCCAAGCGCTATGTAACCGAAGTTGTCGCGGATGAAGTGGAATTCCTCTCCAGCATGTCGGACGGCAACCGTCCCATGCGCAACGATGAGATTCCGCTCCCGCCCGAGCCGAGTGCCAACGTGGGTTCTCCCATGAGCGGCATGGCCGGAATGATGGAGGCTGATGACGACGAACTTCCTTTCTAACAAACCGCTTTCACCAAGTATATTAAGGAGGAAATGGCATGTCTGAAGATAGAGGCGATCGCGTACGCCGCCCCCGTGGCCGCAAGCCGCGCAGGAAGGTATGTACGTTCTGCGTAGATAAGATCCAGCATATCGATTATAAGGATATTGCCCGCCTTCGCCGTTTCACCAGCGAGCGCGGCAAGATTCTGCCCCGGCGCATGTCCGGTACCTGTGCAAAGCATCAGCGCCAGCTGTCCACCGCCATCAAGCGTGCAAGGACCATCGCGCTTCTGCCCTACACCACCGACTAATATTTGCGCAAGGTGCTGTCTCACAAGCGAGACAGCGCCTTTTTTATAATATTTTTGAGGAACACCTTCACAAATACACACGCCGAAGCGTTCGGAAAGGTTCAAAAAATGAGCATTTTTACCCTCTCGCCCGTAACCTCCGCCGAGATTGACCGGGTAATGGAGATTATCGCAGAAGCCCAAAGCGCCATCAAGCAGCTCGGTATCGACCAGTGGCAGGATGGCTACCCGCAAAAAGAGATTATGGAAAACGATATATCCGAAAATGCGCTCTGGGGCGCTTATGTCGATGGACGTTTGGCGGCGGTCAGCGCCATTTTTACGGGTGATGAACCGATCTACGCAAACATAGACGGCGCATGGATCACACAAGGGCCCTATGTGACCGTTCACCGCATGGCTGCGGCGGACGAGGCGCGCGGGCGCGGCGCAGCATTGCGCCTGATGGAAAAGGCGGCGGAAATTGGAGAAAACACCGACTGTGCGTCCATACGCATAGACACCCATCTGGGAAACGTCGTTATGCGCCGTTTCCTTGAAAAGCAACGCTTTGAAATGTGCGGCATTGTGGATTATACCGGCCTGACCGAAGGCGACCCGCTGCGCGTGGCATACGAAAAGTGTCTCAAGGAGAAAAACCGATGAATTATCCGAAAAAGGGGCGCTACCGCCATTTCAAGGGTAGCGAATACGAACTTTTGTACATCGCCAGGCATTCGGAAACAGACGAGCCAATGGTAATTTACAAAGCGCTGTACGATTGCGGCGAAACGCCCAACAACGAGCGCATATGGGTGCGTCCCCTTTCCATGTGGACAGAAACCGTTACGCGGGACGGAAAAACCTTCCCGCGCTTTTCGCTTGTGGAGGAAGATGAAATTCCCCCGCCCAGCGATTCGGACGTACCGCCCGAAACCCTCTCCGCTTCAGAAATGCCGGCAGAAACAACCCCCGGCGTTGGCGATATCCACTCGATCCTAAAATCCATATACGGCTATTCCTCCTTTCGCGAAGGACAGGAAGACGTAATAAACGCCATTTTGTCAGGCCGCGACACGCTGGGCATCATGCCTACGGGCGCAGGAAAGTCTATGTGCTATCAGATTCCCGCTCTGGCGCTTCCCGGCTGCGCCATCGTGATATCGCCGCTGATTTCCCTTATGAAGGATCAGGTGAATGCGCTCACGCAGTCGGGCGTAGCCGCCGCATACCTGAACAGTTCGCTTACTGAAAAGCAGGTATCCACCGCCATAGCAAACGCACGGCGCGGAAAGTATAAAATCATTTACGTGGCGCCGGAAAGATTGCTGACCGAGCGTTTCCAACGCCTGTGTCAGGATCTGCCGATTTCTCTGGTAGCCGTTGATGAAGCGCACTGCATCTCCCAATGGGGGCAGGATTTCCGCCCCAATTATCTTGACATACCCGCGTTCATCGCCTCGCTTCCGGCCCGCCCGCGCATGTGCGCGTTCACTGCGACGGCAACGGAAAACGTGCGCGAAGATATCAAAAAGCTGTTGAAGCTTGCATGCCCCTACGAACTTATTACGGGTTTCAACCGCAAAAATCTGTTTTTCCGGGTAATGCGCCCCGAAAAAAAACAGGACGCGCTTTTGGATTTGATGACGCGCTATGAGGGGATGAGCGGAATTGTGTACTGCGCCACAAGAAAACTTGTGGAGGACATTTGCGAAAAGCTCAATCGGGAGGGTATTCCAGCCACGCGCTATCATGCGGGCATTTCCGATGAAGAGCGAATAAAAAATCAGGAAGCGTTTTCCATGGACGACAAACCCGTCATGGTGGCAACCAATGCCTTCGGAATGGGGATCGACAAATCCGACGTTCGCTTCGTCATTCACTACAACATGCCCAAGGATCTTGAAAGCTATTATCAGGAGGCAGGCCGCGCAGGTCGCGACGGCGAACGCGCAGAATGCACGCTTCTGTACAGCAGACAGGACATCGTCACGCAGAATTTCTTCATCGACCATATGGGCGAGGAGAGCAATCTGAAAGAAGAACAGGCCGAACGCGTAAAGGAACTGGCCCGCGTGCGCTTAAACAGCATGAAAGGCTACTGTCTGACGGATGAATGCCTGCGCGGATACATTCTGAAGTATTTCGGCGAAACTGCCCCTGAAACATGCGGCTTCTGCATGAACTGCCAGGCCGGTCAGAAGAAGGTGGACATATCGCCAATTGCGCTTAACATACTGTCGTGCGTATCCGAAAGCGGCGAGCGCTTCGGAACCGCGATGATTGTAAACGTGCTCATGGGAAGCCACGAGGAGCGATTATTGAACTGCCGCCTCGACCGGCTGACAACTTATGGCGCACTTTCCCAGTATGAACGCGCCTCGGTTTCGGAGATTGTCGATCAGATGGTGGAAAAAGGATTCCTCGATCGCGACGAGGGCATGTACCCCATACTCCGCTTAGGCCCCAATGCAACGGCGCTTTTAAACCGAAAAATGCGCATGACGGCGCTCAGTATGCCGGCGCTGAAAACCGCCAAAAAGGCCAAAAAGCAAACCGTCAGAATCCTGAATGTCGATAACGAGTTGTTCAGCCGCCTGCGCGCGGTACGCTCTCAGCTGGCTGATCAGAAAGGCGTTCCGCCCTATGTGATTTTTGCAGACGCAACCCTTCGGGACATGTGCGACAAGCGGCCGCACACAAACGCCGAGTTTTTGCTGATAAACGGCGTAGGCGAAACAAAAATGCGTACATACGGCAAGGCATTTATGAATGAAATCGCCAAATGGGAGGAAGAAACGAAATGAAGCTTTCCGCATCCGTCATCGGCGGCATCAATCTGGACATTACAGGATATTCCAAAAATGCACTGATCGGGCGCGATTCCAACCCCGGCTCCATACGCTTTTCCCCGGGCGGCGTGGGCAGAAATATCGCGCAGCAGCTGGCTCAAGCCGGCCTTGACGTAACCCTTTTTACGGCAATTTCCAAGGATTCTCAGGGCGAAATGCTGAAAAACAGCTGCGCAGAAACGGGAATCTGCGTTGATTTCGCAAAGCGTTCTCCCCTTCCCACATCCTGCTATCTTTCGATACACGACTCCAATGGCGATATGGCGCTGGCTATTAATGATATGGCGCTGATAGAAGAAATCACGCCCGATTATCTAAAAAGCGTGCTTGACAGAATTCTTAAGGCAAACATATGCGTTATCGACGCAAATCTGTCCCCGGAAAGCCTTACGTTCCTAGCGGAAAACGTCACCCTGCCAATCATTGCCGACCCCGTAAGCTGCGTAAAGGCGGCCAGACTCACGCCCATCCTTCACCGCTTATCTGCATTCAAGCCCAACCTCATCGAAGCTATGGAGCTGACAGGCGCCCAAAACGAATATGACGCCGCAAAGCGGCTGCTCGCCCTGGGCGTAAAACGCACGGTGATATCCATGGGTGAAAAGGGCGTTTTCTATATGGACAGCGAAGCGCACGGCATGATTGCGCCCGAAAAGGTGTTTACCTGCCAGACCAACGGCGCGGGCGATGCAATGTGCGCCGGAATCGCCGTTGGCGCAGCGCTAAACGAAAGCGCGCGCGACTGCGCAAGGCGCGGCCTTCTGTTCAGCGCACGCCTGTTGCAGAGCCGGGAATAACCCAAACCCACCCATAAAACAGTATGCGCGTCCCGTTTATTGGGGACGCGCATATTACAATCATCGGAAAACCCCGAAAGAGGCTTGGAGAGGGCTAAGCCCTCTCCATTTCAATCGTTTTCGGTGACATGTGCGGCGAAAACGCGCATTTTTTGCAGCGCAAGCGAAGAAAAATGCTTCCCCTTCCCGATTTCCGCCCGGAAATTCCGAAGAATTTCAGGAAATCGGCTTATCTCCGTCAAAAAAGATACTTTTTTGACGGAATGAGTATGCGCGTCCCGTTTATCGGGGACGCGCATATTGCATAATAACCTCAATCAATTTGTCCGCTTCCTTCGGCGAATACCGCGGCGATATGGCAAGCGACATAACGTCAAACTTTTCCTCCGCCCAAAAATCATCCGGGTTGGCAAACTCCGCGTATGCCACATACGGTTCCTCGCCGTATCTAAATTCAAACAGCTGCGGAAAGGCGCTTTTCAGATGAAGTCCTCTGTCCGTAAGCACGTCCGCCGGCATGTCCCGAAGCGATCGGATATTGCGCACATTCGTCATATCATGCACCCACCGGGACGCTATCGCGAACAAAAGGTAATTGGCCTCGTTCAGCTGGCCCGCCGCACGGAACGCATCAAAATCGCATCTCTTTTCCACCGGTCGTCCCAGCACGTTATGCTTCACATACGGATAGCCGCGCTGCGCGACGCCAAGATCCGTATGCGCGTCCACATGCGTAACGGAAAAGGGCAGGGTAACCATTCCCTCCCCTATCATATCCCGCCAGAAAAACAGCGCGCCGTCATGCGTTTCAAACACGCGCCCCGGAATCGGATGCTTTTTATCTAGCAGACACCGGTTTTCAAGAAACGCCTCCACCCGATTAACCGGCCAGGGCTCGCAGCCCTGAACATCGGGGCGCATGCCTTCGTCCGCAAAGGGACACACATCCGCAAGAAAAAAGTCCAGATCAATATCGAGCACGCGCGTCATACAGTTTTTGCGTCTCCCTTTCCGGTAAAAGTCAAGCGCTCCGCATCCATCAGCGAAGGATATTTTTCGGCCGCGGCGGATACAGATTTTCATAAGCCTCCGCCTCAGCCCCGGTTTCTACGCCCACCGGCATCAAGCCGGTCATATCCGTCGCTCTTGATACATTAGGCACATCCTCAAAAGCCGCTTTTCCAATTCGTCTGATAAACTTAAGTTTTCGCATGTTCTATCCTCCTCAGTGAGGTCTCCTGCTGTGCAGTTTTTTTCCCTCAAGAGGATATTCTGCCGTATCTCGTTCGATTTTATCACCTGATCCGGTGAATACCGATACGGAAGCAGAAAGCATGGCGAACATGAGCGGGGTTGTAATCGGCTGATTGACGGAAACCAGCGAGTTTATAAAAAGAACGATTGCGCCAAACAGCGCCGCGCGAGCGCAGATATCGCTTTGCGCCCGTTTATACATGGAAAGGATAAACCCGGCAAACACCATCAGATGTCCGGTAAGACCCACAATTCCCTGCGTCAGAAGATACTGAATCAGCTCGTTATGCGCATTATTGAACGACAGATTGCAGTATGCGGCGATTTCTTTTCCGAAACGATCGCCAAGCGGCTTTTTCAGAAGATCCGGCCCAAAGCCAAGAAGTTTCACGCGCCAGTCGCTTTCATTCCACAGTTTAAGGCAGCGAACCCATACGCCGCCACGATTGGAACCCCACTTATCCCGAAAGCGCAGAAAGCGCATAGGCCCGGTAAGCTTTACATCCGTATTGATGAACGTATAGTACATAAACGCGCAGATTACTGCAGTCAGCGCCAGAATCAACAAATACAGTATGATTTTCCTGACGAGAGAAACATACTTTTTTGTAAACTGCCTGTCATGTTCACAGAACAGTGCAAAAGCAACTGCGGAAAAGAGCACCGCGAGAACCGCCATAAAAACCGGACCATCGGCAATATACGCCGCCAGGTTTCCGTCCAACGGCATATGCGTCAGGGAATCATCGCCAATCAAGACGCCCGATACCCAAAATCCCGCAAATACACTGGCCGCCGTCAAACACGCGCCGGCCAGGGCACGCTTGCTCTTAACGCCCGTATAAAAGGAAAAAACAATGGCTATAGCCGGCGCAAACAGCGCCGCATCCGTACGCGAGACGACCACGGCAAGCGAGCCTGCGGCAATCAATAGGCACATCGGCGCACGCACATACCATCGATCCCTAAACATCAGACCGGCGCAAAGCGGAATATGCAAACACAGAAACGCGCCAAAAAAGTTGATGTTTCCGATCGTCGATATGAACGCCACAATATCCTTTTTATTCAGCTTCTCCTGAAACCCGAGCGGATCGACATAAAAAAAGTGCAGAATGCCCACAACCGCACACACGGCGCCCGAAATGGCCAGACCCGCCACAGCACACTTCTGCGCATGAACCGAACGGGATACGACAATGTACACAGCGCCCAGCGCCAGCACAAACAAAAGTCCGGTGAGCCGTCCTTCGTCGCCCGTAAACGCCGAATACGAGTCCTTCGACATTGCGCAGGAAACAGCCGCCCCCACAACAAACAGCGCCATACCCCCATCCGATAGCGTCAGTCGAAACGGTTCGTACGTCTGGCCGGCCATCGCTCTTCTTCTGAGCAGGCAAAGAAGCAGGTATACAATCAGCGCTGCAAACGCGCCATAGGCAAATACGGCGAATTTAAAGCGGTTGATATTGAAAAAATAATTGTCGTATACAAGCGGATGCAGCAGCATAAGCAAAAACGCATATGCCGCTGCAAACCTTTCCGGTAAATGCACCGCGCCAAAGAACTCCCTGATTCTGAGCGCGATTCCATCCCGAAAGGACATGATCTCCTCCTCGCCGCTACATAACTTCGGCAAGTGCTTCCCAATCCTCATACATACCTTCCAGCATTTCATTGATCTTTACCCGCTCGCTTTCGAGCGCGTTCGCCTTTTCCCGATCCTGCCAGGTTTCGGGAAGGCCCATTTCCTCCTCGATTTCCAAAAGCCTGTCTTCATATTCCTGAATATCCTTTTCAAGCTTCTGAAAACGCGCCTTTCTTGCCTTTTCGCTTTCGCGCAGAAGGCGTTCCCTTTTCTTTTCCTTATCGATCTGCGTGCGCGTTTTGCCCTGCGTATCAAAAATCGCTTCGCCCGCCGCAATACGCTTTTTGGTTTCCAGATAATCGTCGTAATTGCCTACATATTCGGTAACGCCGTCCGCCGTCATTTCAATCACGCGCGTCGCCACGCGGTTAATAAAGTAACGGTCGTGCGAAACGGCCAGAATGGTCCCGTCAAAGCCGTCCAGCGCGCCCTCCAGCACCTCACGGCTGTCCATATCCAGATGGTTGGTCGGCTCGTCCAGAATCAGCAGATTATCCTTTCTCAGCATAAGCTTTGCCAGCGCCACGCGTCCGCGTTCACCGCCGGAAAGCGTATTGATGGGACGAAATACATCTTCGCCTGTCAGCAAAAACAGCGCGAGCGTAGACCGCACGCGGTCGGGCTCCATCTGCGGAAAGTCGTCCCACACTTCAGACATTATCTGCTTTTCGGGCGTGAGCGAAGCCTGCTGCTGGTCGTAATAACCGATGTCTACGTTCGCGCCATATCGAACGGAGCCCGTATCCGCCGACTGCGAACCGGTAATGATATTTAACAGCGTGGTTTTACCAACGCCATTCGGGCCGATCAGCGCAATTCTTTCACCGGCGCGCAGCGTGCAGGAAAAATTCCTGAAGAGCGTTCGTTCACCAAACGATTTTTTGAGATCCTTGATCATCAATACGTCGTCGCCTGATCTGCGCCTGGCTTCAAAGCGGAAGCGCACCCGCTGATCTTCTACCGGCTTCTCCAGGCGATCCATTTTTTCCAGGCGTTTTTCACGGCTTTCGGCTGCACGGATTGATTTTTCTCTGTTGAACATTCGATAGCGGCGAATGATGGCTTCCTGCCGTTCAATCTCCGCCTGCTGCATTTTGTATTCTTTCAGCTGCCGCTCAAGATCGGCTTCGCGCTTTACGGCAAACTGATCGTAATTGCCGGTATACTGCGTCAGATGCCTCTGGCGCAGCTCCGCCATCATATCGCATACGGAATTCAGGAAATAGCGATCGTGCGAAATAACCAGCACCGTACCCTTGTATTTTTTCAGCGTATCCTCCAGCCATTCCGTGCTGGCCAGATCCAGATGGTTGGTCGGCTCGTCCAGCAGCAAAAGATCGGGCTGCCTGAGCAACAGTCTGGCAAGAGAAAGCCTCGTTTTTTCACCGCCAGAAAGCAGATGCGCAGGCTGATTGCGCCTCTCCTCCGAAAAACCGAGTCCCGCAAGCACGCCCTGCACGCGGCTGGGCCATTCATATCCGCCCGCATCCTCATAGCGCGCCATCAGTCGATCGTACGCATTGGTCAGCTGCCCCATCTTTTCTGGGTCGGCATGCATATCACTCATTTCCGCTTCCATTTCGCGAAGGCGCGCTTCCATGCGCTTTACATCGTCAAATACGCGCGAAAGTTCCTCGGTAACCGTCAGCGTGCTGTCGATATCGGCATGCTGCGTCAGATGTCCGATAGTGGTTCCCCGCGCGAGCGATACCGTTCCCTCGTCCGGCGCAAGCGCTCCGGTAATAATCTGAAGCAGCGTGCTTTTTCCGCTTCCGTTTACGCCGACAAGCCCCATGCGGCTGCCCGCAGGGAGCGAGAGTGATACGTCGGAAAGCACCTGGTTCATGACAAACGCCTTGGAAACGTGACTTAAGGTAAGCAGTACCATCTGATCGGATTCCTTTCACGCGAAATTAGCCATTTTGTATTATAACAAATAACCGCCCGTCTTGCAAGTTTTGCCGCGCATACCGCAAGCCGCAGGTTGCCCCGAATAGCCCGAATATGGTATGATAGAAAAAACTCTCGAAAGGAAGTATGCATATGCTCAGCGCTGGAACGCCCGCCCCGGATTTTACGCTTCCCGATCAGAACGGAAACAATGTTTCCCTCTCTGATTTTCACGGCAAAAAGGTCATTCTGTATTTCTATCCGAAAGACAGTACGCCCGGCTGCACGCGTCAGGCCTGCGCCTTTTCAAACAGCTTCGATCGATTCGAGGCTCTAAATGCAAAGGTGATCGGCATCAGTAAAGACTCCGTTTCCTCCCACCGGAAATTTGCGGATAAATACTCGCTCCCTTTCACGCTGCTGTCCGATCCGGATAAGCGGGCAATACAGGCCTACGACGTATGGAAGGAAAAAAAGTTGTACGGAAAGGCGTCGATGGGCGTTGTAAGAAGCGCCTGCGTGATTGACGAAAACGGCATTATCGAAAAGGCGTTTTCAAACGCAAAACCCGATACGAACGCCGACGAAATATACGCCTACCTTACGGAAAACCGATAATCAAAAAAGCGCCCGGATACAGTTCTGAAGTCGGATCGTAGCCATGTCGTTCTGTGAGCCAAGGAGTTGGGTCTAGTCATTGTCTTCCTAAGACCGCTTGGCCTCCGACTTAAAACCCGATACGAACGCCGACGAAATATACGCCTACCTTACGGAAAACCGATAATCAAAAAAGCGCCCGGATACAGTTCTG
>JAZSRC010000002.1:0-13654 GCA_045538305.1 Clostridia bacterium | reverse complement strand
TGTGCAGCTAGCTGCACACCAAAGTCGCAGTAACTCCCGCCCTATGCGTCCTCTCAATTGGCTCTCCCCTAGAGACTTGATCTCTCTTTTCACCGTCCAAGATCATTGACAAACCTACAAAAATGCTGCATATGACATGGTTTTAGAGGCGCTGCGCAAGGTGTTTCACTGCTTACGGCTGAATTCTGAATACCGATATCTTTTCCCTGCTTTTATCGCCGGTTTCAAAATCGCTTACGTCAATTTCGCATTCATATTCAAAAGGTGACATTGTCATAAGCAGCGAAAGATATTCGTCCGAAGGATAATAGAAAAACAGTCGAATCGGGCGTGGATTCATATAGTATGAAGCCACAATCTTTCCAAGAACCGACGAGAGTATCGTGGGGGAAAAGGGGTTAAAAAAGTAGAAAAGGTTTTCGTCTGTCGGTTCATATCCCTCCGCTGATTGATGCAAAAAGCGGATTTGCTTCTTTGATGGTAATGAAAGCGCGCAGTTTTTCAGATTTTCTTGCGCATACATATGGGAAGAAGCCATGTATTCAATTCCGGTAACCGAAAGACTGAATACATAACCCAGAAAAAAGGCTACGCGCCCCTTTCCGCAGCCGTAATCCACCAGCTTGTCGCCCTTTTTGATCAGTCCGCTTTCTGAAAGGCGTTTCAGTACGCCATAACCGGTAGGCTCATAGGGCGCATGATTCTGATCGGTGTACTCATAGTCTGAGGGCATGGTATGAATGTTCAGCAGCTTTTCCCATTGTTCGGTTGTGAAGAAATCTTTACTCATATCATTGATGCCATTCTAAATGATTGTTGTTTTCAAAAAAAGGTACCGCGATGTTTTTTCATAAAGTGTACTACGAACTCAGGGATTCGTCAAAGAAATTGTAAATGAGCATTTTGTATTGTTATTTTGCATACAGTAAGCCAATAATCCAATTCCGAAGGTTGCAGGGCATGAACTTGATTAGCAAACTCAGGCATTTATATCCAAATCCGAGCGTGTAAACCAGCTTCACATGTTTCTTAAATGCAATTTTCCGTATGGATTTTCCGGCTACCTCCGGCGACATGCCGTTCTGTTCATCTTTTTCCATTTTCGCTACGCTTTTACTGATTCTTCCGCCATAAACATCGTCTCCAACGGCGGATTTGTTGCGCGATTGCGTAAACGCGGTACGGATATCGCCCGGTTGAATGCAGGTAACAGTAATTCCAAACGGTCTGACCTCGTTTGCAAGAGCGCATGTATAAGATTCTATAGCTGCTTTCGATGCGGAATAATAGGCCTGAAACGGAATGCTCGCGATTGCAGCCACAGAACTGATATTCACGATTCTGCCGCAGCCAATTTGACGCATATAGGGAAGCACGGCTTTATTGACATTGACCATGCCAAAGAAGTTCACATCAAACTGCCGTTTTGCATCCGAAAGATCGGTGAATTCAATGGCTCCCGAAATTCCGAACCCGGCGCAGTTGATCAGTAAGTCGATCCGTTTGTGCTTATTAACGATTCGTCTGACAGCGCTCAGCACATTAGATTCGTCCGTTATGTCTACGCAAATATGGTGGACGCCGTCGTGTACTATTTCCCTTCGGCTAAGTTCGTACACTGTGCATCCGGTATCTCGCAAAGCGTAGGCTGTGCACAGACCGATTCCGGAGCTTCCTCCGGTTACAATGGCTACTGTGTTTTTCATATTTCATCACCAGAATCTGAAATAAGAGGTTCCTGACAAAAGCAAATTGGGAACTAAATAAAAAATTTTCTTTCCATTTTTCACGTGCGGAACTGTTAATCGCCCAAAATATCAACAGCCCTCCTAATAACGCAAATACGATCAGCGGATAGACAGACCAGCCCACAAACGTTATGTGGAAGGAGACAGTCAGCAGATATTCTATCAGCACAATCACTACGCCCAGTGCAATCATCATTCCCCCCTAAATGTATAGTCTGCCTCTTTGCAGATATCTAAGCAGCACTACAATGGTGCTTACAACCAGACAGACGCTTGCCGTTACCGGGAGTGCAAAGCATAAATTTATCTGTGCTTACCAAAAAAGAAAATTGCCAATGTTCCCGGACCGGAGTGAGAACCGATAACCGGACCGATTTCCGTAATCAAAGTTACCTTTGCGCCATATTGCTTGTCCAATATGTCTGCCAAGCGGTTTGCATCATCCTCGCATTCGGCATGCGAAATAAAGATGGGGGTATACTCGTTCATGATCATGTCTCACCTTCTCATATGTATTATAAATTATTCAGATTATCGAGTTTGCTGAAAAGCGCGCTGCGCGGATGGGGAAGGGGTTCATTGCGGGGGGAGGCCTTCTTTGCTCAGCTTTTGCAGATTTGCTGTTATCTGCTCAAGTGCACTGTAAAAGAGATCTCTTGTTTCTTCAGAAAGTCCGGCTCCTGCTAGTTCTACAGCAACTGCTGCTCGTTTGCGGGCATGCTCTGCCGCCTGCCATCCCGTTTCGGTCAAAAGCAGCTTGGCTCGATAGCGATTGTCGCCATTGCCTTCCTTTCTGACCAGGCCTTTCTTTTCCAGAATGGACACCATCCGGGATACATCGGCTTTGTTTTTTGAGCACAGTTCGCCCAATCTGGCTGCGGTGATTCCTTCAGGATACTGGTATAAGACGTTTAAATAGACGGCATGGGGACTGTTCAATTCATATCTGGCCATTTCATCTGCAGCCAGCTTATGCCAGCACCGGTCAATCTCGGCAATCGCCAGAGAGAACCGAGCGAATCGATTCAGCATAGAATACCTCCCTTGCAAAGACGTTGAGATATCAACTTGTGAATTATACACCTGATAGGTTGATATGTCAACATCTTTTAATGCCTGTAAGCCTTCGCTTTTATTGTGCAAAGGAAGTAAATGCCAAGAATGCGCTTCAATAAAAAGACGCTGCAAAAGCGGCGCTGCAATCGCTAAAAAACTATAGGGCGGAAACAAAACGTTTTAAGCAGTCAAAACTGCCGTTAGGATACTTAGAAATATCCGTATTGGATTTATTGATCAGACAATCTGTCAAAAGAAATACCTTCATCCCCAACTGTTCTGCAACCATATCTTCCTGTACGTCGTTACCCACCATGAGGCATTCTTCTGCTTTCACATCCAATTGTTTCAGGATACTCCGGTAGTAATCGATATTTGGCTTGCAGTATTTGGAATTTTCGTACGTAGTGAAAAGCTCAAACTCTTCCGGCTTGAGACCGGCCCACTGAATACGCCATTGAGTAGCTCTGGCTGGGAAAATAGGGTTGGTCGCCAATGCAACGCGCAGCCCCTTTCCTTTCAAATAGCGTACGATTTCGGCTGCAGCCGGATGAAAGCCGCATACTGCCTTGATCTGATCAAACTCAGTTTCATAAAACTCATCAAAGAAATGCTTGTCTTTCAGAATCTGATCTCCATATACAGCTACCGCCAATGCCCAGAAAGCTTCTTCATTGGTTTTGCTTCCATCGTTATTGATCATGCAAGCAGTGCCACGCCAAATGGTTTCCACCAGCTTTTTGGGATCATAGCCTTGTGGGGCAAGTTTTACAGCGATCCTGCCAAAATACGCTTTGACAAACACATCCTGATCCATGGGCAGAAGTGTGCCGTCCAGATCGAATAAAACGGTTGTAACAGGCATTGGTTTTCGTCCTTTCAGGATAATTTCTATATTTTCATGATACACCGATTGTCTTCAATATGCAAGGTTAGTAACAAAAAACAAAGGGGCTGTTGTGCAACAGCCCCTTTGCTTTGATATGGGATGGTGCTTACTGGACTCGAACCAGTGACCCCATCGATGTGAACGATGTGCTCTGACATGGTGAGCGATGTACATATGTTTTCCTTCTGTCAGTCTGTGTATGGCGTGATGCTCAGATCAATAACTGACAGGACGTACGATTCTCTCTTCGCCTGGTTATTATCTCCGCATGTGTACATGCTTATGTAAAACGCCGGTATTTTGCGGGCGACTGTGGTGACCATACTCCCTACATAGACGCCCTTTTCGTCCCATGCAGTCAACCGTTCCAGAACATGGTGATAGCTGTATATATACTCTTTCCGCTTGGTTCCATGTTCATCGTAAAACTCCGTTACAAACGTAGACGGACCATCTTCGTGTCGACGATATACGGTCTTGTGATATGTCGGCTCCGTATAACCTGCTTTCAGCAGTTCGTCAGCAAACATCTCAACTATCTTTGTATAATAAGCAGGTACATCCTCTTCCTTTGTATAATAAGCATATACATCTGGCTTTTCGAGGGATGCGGGTTCGGGAGCCGTGTCTGGTTCAGGCATCGCGACTGATTCGGGGGATGTTTTCGGCGCTGACTGTTCCCTGCACGTTTCAGGCGGCGCAGCTTCCGAAGCGCCTTTCTTCCCGACGAAAGCCGCTTTCGCATAGGTTATTGGTTCCTGCCCAAAATGGTATTTCTCTGAAAGCTCGCCTATGCGTTTGAGCCTCCCTGCCAATTCCGGTTCAAATATGGCGGCAAAGGTTGCATCGGTCATCTCTTGCGGAGCTGCCTTGCTCTCGCCGGAAGGCATTTCGACTTCTGTCTTTGCTTTCTTTCTCCGTTTGAGAAAATCAAAAAAAGCCACTCTGTTCATCCCCTTCATTCGCCGGAAAACGAGCTTCAATCCAACCGTTATTTCTTTACTATTATTATACTGAACATATCTGCTACTCTCAAAAAATAGTTTCCCATGTATTGGATATATAAAAAAATCCTCAATCTTCGAATTGAGGATTTGTGGTGGTGCTTACTGGACTCGAACCAGTGACCCCATCGATGTGAACGATGTGCTCTACCATAGTGGTTCGAGTACATAACGGTTTATACCGTATATTACACTTCCTAATCGGATCAAGTTCATCTCAATCCGATAGATGGATTATATCACGCTATACAAAAATTGTCAAATACAAAAAAAGACCGCCATTTTAGGCGGCCTGACGAAATCGTTAGTGCCAATCGATTGGGACGTCAATTCTGTCACGCGCAATACATACTCCATATTTCACCAAGTAGCATTCTACAAAATGCGAACCATAGAAATTCGTATGCTCAATCTGATGCGTCGAATCCGTTTTCTTGATCTCACCACGGATCATATTACGCCGGACAGCTTCTGCACCAACATTTCTGACCTTCCAGTATATTGAATACGGAGGCGGACAATCCGTATCAGCAATATAGAAATCCAGCTTCTTGTGATGGCTAAGCCATTGCCCCCTACGAAGCATTTCCCGTAATAGTGCAGGCCGCCATCCATCTTGAGTAACTCGACATTCAATGTTGAGCATGTAGCGAATATCCACTGGGAACATCTCGTCGATAAACTGTTCCCCGGGAGCCGCCGAGGCGTATATGCGACTAAACGATGCAGAAGCATTCGTTTCGACAGGAAAATCCTTGCCAAGCAGATCACGAAGAACCTGCCATAAATCCTCTGAATCGGCAGTCTTATCTTTTACAGAATCGTAGGCGTCCTGCATTTTTGCAATCCACGCCCCATCATCAGTATTGGTAACCTGCTGATTGCTGCCCACAGCAAACCAGTATTTCTGATCTTTGCTCAACCCTTTCAGATAGGACAAGAGCGATTTGAATATCTCCAGATAATCAGAATAGCCGGATTCGCTATAATCATCATTGGATGAGAAATGGTTGTAGACCAGCGTGTCAATTAGCAGGCCACCCATCGAGAATCCTATTTTGTTCCGCAGGCATCGAATGATATGGCAAAAATTGTAGTAATTTTTGTTGGAGCGCGTATCACACGCAGCACACTCGTCTTGCTCGCTTAACGGGTCGGTGTACTTCCATGAGCCACCGCTATGCGTATCGGGATATTTGAATCGATCATCAGCCTGTTTGAATCCGGGCACAAGCTCTACTGTATATGCAGAGAATTCGATAACAACAACTTGGCCATCTCCGCGCATCTGAGTGTTTGGATAACGCTCAAGCAGAACATTTTTGATTTCCTGCAAGAGCGCTGATTGTCCGTTGCCTTCGTAATTATCGAATCGCGTATATACGCTGCTTGGAAGATCGAAAATAATATCCAGATCACTGGCATTTTTTACCGCTGTATTTCGGCCTACTGACCCCACAATATACATGTGGGTTGTGCTGTCTGAAGTAAGGCCGTAATAATTTGCATTGAGCTTCTTAGCAATCTCGCCGACAGTGGTTTTCATTTGATCGAGGTTGCTTAGAAGAATTGCTTCGCAGAAGGTTGTGAAGGCACTTGCTATCGTCATTCAGTCACTTCCTTACGCAGTTGAGCAGGAAGGAACCGATCGATTTCCTCATCGCTAAAGGTATAATCCTGCTTGTCAATAAGAGCCTTGGATGCTTTCTTTACTGCGCTGTCTGTTGTGGCCGGAGCCTCAGCATAAACGACGTGCAATTCGTTCATCAACGCCTTATGCGTATCGCTCAGGACGTCAGCATTCCCATTTTGAAGGCGAATATCTGCCAAAAGGGCAACCAGTTTATTTCGGATGGCAACAAGCTTGTGTGCAGTGGCACGGTGCTTTGCTATCGTATCCTGTACCTTGAAGCTCTTGAAATACGCGCCACAAAAGACCGTTACGAAAGAAATTAAGGCGGTAATTATCTTGAGCCACACCTTATCTGTAAATATTGAACTGATGACGCCTGCTGATGTCAGCGACGCACAAAATATATTCGCCACTTCCATCCAGTGGTAGATGTTCGCTTCAATATCGGCCTGTTTTTCCTGTATCTTATGCGACCAGACAACTGTGGCAAAAGTCTGACGGACAACGTCCTCCAAGACAGCATATGAGTCCTGATTAGCCATCATATCATCTCCTTTTATTGAATTATATTGAAAAATGAGGCATTCTCACGCTATTATATCACTGTTTGGATAATTTGTCTATCCTTGACCTTCGTGCTGCGTTTTGAGATCAGAATCTTTATATTGACTTCTTTCCCAAAGACAAAAAAGGGCTGCCGGATTAGGCAGCCCTCACAATTATGATGCGATTTTTGTTATCTCCATAGAATCTGGCTCGAGGAATTGCCGGGCCGATAGCTTCATCTCTATGTGGATTTTGTACCCACGGCCCACCGTCACGCGCTCGATGATATTGGAAAGAATCATCTGCTTGGTTTCCCTCGGTGCGGTATCGAACATCTGCGCCCATTCCAGCATCTTGTTGATTTGCTGGCGCTTAGCGGCCAGCGTTTCTTCCTCGGCCTGATTTGCCAGCAGGATTCGCTGGTATTCTTCCTTTGCCTGATCCAGCGCGGCCTTCTGCTTCGGCATGAGTTGGTTGATGATGCTCAAATCCAGCCGGGATTCGCCGGTCAGGGCCTTTACCGCTTCTTCCTCCAAAGCGGCCACAGCCTTGGCCGCCTTTTCGATTGCAGCCTCGGCATCTTTGAGCGCCTTTGCCTGCGTGGATTCCTCGCGTCGCATAGCCGCCTTGACCTGCGTATCCTGCGGAATGCGGCGCACCCGTGCAAAAAAGGAACGTACAAGTCCGAGTACGGCTTCTTCCACCTTATCGGAATTGTACGTTGATTGACCTGTGCAGGTCTGGCGACTATTCACTTTTCGATAGCAGCGGTATACGTTCCAGTGATATTCCATCTGGCCGTCGCGGGTCTTGCGCTTCTTCTTGCAGTGGTTGATGCACAGGCGCTCGCCGCATTCGGCGCAATAGATGAAACCGGTAAGAAGGCCGCCGCCATCGGTACGAAGGGCAACCTCGCGGTTTTCGTTGAACTCGCGGCCACGTTCCTTAATGATCTCGATAGCCCGATAGAAATAGTAATCATCCACGATGCGCAGGGCTTCAATCGGCTCGGAGAGCGTATCGCCCAAGTGCATCTGGCCACGGTCGATGGGATTGCCAATCATGGCGCGAACCGATGTGGCCCTCCAGAGCGTTGTGCCGCGCTTGGTCTTTACGCCGCGCTCGTTGAGCCAGTTGGCGAGGCGGTTGCCGCCGTATCCTTCGTCCACGATTTTGTGATAGCATTCCGCCTTGATCGCGGCTTCTTCCTCATTACGAACCAAGTCCTTGACGGGCTTGTTCTTCTTGTTCACACGGCCAAGGTACACAGCGTCGAAGCCGAAGGGGACAAGGCCACCACGATATTCACCTGCCAGAACCATCTGCTGATGCTTGGCGCGGACGCGGATGGAGGTCTTTTCGGATTCGCCGGAAGCCTGCCAGAAGCGGATATAGTTGAGCAGCTTATCAACGTGGCTGTCGAAACGCTGCTCGCCTTCCTTGACGCTCCATACCCGGATACCGTGGGAAACGAACCATTGCACCACGAAGGGCGTTTCATCATCGCGGCGTCCAAGGCGGTCAAACATGAAAACCAGCAGCACATCGAACTTGCCAGCCAAGGCGTCCGCCTTAATCTCCATGATGGCGTCGCGCTGATCGGTTTTCACCTTGTAGCCAGATACGCCTTTTTCGTAGAGCTCCTTAACGATTTCCCAGTCCGGCTGGGATTCAACGAATTCCCGGCAGGCAATGCGCTGCATGGGGATGTCATCGTGATCGACCTGTCCTACGGTCGAAACGCGGTATAGCGTGTACACTCGAACCATTGTCGCTCTCCTTCCTCAATGGGTGCTACTTGGAGAACGATTGAAGCAGCATACCCAGCACAATATCGATTATGGAATCATCCTCGTCTTCCGCAAAGCTCACCGTGATTTCGGGATGCTCTGCGACCTCCGCCGTATTCTCATCGATCCAGCGTAATTCCATGTTCTCCGCCTCCAGCTTCCTCTTAACACCTCGAAAAAACAAGGCTTCTTGCTTCTTATTTTCTGGAGAAAAAGCCCGGCGAAAGTTGTCTCTCTCGCCGAGCAATTTCATCAAATGATACGCGAAAAGTTGCCGGATACCCAGCCAACCTTCGCACCAACGATCACGGCGTGCCAGCCATTGGCAGCGGTGGCCACATATTCAAATGTGGTGCCGGGCGCAACGGACGTGATGCGGGAATAGCTGGTGCCATGGCCTACGCGGATGTTGACCTTGCCGCCTTCGGACGTGATCACGACTGTCGTACCCACAGGCTTCGGTGTATCTTCGGTCTCAGGCGTCTCTGGCGTTTCCTCTGGAGCAGGCTCGTCCTGTTTGCCTTCATCATCGTCGGCAACGGCATCCATCAACGCAGCATGGGTTTGGTCGCCATACTTGCCGTCCTGCTTGAGACCCTCGTCTTCCTGAAACGCCATTACGGCGGCTTCGGTTTCTGCACCGAATTCGGAGTCCGCGCCATACTTGGGCAGCTTGTAACCAATCTGCATCAGCAGTTCCTGCATGGCTTTGACATCTGCGCCGACCATGCCCTTTTTGAGCAGACGGGAGCCGAGCGTGACGTTGGTGTTGGGCGGAGTTGCCTGATCCGCGCCGTCGTTGTAATCGATGAACGGCAGCTTGTACCAGTGCGTCCATCCACGGCCTTGAACTTTTGTTTTGACGCAGCCGTAGGAAAAGCCCTTCCATTCGACGGCATATCCGCCGCCGACATAGTATCCGACGTGGCCGTCCTTGTGCAGTGCGACGCCAATGATCTCTGGCAGGGTATCAATGGTGCCCCAGTCCATGCCTTTACTCTTGGCATAGCTGAACATGCCGTTGGCGGATTTGTCCGGGCAGTTGCCGCCACCATACTTGCTGGAGAAGGTCTTGTCGGTGCCGATGGATTCAACGACGCCGATACCGCCGCCAGTCCACGCATAGCCCTTGCAGCCGCCGACGCAATCAGCGCAGACCTTTTTCTTGGCGATGTCATCCTTGTAACGGGACGTGCGGCTGGAGCCGTAGTGGGACGGGTACTGGTTTGCCTTGCGGCTGCGCAGGGATTCGGTGCATTTATAAATTACGGTGCCGTACCAGTACGGCTGGCCGAGCATACTCAGGCAGAAGGCTGCAAAATGCTCGTTGGTGAAAGGGGTATTGATTCTCTCAGGCATAGTTACCTCCAAAGGAAAAGAGCGGCGGCTTAATTGCCGTCGCCCTCGGTCGTTTCGGTCTTTTCATCGCGGTTGTGAAGCTGGGCCAGAATACCCTTGAGCTTCTCTGGGATGGGCAGACCAAGGTGAGCAGCGTTCTCCAGCATGGAAACGCCCTCGTTGGAAAGGTAGAAGCACACGACAGCGGAGCGCAGCGCATTGCCGCTGCCGACAACGTACATATCCACGACGTGCGCGACGCCAACCAGCATCACGATCAGCACCTTTTTGCAGATGCCCTTGAAGCCGACGCTGGAGGACAGCTTCTTGTCTGCAACGGCGCACATGAGTCCGGTGACGTAGTCCAGAATCATGAAAATGAGCAGTGCAGTCATCAAGCCGTCCACGCCTCCTACAAAGTAGCCGAGCCAGCCGCCAATAACGGAAAACGCCATCTGGAGCTTGGCCCACACAAGATCAATAGAAAAGTCCCTCATACAGAAATCCTCCTGTTCTTTGATATAGCAAAAGCCACCCATCAGAGCGGCTTTAGGCTTCTTCGGTCTGGCCTTCATCGTTCAACAGGCCGGTATCATCGTCGGCGGTTGCATCATCGCCGGAAGCATCCTGTGCCGACCAGAGCGCAGGAACAACAGGCGGCTCCCAGCCGGTTTGCGAGGTATGCGCCTGCTGGCAGGTGTACATTGCGCCGTTTTCATCCGGGTAAGCAACCTCGTCGCCCACAATGTAATCAATGCCTGCGGCCCATACGCGCACGGCATCCTCGGAGATAATCTCCACCTTGCGCCAGAGGGCAGGCACGAGATCGGGCGTCCATGTACCCTGCGTGGTATGATCCTGCAAGCATCGCCACAGGAATGCGCCGAAGGTGTACACATCGCCAACCTTGACCTCAATGCCCGGCTGCCAGAGGCGACCCTCCAAAGCGGGCTGGATGCTAAGAAGCTCGGCGTCCGTGAGCCTGCCATCGGCAACAGCCAGACGCAGGAGCAGGCCCAACGCAGCCGGGACGGCTTCCTCGGCGGATACCCGCACAAATTGCTCCAGCGGAAGCGAATGGGTAATCAGCTCGTCGGTCATCTCCTGTCCTTCGGAGATCTCAATCTCGTCGGGCAAAACAAAGACCTGATCCGACGTTACCTGCATGAGGTTAAAGGAATCGCCGGTCAGGTCAAAGTGAATAGCGTCGGTGCGCTGGGCAACGACAAAGGAAGAGCGGATGCACATACGCACCCGCCCTGCGAGGGGAATAACGATATTCATATTGTCCTCCTTCTTAGCCGACAGCCGTGCTGCCGCTGAATACACATTCGATATAAGGCTCGTAGTTGGTGTCCGTGCCGCTCATGCGCATATAAGCGTTAGAGTAGGTGGACGAACCGAAGTTGTAAGGTGTTTCATACAGGCAAAGGCCGCCATATGTGCCGTCAGCCAGACCCTGCACAGCATCCACGGGAATTGCGAAAGTAACCTGCTTGTCGCGTCCGATGGTGCCGATTGAACCGTAATTCTTGGCGATGCTGGGCGTTCCGCTGGCGGAGGTGTTCGTGATCGCACAGAGATATACACTCTTTGCCGCGCTGGAACCGGAGCCCGTCTTTCGATGCAAGGTGAGCGTCGCACTCTTAACCGTGCATCCGGAGAGCAGGTTCCTTGCATTGCTGAACCACATGCAGCCTCGATTCCAGTTAAGGGACGAGCTATAGCCGCTGTCGTAATACACGCCCTGAATGACATCCAGCGTATCACTTCGCCAGCTGCCACGCCACGATTTGGTAGTAGTAGCGTACAGGATGCCCGTTTCGTCAGGCGTTATCGTCGGAATCGCTGTTCCGTAATCAATGGTGACGTTGCTCGCGTAAAGCAAGCCGTTTTCACCTGTGCCTCTGCTGCCTGCCGGAACTGTGCCGCTGGCGATAACCAGACTGGCGTAAGATACCATCGACCAGCTGCAGGAACCGCAGCAGTCCTTCATATTGCCCTGCGCCAGATAACACTCCAGTCCCTGCAAAGCGTTGTACAGACCACAGTTGTACAGGAAAACATGAGAGGAACGGGCATACACCGAGTCGTATGTAATGCCGTTGGCGTCAAGAGTACAGCCGCTGAACTCAACGAAATGGCATTTCGTCACCTCGCACAGATAGGGCTGGCGATTGCTACCGTTCAGCGTCCGGCTCTCGCGCAGGTTTACGTTCTGAAAGCAGATGTGAGCAAAACAGCCATGCACCTTGATGTAGCTGTTGAGGATACTGGAGTCACCATAACCGTATATGGTCAGTTTTCCCGGCCCGCTGATGCCTCGGATGACAACACCGGACGGCTCGTAGGTTTCCCAGCCCCAAGGCAGATAGATCGTCACGTCGTTCGGCAGATACTTATTGTTCAGCACCTGCACAGCCTCGCCCAACGAACGGAAGTCCGTTTCCGTAGGCGTTTCGATAGAAGGTTCCACCCACAGCCAGTTTGAACCGGCATACGCCTGTGCCACGGAGTCGGAGATGACTTCATCTGCGTACAATTCCTTGAAGCCGACATTGCCATCCGCGCTCATTTCCATCAGCACGTTCTCGTTGTCGTTGGGATCAAGCAACTGGAGCAGGAAGTTTTCAGTAGTGATTGACACCTGATTCGGGCCGATATAAACGCCGCTGGATTTGACTTCCTCGGCACCTGCCACTACCCATGCGCTGCCGGTATACCTTTTCAGAAGGTTCGGGCTTACAGAGGTATCCAGCCAGAGCATGTTAGTATACTTCGTGGTCGGAGCCGTCGAGCCGCGATACACCTTCTCGATGTTATAGGTAGAGGTGCTCACCTTGAGGGCGATGTTGTTTGCGTTTTGCGTGATGCTGGATTCAGCCGATGTCATCCGGCCCGGCAGATCATTCAGATCTTCGGGTGCCGCGCTCCAATCGGTGAAGGAATCGCCGACCTCACACTTGACATTTCTGATTTGCAGAGAACCGGTGCATCCAGCTGCGTTGCCGGTGCCGATGGAAATATAAGCGATACCGATGGGGTTATACGATGTCAGGCTCATGGGGCCTTTGGTTACGCGCACCCAATCGCTGTCCGTCGCCACGAAATCCGAGTCCGTAGAACGCAGGTAATAGCCACGCCCGGTCGTATTGATCGTTGTGCCGTCTGTACCATAGTATCTGTAATAGACCCAAACGCCAAAGTATACGCCAGCAGTCGATGATGTGGAAGCATCAATACCCGTGCGCTTGATTTCAAAAGACAGGCGGAAGGTTGCGCCATTGCCCGAATGAGCAAACAGGTCATCTGAAACGGCAAGCTGGAGGCCAGTATAGGTCGAAACATTGCCGCTGGGGTATTTATAGTAACCGCCCTCAAAGCTGTAAGGGCCATCAGAATCCAGCACATAGTTCCTGCCGCCGAAACGGTCATATATAGCTCGCCGTTATTTCACCGATTTTTTCATAATTGATTGATAATCAATGCCTTCCAGCAGCATTTGTACCCCTAACTGATACTCTCACCTCCGCAGCAGACAGTAGCATGGAAATAGTATCGTGCCAAGCAAGATAAAATATTTCTGAGAAGCGGTTCGAACCTCCCTAATTCCCATATAAGGAGATCATTAGCGAGATGAAGAGCCGGAT
>JAZSRC010000029.1:0-26853 GCA_045538305.1 Clostridia bacterium | reverse complement strand
GTTATACAGTTCACTGTAATCCAGTCTCCCAAGCTGGTCACTTACTTGTCGAAAGAATTCGTCCTTCTCCGCTTTGTACTCTATTCCTCCGCAGATTTTCAATCTCAGCTGTTGACATCCTTGCTGGATTGTTATATACTGCTCTTGTTGTATTTTGTTCATTTCAATCTCATTTTACAACAAAACAGAGCTTTCTTCCACCTTCCCAGTGGTTGAAAGCTCTGTTTTTTCTCGGGCTGTTGTGCAACAGCCCCAGTTGCTATTTACGGCCTTTTTGTCTCCCTCAGCATTTCTTCAATGCTTCCGTATAAATTTTCATAATAGGTGAATATACCTGAACTATTATGTCATGCCCTCAATCGATGAATGTGTTCACCTGAAATCCGGCAGTGCTAATGCATGTTATGACCGGTGTTTCTGGGGGATTACTGCGTTTTTCACACAGCAAAGTAATTTCCTGATCAGGGCTGATCCTGAATTTTTCAATGCCGTGCTTTTCGGATTGACGGATATGCCAATTGATGACCCGCTGCGGGACATTGATTTCAATGCCCAAAATAAATTCTATGAAAATATTGATCGCGCTCAAACCCGTCCATCCCACAAAATCCGCGCATGAGATATTGCCTTTGCGCAGGTGTTCGGGCGAATAGTTCTCGTACAATGTCCCGGTTGCGTTGAAGATATTCAATACGCGGGAAAAATGGTTCTCAGCGATTTCATAGGCCAGATTTTCAAGTCCGTTTGCCCGCAGTCCCCGAAGAACCATGTAGTTTGTGGGCGACCACACGCCGCCCTGCCAGTAATTTCCTTCTTCATGATAATAAGCTGAAGCAGCAGACAGCGTTGGAATCCGATGAAAGCGATTGAATTCATTCTCGTTGGTCAGATGCGAAACAAATGAGGCCAGCCGATCCTTGGGAACGATGCCTGCCAACAGCGCCCAATAGGAGCCGACGGACATGACATCGGATAATGTGCCGTCTGAAAATTTGTCCGCATAGAAGCGAATTTTATCGTTCCACATGGTGTTGTTGACAAGATGCGTCAGTTTCTCCGCTTCCTGGGCAAACTCCTCGGCGTCCTTATCACGGTGCAGGATACGGGCCATTTCCACCAATTTTTTGGCGGAGAGAATCTGCTGACAGGTAACATCGATCCATGAAAGAAAACCATGGAAGAACTCGAACGGTTCATCGGTCCTGAACCTAGGCTGATTATCCATGCCGCAGCCCCAACCGGATGCATAATAGGAGCCATCTTGCCAGGTTCTGAATTTTCTTAACCAGCGATGGTATCCTGAGATGACCGGAAACACGCTGTTCAGTCGATTAAGATCGCCCGAACGGCAGTAATATTCCATTTCCGCCCACGCAAAAAGATTCGGGCCCGTGCCGGACGGATCATACCGGTGAAATTGATCCTCGCCTGTATCTTCGCTGATTTCCCGGCAGATAAATCCATCCCGATGCTGCTTGCAATAGAAATTGTCCAGCGTTTTTTGAAAGCAGAATGTTCCGTTTGCGTAGGGGCCAAAGAAAGTCATGAAGGCGGAATCCCACATGAAGATGTGTCCATTGAAGGTCGGCATGATATACCGGCTGATCAGACCGCTGCCCTCCGTAGGCTGCTTCACATTGCCAAAAGCGATCTCCCAGCAGCGGTGATACATCCGAATTGCATCCTCATGGCCCTCCCATACGGGCTGGACGATCTGGTGAGCAATATCCGCATATCTGGGCAGCGGGGCGGATTCCGGTGCGCGAGTCAGGAACGCATTCTCCTGTACGAATTCGTTTTCTATATATGTTCTAAAGTATCCGCCCTTGTCTTTCCAATACAGGTTCTCACTCATCGGTTAACGTCTCCGCTTTTTGTATTTCGCTTACGGACTGAGACAGCACGCCGTGCAGAATCGCCACACCAAAGGGCTCCATTTGCTGAGGGTTACCCAGTATAGTGCGAACATCCTCAAGCTGTTTTCCGATTGTAAGCCCTGTTTCAACAGTTTCCCTGCTGTAATTCACAAGGACTGCATACACATCTTTTCCGGCATGATGCATAGTCAAACCGACACAGGGCGCCGTCTTTTCAATCAGATGCGGGGAAGAAAGATGCTGGTATACCTCGTACCAGGGTTCGTCAATCTTTTCAGGATCCTCCAGTACAATGCGCTCGATGGGCAGGGCGCATAAGATCACCTGTCCCTTGCCATAGGTGTGCTTTCCTAAGACCGGCGCTCCGCTCTCTTCGGTCAGGATCACGTCTGCGGTTGTCGGTTTGAATTCGTAGGAGCACTCCTTGCGATAGGCGCAGGTTTTTCCTTTCAGTTTGACTTGACCCTGCTGGCCGCTCTGACTCCAACGGGTCAGGCGGAAACCGGTTACCTCTTCAAATTCCGTCAGAATGGCATTATCAATGGAAATATACAGCGTTGCGCCCTGACGTACTTTTTCAAGAAGCGCATCGTAACGCCGTTTACTCATGACAGCGCCTTTGATGGAAGGCAGCATGTACACCGGACTGTCCGGCAAATCCTGCTCCTGCCAGACAAAACGCAGCGTTATACCGGCCTGCTTGGCCAGCAGATAGCTCATATAGGCAATGGGCCATTGCTGCTGCCCCATGGTCAGGATGCAGACAGCATCCGTCTGTTTCTCGGGCAGCGTAATGTTCAGTATTTGCTGCTGCTCGACAAAGCAGCGCATTGTTTCCGCTACCGGCTTAGGCGTTCTGTCGGACCGAAGGAGGCCCAGTTCGCGTTCACACATGTTCCAGTCATAGGGCGGACGGGTCAACAGGTTCTGGTCAAAGCCGCACCACCACAATAGTCCCGGAGCGCCATGCGCCCAGTTCGACCACAGATTGGCCCACAGGAATTTGCCGGCGATTTCATCGTCGCATACCATGGGTCCCATGGTTCCAAGCTCCTCTACCATACATTTTTTCTGCCCCAACCCGGCGTAGTACTCCGTTTGGGCAGTAGCGGACAGCAATGTACGATAGCTGTCGATGGGGGTATGGCTGCAGGGCGGCACCCAATAGGGATAAGGATGAGTGGTCAGCTGGTCCGTCCAGTAGCCCTGATCCGCTACCGTCCAGACTCCTTCCGGCTCCAGTGAATGCATGCCGGAAATCACCATGCGGGTGCTGTCCTCCGCCCGGATGGCAGTGGCGACCATTGCCGTCCAGCTTGCGGCTTCCTGTCGATTGGCGGTGTACTGCATGCAGTTGCATTCATTGCCAAGATCCCAGGCCAGGATGGCTTTATGATGCTTGGTTCTGCGGATGAAACCCTGCAAAAACAGCTGCTGGAAATACAAGGCGTCCGGATCGCTATAGATCTTCTTCTCCTGAAGGAACGGCGGAACAAACAGCCTTCCGCTCATCCAGCCAGTGAGCAGCCCGACAATCAGCTTAAGATCATATTCTTCCGCCGCAGCACAGAGCGCAAGGAAGCGCTCCATCATCTTTTCCTCAAGAAAATGCGGGTTGGAAGGCCACGAATCGTCCGCCATCCGGAATTCCCGCACATACGGCCCGGATGTCATCGCGGCTATGACAGGCTGGAAATCACTCCACAGCGGAAAAACCCGCAGTACATGAACGCCATGTGCCTTCAGCGCACAGAAATCCTCACGCACTGCATTTTCATTCCAATCCTGCCACATAAAAATGCCTGCATGCGACGCCCAGTAGTTGACGCCCGTATAAAACCTGTCTGTGTGATTCTTATGGCTCATTACATTATACCTCCGCACCGTTCATTGTTGCTTAAGGGTCAAAGATAGGGGATTACTTCTGCCAGCGTCAAAAGGTTACTAGTTTCACTCCAGCAGCTCCCATTGAATACGCCGCCTACGCAACGTTGGCTTTCCCAGTCGGACATATTGACACGCTCACAGATGAATCCCTGAGGCAGTTTTTCCCGCTCCGCGCGAATGCTGTCGTCATTTAGCAGACTGGCGTCCTTGGGAACATCCCAAGAGCAGATCGGCCGCTTATCCGTAGACATATACTGGCTGATGGTCAGCGCGATATCCTTTAATAGCTCAAGATAAGCTTCGTCTCCCGTCCATTGATAGATTTTGAGAATACTGTCGCCCGACAGCGTGCAGATGCCGGGAGCGGAATGCTTGTTTTGTACGTTGGCAAACACACTGCCCACCGTCTTCATGTCAAGGCGGGCAAATTCACTGTCCCCCGGGAAGCGGTAGTTATAGCTCACAACCCAGCTGCTGCACTGGTGAAGCATGAATTCCGCCCGATGGAGCCATTTTTCTTCCCGCGTCTCTTCGTACAGAGCTGTAAGGCTCTCTAAAAGACCAAAGGCGCTTTCGCTGTCCGGTCCCTGCAGAATCTCTCCCGGTCCGCCTGTGGTATATCCATTCTGCGCATCGCGGGTATAGTACTGCTCTGCGCTTTCCAGGGCGACCTCCAGATACCGCCTGTCACCAAAATATCGGTAAGCGGACACCAGAGCTGCAGGGGCAATACCGCCGCTGGTAGACCCGCCGGCAAAGATTTCACCGGTGTCCGCGCAGATAAACTGACCGAACTGATGATACCTCTCCCATAGCCCGACAAACGCATCGGCAAGCTTTTTGGTTCCTGCAACAAAATCTTGCGGGACTTTATGCTCCCTCTCCTCGATCAGGCGGAAGTGCTTGAACAGAAAATACAGCATGTCTGCAGATTTGCGAATCAATAGCGGATTCACGCCGCCGGGTTCGTATACGATTTTTCCGTTTTCATCCGTTCCTTCGTAGAAAAAACCGCATGGCGCCTGGCTTCTGAACAGATGCCTGAGGGTTGCCATACCGCGCTGCCATTCCCGTTCTCCGCCCAACTTCATCAAAGCGTAGCTGGACATACCGCCGCCGACCCACCCTGGCTGCCAGGCCAGGCATGCGTCTCCAAAGGGCACTGTCCGATAGAATTCAGCGCCGGGCTGCCAGTTCATGGCATTGAATTTATCAATTTGGATTTCGAGCTGTTCATGAAAGGGAAGGATATTCGGGCGTTTTGCATCCATCCCCATACATTTCCGATGTGCAAAGAAAACCTGATAAAAATCCTCCATACTTTCGCAGAGGAAATCCAACAGTTTGTATGGAATTGTGATCGTCTGGCCTGCCTTGAATGAAATCCCGGGATCGGATTGCTTATTCATGAAAGGCCAGCGGTAGATCTTTTCCCTGCGCATATGAGGATAGGAGACGCCGATCTTTCCTTTTTCATAAGAGAGACCCAGATTGATGCCGTCAATCTCCTGGATGGTAAAGAACAAAAGCCCGCGCTTCATGCTTCGGGAATACACGCCCACACAGGGAACGCTTACATCCCCTGTGGTCACCTCAATTTTGCCGCTCCCATCCTCATTAAGTCGAATGACATCCGTGATGGTAACCGGCATGTCCACTGCGGCTTCTTCGGGCTTGAACATAGGCGGATACTCCCGCTTAAGGCTCCTGAAGCGGTTGCCATCATAACAGCAGGCAGGAAAGAGCACATACTCATCGCCGTCTGCCGGGAAGCACAGCGTGAACTCGGCAAAGGCATTTTCGCAGTCTTTATCAACGCTTACGCTAAGCTGGTTCTCATATATCCGGTATACGCCGCTGATGCTTTCGGGGGCTTTGCAAAACCCGGAATGACTCTTACTATATATCATAACGCCTCCTTCACTGCCCTGTCAACCGAGGAGGAAAACAGTGCGCTTGCAATAGCGGATGTAAAACAATTGACGCCGGTATGCAGGGGTATCTGTTCCCCCGATGCGGTCACAGCAGCGCCGTCGGTATCGGTTTCGATCTGCCATTTTTCCATTTCGGCCGGATCGAAACGGATAATGGCGGGAATATCCGTTTTGATCAGCAGCTGACCGTCTGCTTCAATTAAGATGCCTTGCTTTGCCTGAACGGCGACCCGGCGGCCGCCGATTCGGACATTCTCTATGCCCTGCGCTTCACCGGAAAGATTTCCAAACTCGATCCCATCGATACAAGGTCTGATCAGCTCCTGAACGCCCAGATAGGCCAATAAGGTTCCCCATGTATACATGGGCACGCAGTTTGGCGTGATAGAGCCGGTCAATGTATTATAGTTTTCCAGCACCCAACCGAAGTTGTCCCAGTTGTACCGGTACATCGCCACGCTTTTCTGCGCGAGCATGGAGGCCGCTTTATGCTCACTGCTGTTTCGCAGACCCTCGTATACCAGGAAATTCATCGGCGCCCAGGCGCACCCTTCCCAGTAATCCTGCTTAAGGAAGCTTGGGTGGCGCTTATCGATGCTTGGAATGACATACTCGCCCCAGAACTCATCTTCATTCATGAGATGCTCATGAATCAGCCGCATTCGGCGTTCAGGCGGAACATCACAAGCCAACAGAGGATAGAAGCTGGTGGGGGAATAAACGGTTTTCAGCGTTCCGTCCATGCCGCGGTTGCAATAAATGCCGTTTTCTTCATCCCACAGATATTCATTGATTGCATCCTTAGCCGAAAGATATGCCAGGTGTATCTGATCATAGCGTTCTGTGTCGCCAAGTTCTTTTGCAATCAGACTGAGACAGAGGCAATCCAGCGCATAGATGGAGCTCATCCCTACGTCGATGAAGTTTTCTTTCTCATCATACATGGGACTGTTATCCAGCCCGGTTGCCAGCGCGCTGGCCATGGCGGCATTGGTTTGGGAAACCTTAAGGGACTGATCTTTTTCTTCAGGGCCCAATAAAGAAATCAGTCCGATCACGCCATCGCTTTTCTGGGCAAACAAAACCCGATTTGTCTCGTAAAAATACCGGAAATATAGTTCGAGCAGTTCCTTTTCCCGATACTGCTGATACACCTTAAGCAGGCAATAGCTGCCGATGGGGGGATTGATCATTCCGGAGGAACCCCATTCCCAGCTGCACTGGGGCAGGCGTCCGTTTTTGAATTCGCTGCAGATGGATTCGAACTGGTCATAAGCAGATTCCTTGTGCTGAAGCGCTACGGGAAGCGAATCCAGCAAATTGTCCCAATAGAAGCTGTAATAGCAGGATTCCGGAGCCCATAACCGTGATACATCGATTTGGAAGGCGTCGTTCACATGGTCGTACACCTTGTTCCAGCCTGCAGCGCGAATCATAGAGAGGACCGTTTCACCCCCAAGATCCCCATTGCCTCTGATGGCATCGGCAGCTTCACGCGCTTTTCCCTCTGAAAGCAACTGCTCCAAGAAATCTGTGCATATATTCGGAATATCCGTGATATATACCGTTTCTCTGCCGTCAACTTCCGCTGTATTTCCATCACAAGTCCAGCTGCTGCTCAGAACATATGCCTTACAATGCGTCCCGGACGCATGATTGCGCAGTTCGCAAAAGCGATCCCCCATCATGACAGAACCGACAGCCTCTTTTCCCTGACTGCCTGCGTAAAAACCAATGGTAAAGCGGTACAGACGGCTGAGGGTGACCGGGGACAGCTTGTAGACAAAGCCGGCAGCACTTGAGACAAACTCAAGATTAAAGACGAAGTCTTCATACTGCAAGGTGATAAAAGAATATCCGCCCGATAAGCTGATGGGGCCTGTATAGTGAACGCGGGCGGATGTAAGATAATCAAAGGACGGATTTCCGCTGATGCCGCTCCAGGTGAAGCGGTCTGCGCCCTTTGTATGATCTAAAGAGCATACGCCGATCCGTATTTCGAACAATTCCTTCTTTTTCATGATGGCGTTGATATATTTGCGATTGTAGTGCCCCCAATTCGCCATCTGAGACCAGTTTTTGATTGGCTGTTTCATTGACCGGACTCCTTTTGTTTTATAGAAAAACCGCGCTTTTCCATTTTAGCACAGGAACCCTGCATTCAGCAGGGTTCCAAGCCGGAAAACAAACCTGTTGATCAGTCCAGGTTCATCTTTATGCGGTTTTCCTTCCACACGCTGGTCGCATATTCTTCATATCGTCCATAGGCATAGTTGCCGTATAAATCCTTCTTGATCGTGGCAATCATCGTGTCTATATCGTCATCACTCACAACCAGTTCCACCATCTTGCCCTTCCAGTAATCGTCGGCGCGGACGTAAATCTGGCTGATTTCGATATCGTCAATGGATTCAATGCCGGTGAACTCGGTCGCTTCCCGCAGCTGATTGGCAAACTTCATCTGCTGATTGACGCGCCACTCACGCTGGGAGGGATCCAGGGTTCCGAAAAGGGTGTTTTTGAGGGAGTCAACATAAGAGGCATTGCCGGGATACATGAAGTTGCCCACGGGCAACCGCTTCATTTCTTCGCTGGTCAGATTCAGAGACTTTCCTTCCTTGAAGATCGGGAAGTCATTCTCGTCCAGGCCTTGCCACAGTTCGCCCTCGGGTCCGCACAGCATCAAGCGCTGGCCTTCATTGGAGAATACCCAGTCCAGATACTGATAAATTGCTTCTGCGCGGCCTTCAACATATACGCCGTCTTTATAATTGGCGTTCTGGGTCAGACAGATCACATTCCAGCCCACAGAAGAGGACTGACCGGAAACGATGGTGGAGGGATCTGTGCCGGGCGCTGCGGGAAGGGCAATGCAGTCGTACGGATTCTCGCGGCCGGCTGCTTCCAGAATACTGCGGGCAGAGTCCGCAATGTTGATGCCGTCCACGGCGCAAAGCACAGCAACCTTCTGCTTCTTCAGCTTGGTCATGATCGGCTCGGCCATTTCGATAGAGTATTCAGGGCTGATCAGGCCTTCCTTGTACAGTTTGCGCAGATAGGTGATGAATTCCGGGAATTTAGGATCGTTGATAATGTGCACCAGCTTGCCGTCAACATCCTTACGCATGATACCATAGGTATCTTCAGGAATTCGTCCATCGCCAAAGCAGCACCACAACAAGCCAAAGGTTACCTCGCCCGAAGCGGGCTGGAAGGGAACGATGGACGGATCCGCCGCCTTGACCATTTTCAGGTATTCATACAGGCCATCCAGCGTGGAAATATCGGGAGAGCCAAGCTCCTCATAGATCTTCCTGTTAATGACCAGACCTGTGCCGTAGCCCATCCAGTCGCCCTGCTTGGGCCAGTTCAGCATGCCGTAGATTTTGCCGTTGATACGCGTGAAGTCTACGGTCTCCTTGGCAACATTGGTCCGGTAGCCTTCATACTTGTTGTAAAAATCATCCAGCGGCATGATCTTGTCGCTCAGACCGTCATCGCTGATCAGGTTCAGCCAGGTGCTGTCGCGGGAGATCATGATAACTTCGGGTAGGGTATTGCTGGCGACCATCAGATTGAATTTATCCTCGGCGCTGCCGCCGGGCCAAGTGAAATTCACTTTTACCTTTTTATTGTCCATGACCCATTTGGAGATCAGATTGGTTTCATCGAATTCATACTTGCCCACATCCCAGCTGTAGTTTCGGTAGAATTCGAACTCCAGCAGATCGTCCTTCTCGGCATCTGTCTTGTCTTTATTGTTGCCCGACTGGCAGCCGGTCAGCAAAACCAGAACCAGTACCAGGCACACTGAGCACGATAGGATACGCATCCATTTTGTTTTACGCATGATCAACCCAGCCTTTCTCATTGTTTGTTATTCTTTTACAGCACCCAGCATCATGCCCTTGACAAAATACTTCTGCAGCAAAGGATAGAGCAGGATAATCGGACCAATGGTGAGAATGATCGCGGCCGCAACGATGGATTGGCCCACAGGCGACTGCGACAGCTCGTTCTTGATGGAAATCGGCAGATCAGCCAGGAATTTATCCAGCTGACTTTCGTTGACAATATCGATCAATACATTCTGAAGCGGCTTTAAATCCGGCCTTCCAATCATGTAGATATAGGCGTCATACCAGGAATTCCATTGGGAGACCGCATTGAAAAGCCCAAGCACTGCAACGATTGGGGCGGAAATCGGGATCATAATACTGAACAGAATCTGAAAGTCGCTGGCTCCGTCTATCTTTGCAGATTCTTCGAGTGCGGGTGAGATTCCTTTATAGTAATTGATCGCCAGGATCATGTTGAACACATTGATCAGATTCGGAATGATATACACCATGTAATTATTGACCAGACCCAGCTTTCCGTAGACAATGAACGTAGGGATCAGGCCACCGCTGAAATACATCGTAAACACGCACAGCCTGTTATAGATCTTGCCGCCGATCAAGTGGGGTTTGGACAGTCCGTAAGCAAAGATCAATGTGCAAAGCAGAGAAAACGTAGCGCCAATCACTGTACGGGAAACGGTCACAAGCACGCCGTTATAGAACTTGGGATTGACAAGAACATAGCGGAAGTTGTTCAGGGTGAACTCTTTGGGAAAGGCGGTTATGCTTTCACCAGACGCATCGAAGGACAGCGCCAGCGTGTTGATGTAAGGATACACCAGTACAACGGCCAGCAGAGTCAGGATCAGATAGATATTCACCTCAAATATGGAAGTTTTCTTTTGGCAAACGGCGTAGATTATGTACCCGAGCAGGCAAAGGATCGTAATAAGTACGCCCATACCCATCCGGATTTCGATGTTCATAATATCAACAGACAAAAGCATGAACGCAAGGATCACGCACACTGCTGCCAGCACGCCGCTGATGATCCGTCCCCAGCGGAAGATTTTCCGGGCGTTACGGTCTGTACAGATACATATCAGTGCGGCAACCATGAAGATCAGCGCCATGGGTATGGCCCACACCGGAGAGGAAAGAACGGCCTTGCCGCCGCTGCCCAACGCCTGTACCTTCATCGTTATTTCTGGCTTGAACATAAGTTCCGACGCAGAAAAAGAGAGATTCTGGTGCATCACGTTGAGCAGTGGCAAGCGCAGGAAGGACAGCGCCGCGCCAATCAGCAGAATAATCATGATCGTATTCTTCTGAAATTGCAGGCGGTCACGTTCCGGCTTTTTCTCTTGCCCGTACGCTGGCTTTGCTTTCAATTTCATAGCATCTAACCTTTCATCTAAGCTGCAGGGCAGTTTACCACAGTCCGGTACCGACTTTTTTCTTGCAGATCCAGTTTGCACCTGTCAAAAGTACAACCGATATCACGGAGCGGAACAGTCCGACAGCTGTCGCGTAGGAATAATTGCCCAGGTTGATACCCATTCTAAGCACGTGTGTATCCACAATTTCCGCCACTTCCAGCACCTGTTTGTTGTTCAGGTTGTTCGTCAGCTGCATGATCGGCTCAAAACCGTATGTCAGAAGGCTTCCTACAGTCATGAGGAACACAATGATCGTTGTGGATACGATGCCAGGCAATGTGACAAACCGAATCAACTGCCAGCGATTTGCGCCGTCAATGTTTGCCGCCTCATACAGCGCCGGGTCAATGGCAGCCATTGCTGCCAGAAAAACAATGGTATTCCAGCCTACGTTTTTCCACAGATCGCTTCCAATTAAGATATACCAGAACATGCTCTTCTCACCCATGAACATGATGGGCTCGTCAATCAGTTTTAGTCCCGTGAGCAGGCCGTTGATGGTTCCGTTGTAAGACAGAAGGGAACCAATCAGGCCGCCAACCACAACCCAGGAAATGAAGTACGGCAAATAGGAAATGGACTGAAAGATCTTTTTGAATCGCATGTTCTTGACTTCATTGATCAGAATGGCCAGAAAAATCGGCGCGGGAAAGGTAATGAGGAGGCGCAGTACACTGATAGCCATGGTGTTGCGCATGATATTCCCAAATTCCGGAGAATGGATAAAGGTATCAAAATGCTTGAAGTTTACCCAATCAGCGTTCAGTGAAAACAACGGATCGCCTATTTTATAGTTCTGAAAGGAAACGATGAGACCATACATCGGAAAATAGAAGAAAACCAGAATGAAAATCATGCCGGGAATAACCATCATCTGCAGCTGACGTTGTTCCCACAAACGCCTCAGCAGGCTTTTGTTCTTCATGGTAATTCCCCTTTCTTCTTACTTCTTTTTGCGTCTTATAAGGATGAGAACAGTTGCTCCTATTACGACGACAACGCCGGCTGCAATGCCGATGATCGCGCCTGCACTCAATCCGCAGGAGGCTTCCTCAGCTTCCGCAGCGGGCGCCTGGTCGGCAGCGGGAACAGAAGCGGGCGTTTCGGCGCTTACCGTTTCACTTGTTTCAAGGGGAAGCGGTTCTTCGCTGTAGGGCAGAATGGTAATGCTAGATCGGGATTGATCGGCAGCTACTTCATCCTGCACGTCTTCCTGAGTGAAGATGGGCGCAATGATGAAATATCCCTGATTGGTTACGGGTGGCGTGCGTCCGGAATCATCCCACATATTGACGAGTTCTTTGCCGTTCAGACGGAAAATCAGGTTTACGGCTTCCTTGCCGGTGTTGGGAGAAATGCCGTCAATTGCGCCGATTTCCACATCATAGGTGCCGGCTTTGAACGGGGTTTCCAGTTCGGCAATGAAAGGCGTCTTGCCCTTCGTTCCGCCCAGGTTGTTGTCCTTGCCCTGATATTTGGCAGGATGCTTCTGTACTTCGACTCGGTGGCCCTTAATGAGAATCGAATAGCAGTAGGAATCCCAGAAGAACTTGGAGGAATACTCCGGTACACGCAGTGCAAAAGACACGAAGGAGGCGTCAATGTTGGGCAGCGTGCCGTCGAAGACCATGCGGAACTTGATCAGCTTGTTATGCAGTTCGCTGGGATCGGTGTAAACGTAAGAGACGTTCTTACCGGACTGATAGCCGTTGAGCTTTACGCTCTTGCCATCGCCCGAGATACCCTCGTTGTATGAAACAACGCCCTTCGTATCCGGATTTTCCTTTTCGCCCTGCCACATGCCGTCAATGGGGTCGTTGAGCTCCATTCCGGTAAACGAGATGGCATGATCCAGAGTGACAACGTCATACTCTGCAAATGCCGGTGTGACAGTACCTACTGCAAGCAACACGCACATAACGAGCAAAACCAGGGTCCTAACAAAGTTCTTCATGATTGATCCCCCTTATTTTTTATAGAATTGGATATCCATGATTCGCCAGAATTGTCCCCAGGACGCCATTGTTTTTTCCTGCTGCTCGATAAGCACATACCGGGCAGTTTGTTCGCTTAATAGGTGAATGTCGAGAACGCTCTCGCAGCTGTCGCCCATCGCTACCGGTTCAGACCAGGTTATGCCGTCGCTGGAGACCTTTACGGTATAGGAACGCGGACTGTTGTAAGTTTTGGGCGTTCCGCACTTCATCACGATCCGGGAGAATGTTTCCGGTTTTCCCATATCGATCATAAACCAGTCACCCGGCTGCTGCGCGTTTTCTTCGATACGCCAGCTGGAATAGTCGGCGTCCTCGTCGATCGCCTTTGCAGGCGTGTCGTATTCGCTGAATTCAGAGGAAGCGGAAGCCGTCCAGCCCGTGCGGGACAGCGCGTCCTGCGGCGGCGCATAAGGCACCGGTTTGATGGTTTCGGGAATGACGAGGCTGTCCGGATCCACGCCGTGCTTAACGCCTGTAAAGAAGCTCTCTCCGCCGGGATAGGACGAATGCGTCAGCGCCTCCGGCGTGATTTCCGTTTTTTCCAGAAATACATTGTTGTCTCCGATAACAGGCTTATTCTCCTGATTCTTGGTGTCCGTTTTCACCAGCAGGAAGTACTGATTGGCGTAGGGGTGTCCCCATCCGAGATTGTCGGCCAGTTCAATGCCTTCGCAGCGGTTGTCCGTATAAACAATGCCCTCACCGGAGCGGCGGAAGCAGTTCCATACCAGATTGTGATGGAATCTGGTTTTCACGCTGTCTGCGCTGAAGTTGACGAAGTACGCGTAGAAGGCGCCGCCGTCGCTGGTAAACAGCACCGTATTATAAAACCGGTTATACGAGATATCGCTGCCGGCATACTGCGCGATGTTTCCGGCCAGTGAATTGAAGCTGAGCGCAGATCGCCCTGTATTGCAAACCGTATTATAACGGATTGAGTGTCCGCCGACCGTAATGTTTTCCGCAGTGCTTCTGGTGCCGAATTCCTCATCCACAAAGATGCCGGATACATACGTACAGGCGTAACCGGTATCCTGAATCAGGTTATTTTCCACGGTGGTCCTCAGGCCTGCAAGGTAGATACCCGCGCCCGCACTGTATTGAATGGTGCTGTTGATAACGGCGTTGTCCCTGCCGCTGACATAGATGCCGACTTGTCCGCACATCGGTGTTTTCTCGGCATTTTTTTGTCCGTCGATATAGCCGTCGCGGGCATCAGCAAATTTCTGGAAATGGCTGGTATATTGGGCATGCATTTTGTCCAGCGTACAGTTTTCCGCCCTGGCAAGGGTTACAGAGGCGGCAAAAAAGTCAATGCCGAACACATAGATATATTTTTTGTCTGTCAAGTCCATCGCCAGCACGCGTTTTTTCATCTCGATGGTGTGCTTACCCGGCGCATCGCTTTCGGGCATCCAGATGTACAGCCGATTGTCCCCGATGTACCATTCACCGGGCATATCCAAGGCATTGAGCGAGTTGGTAATGTAGCCTTCGCTCATTTCCGCCGAATAGGCTGTCTGCACATCCTTGGGAAACCACCATCTTCCGGTCATATCCGACACCGTCAGAAGTCCGCTTCTGGAGGAAACAATGTCTGCGGTCTGCCATACCCAGGCAACGTTGTTGCCGCCGACATACAGTCCGCCCTTCCAGAAATCGTCCGGCTGATCCAGATATGAGCCGGAAATCTGCGTGTAATTTTCCCAATCCACCGAAAAATGGCCGCGCGTTGGGAACAGAGGAGAATAGCTGCCCTTCAGGGGAGACACGGACCTGACATCCTCATTGGGATAACGCGCCTCAATGGCAACTTCGCCGTCCACAAAGATCTGGTTTTTGCCGATTCCAAGATCTCCTGTTACGTTTGCTGTATAGATGTTATCTTTATATATGCTAAGATCGCCGGTAACGATATCGGCTCCGCTGATGACGACCTTTTCGTTGTTGTATGCCGAAAAGAGAATCGGCGCGTCAGATGTGCCGCTGCCGGCGGGCGTTACCGTTTCACGATAGGTTCCTTCGCGAATAAAACAGGCGTCGCCAGCCTTCATCAGAGAAGCAGCCTTGGATATCGTTTTGAAAGGGGCTTCCAGCGTACCTGTGTTGTTGTCATTTCCTGTTTTTTCGGAAACGTAATAGCTCGTTCCCTTAACCTCAAGCGGCGCATTCGCCGCTGGGGTGTAATCATTGATCAAGCGAACCGGTTGTTCTATGGGTTCGGGTGATGAAGCGTTTTCCAAAGTATCGTTCTTTTGAGAGTTAAGCGGATTCTGGCCGCATGCAGACAAGAGCATCAGCACTGCCAGGAGGAGGGCTATACAGGGTCGGCCTCGCTTCATACGCTGTCCTCCTTGATTTGGCTCAGAAAAATGATTCTGATGACCGTAGGATTATTTAAATGCACTTCAGAAACAACGGTAACGGCCCTGCCGCCCTTACCGGAATCGACAGGGCCGTTACCCGTATCAACTATGACGTTTGTATTCCTATCCCGTATCCGTCACGTATTGACTCCCCGTGACAGTGATTGAGGGTAAGAACTGCTTATTCTGTTTCGATTACTGAAGGCCCAGGAAGGCTTCGTCAATGCGGAAGAAGGAGTTGTTGCCAACAGCGGTGCAGGGAACGAAGAGTTCAAAGGTGTAAACGCCCGCTTCAAGAGCAACATCATATAATTCGATGATCTGGTATTCGGAATTGGTGTTGTTTTCAACGGCAGGCAGCGCGGCGAAAACTACAACATTGCCCTCGGCATCCTTGATGCGAAGCTCAGAGTCGCCAAAGGTCGCTTCGCCCAGCGCAACCCATACAGAAGCCTTGTAAGTGCCGGCTTCGGCGAGTTCGATGGTCTGCAGTACGCTAAAGTTGAAGACATCGCCGCACCAGGTAGCGCCGGCAATATTTCCGGTGTAGCCGGGGCCGTCGGAGAACAGAACGCTCCAGCTTACAGCATCGGTTTCATAGGTCCAGCCGGGGAATACATCGCCTTCAAAGAGCGCCGGGTCCTGAATTTCTTCGAAGCTCGGGTTGATCAGCAGATTGCCTTCGGCAGCCACATATGCGGGCACTTCGCCTTCGGCAAAGCAAGTCGCAGACAGCATCAGTACGGTCAACAGGGTGATGAACGCCAACGTCTTTCGGATCATGGTCTTCTTCATGGTGGTACCCTCCTTTAAAATATAATCAAACATCCGGTTTACAACCGAATGCCGGATTCACTTGCCTATGATGCCAATGCAGTATGATATGGATATTGATGTTTTCAACAGTTCTCCCTGAAGAAGATGCGCTGTAAATATTTGCGTACAAAACAGTTCCTGAGTTACTTTAATTATATGGTACGCATGGCAGAAAAAGAAAGAATCAATACGTCAGTTATGATGTTCAATAAGTCAGTTATTCCGCCTGATTTGGCATAACCAACATGAATAATCCGCAGATTCTATGCACGATTCGTCAGATTTGATCATAGCATAGGCGTTTTCATTTGATTTTCACGGAGATTTATGCTAAACTGATTCTTAACACAACATGCCGATGCAGCAAAGGATGAATGATGTCCGTGTTCAAAAACAACTTGAAACGCTACTGGTTATTTCTGATCTTACTTTTGACGATGGTGTTTGTTCTGTTTGGTATTTTCTTCTGCCAGCGAACCGGCGAGCTGTTCCATCGCGACAATACAGACGCTCTGTCCAATATGGCCGCTTCCTTATCGGATTCACTGGTATTCGGCAATGCGCTGTCGGTGGAGATTGCTTCGATACCGGAATTATCTTCCCTCGGTCAGTTGGATGAACTGAAAGGCACTTGTATGCTCGACCTGAAGAAGGTTTCCAACATCCTGAGCCGTACATCGGAAATCAACCGTATGGTAGAATCGGTATACATCCGGTTTACCCGTTCCGGAAAGGTACTCACGCAGGAAACATTGTATGACCTTGATACCTTTTATGACCGTGAAATTCTGGATCAATGTCAAGCGGACGATCTTGCTATCTGGTATGGCTGCCGCCAAATAGCCACAGGCGGTCTTTCTTATGTTCAGCCGGTCAACGTATTGACCATCATTCGCCGCATTCCCTTCGAGCTTTTTTCTGCTGACGATCTCGTTGTTATCAATCTGAATATCGACAATCTGCTCAATGGTTTCTCCCGATACGAACAGGTATTTATGATCTCCGGCGATATGGTGATGGGAGCCAACGGATACCAGAACAAAGCGGACACATTGCGTCAGCAGCTCCTTTCAAGAGATTTTTCCGACCGAAAGGGTATGCTTGCACTGCCCGGCGAATACCTGTACTATCAGCAATTGGATTCATCCTCAATTTACTGCGCATCTTTAGTGCCCAAGACGCAGCTGATCAATGCATGCCTGCCTTCGATCAGCATTTTGCTTCTGATTTATCTGGCCAGCGTGTTTGCATTCTTTTTGCTGATATACCTCTTCTCCAGGATCACATCCCACCGTTCACAGGCGCTGATTCAGAAAATCGGTGATGGAACCGGCAATCCCATTCCGGCGGAGGTTGATCCTTCTGCCGCCCTGGACGATGCCATCGATCAGCTCATCACAAGCAACCGGCAGATGTCCGAGAGCGAAAAAAAGTATGCCTCATTGATCCAGAGCACGGTCATTGCGGATATCATTCTGGGGCATATACACTCTGAACAGAAGCTGGAAGAGCATCTGGCTTACAGCAACCTGCAATTTGAGCATCCATACTTTACAGGCTTCGTATGCCTTACCACCATCGACGATACGAAATTGCAGGACGACGCCACCACCGCCTACAGCGTCACGCTGTTTATCAAAGACCTGATTGAGCGAGAATTGTCAGCCGCCCACCGCATTTATTTCCATACATCACTTGATAATAAAATCTATTTTTTCATTAACCATAACACCTCTTTTGAAACCCTAAGCGCTTTGCTCAACGCCTCTCTTCATCAGGTGAACACACTGGCTCAGAGCGACTATGACGTATCCCTGCTCTTCTTCACCGGACCCTGTGTGGATTCCCTGACAAAGGTGTCTCATTCCTGCTATATCGCCAGCAGGCTTTCGGAATCCCACAAGCCCTCGGAAATCATGAACAGCATAAATGATTCCTCCGTTCAGCATGATCTGCCCGCCCATCCTACCGTCTTCACCGAACAGATCATTAACGGCTTTCGGCAGAATTCACGCCAAATGGTTCTTAAGGGGATGGATGCTTACTTCAATGAGTACCTGCTGCCTGCGCAGCTTCCCGTGGATATGTGCAAAAACATCACATGCATCTTGGCAAACAATGTCGTCAATGACATATGGCTCAGCAATCATGAACTGCATATTGATGAAATGACGTCCTATATCACGGGCATATACAATGTCACAACCCTGGACAGCCTCAATGAAAAAACCGCAGCGCTATTGATGACCTTGTTTGATCACCGGTCTGCTGCGGAGTTGAACAGCGGCTATATCGGAAAGCACGTCCCAACCGTGATAGATTACATAAGAAACAACTACTACAAAGATCTTTCCATTGCGGATATCGCTTCCTGCGTAGATCTGAATCCCCGGTATCTTGGCGAGCTGTTTAAGGAAGCAACCGGCAATACGCTGATTCAGCACTTGAACATGGTCAGAATCGATTGTGCGAAAAGGCTGCTCGCGGAAACAAACGCCACCATCCGTGAGATCGCGGAGAAGGTCGGATATAACGGAGCCCATACTTTCATCCGTCATTTCAAAACGCTCAACAACGGAATCACACCCTCAGAGTACCGCGGCACACCCTCCGGTCAATAATCAACCAAAAGGGCTTGCTGCCTTCAAAACGAAGGCGGCAAGCCCCAGATCATCAATAAACTCCATGTCCAATCGATTTCGGCGGCATGTACGGCGAAATCGCGCGTTTTTACAAAACGAAGCGACAAAAAACGCTTCCCCCATTTAGGTCGCCGCCTTCAAATCCCGCAGGATTTCAGGTCATCGGCCCTCCCATCAAAAAAGGAACTTTTTTGATGGCCAAAACGCCGGCTGTGTTCCAGTGTATGGAACACAATCGGCGTTTCACTTTTTCTATCGCTCCCGATCACCCGTCGCAGGCATACCATTCATCATACAGCTGATCGATCTCCTGCTGAATCCTGTCTTTACGCTCCCCGATTTCCTGAAGGTATACATAGTCGGAGGCGTTTTGCGTTTCCTCAAGACGCAGCGCCTCCAGTTCCGTTTCCTTTTTATTGATCTCTCTTTCAAGCGCTGCTTTTCTGCGTTCGGTTTTTCCGCTTCTTGGTTCGGGCTTTCCGGGCTTTTCGGCTTTTGGAATCGCAGCAGAGGCGGATTTTTTATGAATCTCCTCCTTCCGACGGATGGACAGGTATTTTTCAAAGCCGCAGTCATAGTCCCGGATACAGCCGTTTTCAATTTCCCAGATGCGGGTGGCAAATTTATTGATAAAATAGCGATCGTGCGACACAAAAATGAGCGTGCCTTCAAAAGCGGACACAGCGTTTTCGATCCACTCTCTGGAGGGAATATCCAGATGGTTGGTAGGCTCGTCCAGAATGAGCAGATTCGCGCCCGAATACATGGCAATGCACATTTTCAGGCGCATTTTTTCACCGCCCGAAAGCTGAGACACGGTTTTCAGCGCGTTTTCGCCGCCAAACATGAATATACCCAGCCGGTCGCGCGCACCCTGCGCATCAACGGGCAATTCGTATAAAAGCGTATCCAGAAGGGTGCGCTCGGGATGCGCAAACTCGATTTTCTGAGGAATGGATACCTGCTTGACCGACGGACCCGTTTTGCTCGCGCCTTCCAGAGGGGTTTCCTCGCCCAGCAGAATCCTGAGAAGCGTGGTTTTTCCGCTTCCGTTGCCGCCGACAATCGCTATGCGCTCTGCGCCGCGCACCAATGCCGAGAAACCTGAAAACAACCGCCGGTCGCCATAGCCGTGCGAAACGCCCTTGATTACCACGGCCTCCTGCGCGCGAAACTTTTCGCCCGCAAATGCTGCGTTCAGCCTTGCGTCCTTTACCGGTTTGTCCGTCTGCTTCAGCCATTCGATCCGTTTTTCTATCGCGAAAGCGCGCTTATGAAGATAGGGATTGTCGTACGCCTGCGCCCACGTATGCATTCTGCGCGCAGTTTCCTCCAGCTGTCGGATTTTCGCCTGCTCAATTTCAAATTGCTTCAGCTGCCTTTCGTAGCGCTCCTCCTTTTCCCTGGCGTAATAATCAAAATTGCCGGAATAGAAGGATGCCATGCCAAAGCGTGTGATTTCAATAATGCGCGATACTATATTATTCAGAAAATACCGGTCGTGCGACACGGCAAGCACCGCGCCGCGATAGGTTTTCAGGTACTCCTCCAGCCACAAAATGCCGTTCAGATCCAGGTGATTGGTAGGCTCGTCCAGAATCAGTATATCGGCGTCCTCCAGAATCAGTTTGGCAAGGTTGACGCGCATCTGTTCTCCGCCGGACAGCTTTTCATACGGCATATTGCGCATTTCGTTTGTGATGCCAAGGCCATTTGCCGTTTTGTTGATGCGTACATCAAAATCATAGCCGCCAAGCGCTTCCAGTTCATTGGAAAGAGCGGAAATCCGGTTCATCTTTTTGTCATCCGCATCATCCGAAAGCTCCGCCGCCAGTCGATTGATTTCCTTTTCGATTTCAAACGCCCTTTGAAACGCCAGCTTCATAACATCCTCGCCCGTTGCGCCCCCGGGATACACGGGCATTTGCGGAACGTAGCCCACGCGCTTTCCGCCCGATGCGATTACACGCCCCGAAACAGGCGTAAGCTCGCCTGTGATAATCCGAAGCAGCGTGCTTTTTCCCGCGCCGTTTATGCCGAGAAGCCCCACGCGCTCGCCGGCGTTGATCTGAAAGCTGACCTCGTCCAGTATCACGCGGTCCTGATCAAAATAATGCGTTATTTTGTCTACGATCAATTCCGCCACGGCTTATTCCTCCGAAAGCGCAATTCCCTTTTCCAGGGCTACCATGCGCATAAACTCCTCAAAGGTATAGCCGTGCTTTTCGTTTCCGATATGAAGCGCGTGAAAAAAACAGCTGGGAATTTCCCGCGCCTTCAGATTCTTTTCTATACACCTTGTGCACCCGTCATTATGGTTTGCCGGATGGTTCGGACACAAAAGATCCGTACACGTACACAGCTCTGCCGCCGTTTTCATATATCCCCTCCGTCTGTCCGAAAGGACATTTTTCTTTCCGTTTTTATTCAGTATAGCACTGCCCTTCGCGCCTGTCAAACCGGTCCGGCGGGTTTTTTCATGTAGACAAGAATCAAAAAAGGCGGTATAATAGTCATCAAATGAGTGTGTGTTAGGAGTGGAAAAATATATGGATTTTCGCATGATGATCGCAGAATGCGCGTGCGAGGCAATGGAGAAAGCGTTTCCCGGCGCGGCAATCGCACCGGCGGATGCAGCAAATATGCTCGAAACCCCGCCGGATCCGGCAATGGGCGATTATGCGCTTCCGTGCTTTAAGCTTTCCAAGGCGCTCAGAAAAGCGCCGCCCATGATTTCGGATGCGCTGAACGCCAATATTCGCGCGCCGTTTCTCGAGCGCACCGAAAGCGTGAAAGGATACCTGAATTTTTTTGTCGACCGCTCAATGTACGCAAAAGAAGTGCTTGAAGCGGCAAAAAACGCCGGCGAAGCATATGGCAGCGGCGATGAAGGAAACGGCAAAACCGTTGTAATCGACTATTCCTCCATCAATATCGCCAAACGCTTTCACATCGGTCATCTGTCCACCACAATGATCGGAAATGCGCTTTATAAAATATACAAATTCCTGGGCTATAACTGCGTGGGCGTTAATCATCTGGGCGATTGGGGCACCCAGTTCGGAAAGATGATCTCCGCTTACAAGCGCTGGGGCGACAGGGAAACCGTCATGAAGGGCGGCGTGGACGAGATGGTAAAGCTGTATGTGCGCTTTACCGCCGAGGCCAAGGAAAACCCTGCGCTGGACGACGAAGGCCGCGCCTGGTTCAAGGCCATTGAAGACGGAAATCCCGAAGCACTGGAGATTTTTAACTGGTTCAAAGAAGTTACACTGTCGGACGCAAACCGCGTATACGACATGCTGGGCGTAAAGTTCGACTCCTACGCCGGCGAAAGCTTCTACCACGACAAAACCGCCGGCGTAGTGGAGGATTTGAAAAACGCAGGCATACTCAAGGAGGATCAGGGCGCTCAGATCGTGGATCTGGAGGAGTACGGCATGCCCCCCATGCTGTTTGTGCGCTCTGACGGCGCAACGCTGTACGCCACGCGCGACCTTGCCGCCATCAAATACCGCCACGAAACCTACAATTTCGACAAATGCCTGTATGTCGTAGCCTATCAGCAGGATTTGCACTTCAAGCAGCTGTTTAAAACCACCGAGCTGCTCGGATGGGATTGGGCCAAGGGCTGCGAGCACGTAAACTTCGGCATGGTATCCTTTGAAGGCCAGACGCTTTCCACGCGCGAAGGCCGTATCGTATACCTTGAGGATCTGCTCAAGCAGTCCATCGAAAAGGCTTCCGCTATCATCGACGAAAAGAGTCCAGATCTTGAAAACAAAGAAGAAATCGCTAAAAAAATCGGCATCGGCGCGGTTGTGTTCTTCGTGCTGTTCAACGGGCGCATCAAGGATATCGACTTCTGGTGGGATCGCGCGCTGAACTTTGAAGGCGAAACCGGCCCCTACGTTATGTACACCCACGCGCGCAGCGCCAGCGTATTGAGAAAAGCCGGCGAATGTGACGCAGCCCCCGACTTCAAGGCGCTTTCCGACCCCGAGGCGCAGGCCGTAATCAAGCTGATCGACGCCTTCCCGGACACCATCCGTCTGGCCGTTCAGAGAAGCGAACCTTCGCTGATCACGCGCTTCTCGGTAGAGCTTGCCAAGGCCTTCAACAAGTTCTACTACGAATGCAGAATTCTTGACGACGACATGGGCGCGCGCAGTGCACGCCTGATGCTGACCGCGATTGCAAAGCAAACCATTAAAACGGCGCTGAGCCTGATCGGTATCGACGCGCCGGAAAGAATGTAACCACCAACAAAGGAGGACGCGCCCAATGGATGTAATGCGAATGAAGCCCTATTTCCGTCACGGCGAGGCAACGCCGTGGGGCGGAAGCATGCTCAAAAACGTCTTTATGAAGGACGCTCCGGAAGACAGATGCGGCGAGAGTCTGGAAGTCAGCGCCTTAAACGGCATGGAAAGCATAATACTGAACGGCGAATTTGCGGGCATGACGCTCAAGGATGCGCTTGACAGCCATTATGAAGAAATCGTCGGCGATAAAAACGCGCCCTTCCCGCTTTTGCTGAAGATTCTGGACGCGAGGGAAACCCTTTCCGTACAGGTGCATCCGGGCGATGAATATGCCCTGAAAAACGACGGAAAGCTGGGAAAAACTGAGGCGTGGATGATTCTGAACGCAGAAATCGGCGCAAAGATTGCCTATGGCCTTAAGAAGACCGAGGAGCCTCTTCAGGAGATCGTCGCGCGCGGCGGCCTTGAGGAAGTGCTGAACTGGGAAATTGCACGGCCGGGCGACGTATACTACATCCCGCACGGTATGGTTCACGCGCTGGGCGGCGGCGTTCAGGTATACGAAATTCAGCAGTCCTCTGACGCAACCTATCGCTTCTGGGACTGGGGCCGCGTGGGTAAAGACGGAAAACCGCGCGAGCTGCACACGAAAAAGGCGCTGGATGTAACCAGACAGTCTCTCGCCTCCGGCAAAACGCCCGGCGCGACCATACTGTGCGAGGGCGGCAGCCGCACGCACTTTGTATGCGATGAAAACTTCGAGCTCACGCGCCTGAACGTAGCGGGAAAAATGCCCATCCCCACCGGCCGTATGGCCTTTATCACCCCCATGGGCGAATGCGAAGTAGAATGGGACGGCGGCAAAATGACGCTTGCGCCCTTTGAGAGCGCTCTGATCCCCGCATGCGCCAGGAATGTATCCGTAACGGGCAGGCTGCCCGTTATGCTGAGCGGACTTCCCGATCAGGAAACGCTTCGAAACGAACTGGGTTACCGCGCGGAAAACGTAGCGGGATTATAAAAAATATAAGGGAGCGAAAAACATGCCGAAAATTACATTTATGGGCGCCGGTTCCACTGTATTTGCCAAAAACGTATTGGGCGACAGCATGCTTACCCCCTCTCTGGCCGAAAGTGTTATTGCTCTTTACGACATTGACGCAGAGCGCCTTCGCGAAAGCGAGCTGATGCTTACGGCAATCAACAATAACGTCGGCAACAAAGCAAAAATCGAAACCTATCTGGGTGTTGAAAACCGCAAGGACGCGCTTCGCGGCGCAAACTACGTGGTTAACGCCATTCAGGTCGGCGGCTATGAGCCCTCCACCGTAATTGACTTTGAAATCCCGAAAAAGTACGGCCTTCGCCAGACCATCGCCGATACCCTCGGAATCGGCGGTATTTTCAGAGCGCTGCGCACCATTCCCGTAATGCTCGACTTCGCCAAGGATATGGAAGAGGTTTGCCCGAACGCATGGTTCCTCAACTACACCAATCCCATGGCTATGCTGACCGGCGCGATGCTGCGTCTGACGAATGTGAAGACCGTCGGCCTTTGCCACAGCGTACAATCCTGCGCACCCGGCCTGCTTCACGAGCTCGGTATGGAATATGACGACACCGTTCAGTGGAAGATTGCCGGCATCAATCATATGGCATGGCTGCTTGAAATCACAAAGGACGGCGTGGATCTGTACCCTGAAATCAAAAAACGCGCCATCGAGAAGAACATGGAAAAGCACGGCGACATGGTGCGTCTGGAAATGATGCGCCGCTTCGGCTACTATATCACCGAATCCAGCGAACACAACAGCGAATACACGCCCTGGTTTATCAAGGACAAGTATCCCGAGCTGATCGAAAAGTTCAACATCCCGCTGGACGAGTATCCCCGCCGCTGCATCAACCAGATCGAGGATTGGAAAAAGCGCCGCGATACGCTGATCAACGATCCGCATCTGTCCCATACCCGTTCCCATGAATATGCTTCCTACATCATGGAAGCCATGGAAACCAACAAGCCCTATAAGATCGGCGGAAACGTACTGAACAACGGCATCATCACCAACCTTCCCAGAAATGCCTGCGTTGAGGTTCCCTGTCTGGTCGATAAGAGCGGCGTAACGCCCTGCTACATCGGTGATCTGCCCGAACAGTGCGCAGCGCTGAACCGCACCAACATCAACGTTCAGCTGCTCACCATTGAAGCTGCCCGCACCCTGAAGAAGGATTACATCTATCAGGCCGCGCTGCTTGATCCGCACACCTCGAGCGAGCTCAGCATTGACGACACCATCAGCATGTGCGACGATCTGATCAAGGCGCACGAGGGCTGGATTCCGAAGTTCAACTGATACGGCATATATTGAAGGAAATCGGCGAGTCATTCGCTGATTTCAAGCCATCAAAAAAGTTCCTTTTTTGATGGGAGGGGCCGATCGCCTGAAATCCTGCGGGATTTCCGGGCGGCGATCGGAAATGGGAAGCGTTTTTAGTCGCTACGCTTTGTAAAAACGCGCGATTTCGCCGTACACGCCGCCGAAATCGATTGAAAATGGAGAGGGAGTGCGCTCCCTCTCCAAACCTCTCCTTAGGGTTTGTTGATGATCTGAGGCTTCCCTTTTTGTGGGAAGCCTTTTTGTGTGCCGGCGGACAGCTACATTTTTATCATATACTTTTCAAACACTCCGATCAGCGCATCCGCCTCTTTCGGCGCGTAGCGCGGGGAGATGGCTACGGAGACACAGTCGAAGGGGGCGGGGGACTGATAATCGTCGCCGGTCGGATATTCGAAATAGGGGATGACGGGCTCGTTTCCGTATTTTGATTCGAAAAGCTGGGGGAAAGCGGATCTCAGCTGAATGGCGGATTCGTCACCCGATGACAGCATTTCTTTCGGGAAATCGGGCTTCGATTTGGGGTTTCTTACGTTTTCAAGAACTGAAATCCAGCGAAAGGCGATGGCGAAGGCAAGATAGTTGGCCTCGTTCAGCTGAATTTTTTCGCGGTATTCGGTGAGCTGCGCGCGCCGTTCGACGGGGCGGGACAGGACATTGTGGCGGACGAACGGATAGCCCTTCTGTGTGATGCCGAGATCGGTGTGCGCATCCACGTGTGTAATGTGAAAGGGCGCGGACAATGCCTTTTGATCCATCAGATCCGTCCAGAAATCGAGCGCCTGATCATGCGTTTCAAAAACGCGCCCGGGAATCGGACGCGTTTTTGACAAAAGCAGGCGCGATTCAAGAAAATGTTCGACGTCTTCCTTTTTCCACGGTTCGCGTCCCGTTGCGTCCGGCCTTTGGCCAACGTCTGCAAACGGGCACACATCGTTTAAGAAAAAGTCGAGATCGATATCCAGTACGCGCATCATTGGTATTTTTCCCTTCAGTCTCTGCGGGTTTTGTGGGCGGGATACATTTGCCTGAAGGCGGTTTCCTCTTCCTCCGTTTCGGGAAGGAAGGGAATAAGGCCGGTCATATCGGTGGATGAAACGGTGAATTCAGGCTTCAGCGCTCTCGGGAGGCGCTTTCTTCGGACGGGTTTGAAATTTCGCATGCCGACTCCTTTCCTTCTGCGGCTGCCTTATTGCCTGTATCCTTTGCGCAGGACGCGCCTGCAGAAAGAAGGAGGAACAGAAGGGGCGTTGTAATCGGCTGGTTTACGGTGACGACGGAATGAATCAGATACGTCGCCGCCGCCGCAAATGCCGCTGCCGCATAAGGACATTGTTTCATTTTGCGGTAAAGCGTATGCATGCCGCCGAGCACGAAAAGGAGATAGGAAAT
>JAZSRC010000015.1:0-11545 GCA_045538305.1 Clostridia bacterium | reverse complement strand
GGATTTCCGGGCGGCGATCGGAAATGGGAAGCGTTTTTAGTCGCTACGCTTTGTAAAAACGCGCGATTTCGCCGTACATGCCGCCGAAATCGATGAAAAATGGAGAGGGAGTTATTTCCCTCTCCAAACCTCTCTCTGGGGTTTGTTGATGATCTGAGGCGGCTGATGTTCCATACAGCCACCTGCTTTTTTTCTTTTGTAGATGTAGCGGTTGTCAGTGTTTTGTAAATCCGCGTGTACGATGATCTCCTCGCATTCCATTCCTCATATAGCATTCGCGATTATCTTCCCGATCACACTACTGTCCCGCATTGATCAATTCCATAGGAATTTTCACGACAATCTTAATGCTCTTGCCGTTTTTCCATTTGATACCCGGGCGATGGGCGTCTTCCGGAAACAACAGCAGCCATTCTCCAGCTTGCAGATACTCCTTCTGTCCATCGCCATACAGCATTTGATAATCTTTTTCCGCATCATACTCTCCTTCTTCAGATAAATGCGACGTATCAGCGTACTTTATTATCTCATCTCCGGAAACAATAAACTGGAAATCTGCATATCTCCGATGCGCTTCGAAATGATTATCGTCTTCATGATGAATATACTCACCATATTGGTAATGTGCTCCTTCTGAAAGCATGCCGTATTTTCCAAACTCTTTATGTTCCCATTCTTTCGAATGAATGATCTGATGAATTTCTGCTACAACCGGTGAAAGAACTGTATACCGAAAAATCGTGTCCAAGTTTCCCCTAACCAAATTTATGTCACCACTTTCATAGGTGTCCGCGTCAATCATGCAGATCATTTTTAGTCAGATTTTCGAAAAATTAGTCAACTTTATGACATAACACTTAATTTGACCACTATGTAATAACATGGTATAATCATATTGTATAATATTGTAAATGAGGAAATTCCTATGCTCAGATATTTGGAAATTAAGCAGGAATTGATGAAACTTATAGACAAGCTCCATCCCGGAGAACAATTAGCTGATCGTTATTCCTTATGCAGAGCCTTGGACACCACACGCGTAACCTTGGATAAAGCTATTCGTGAATTGGTTGAACAGAATATATTGGTATCCAAGAAAGGGAGCGGCACATTCGTTTCCGGCGCAATATCCGGACGGAAAAACGGCACCATGAACTGGTGTGTTATTGTACCCAATATTTCCGAGGCGGTATATGGAAAACTTGTAAGTGGTGTGGAAAGCATAGCGCATAATCACAATATCAATGTGATATTGTGCAATTCCAATAATGATCCGGAGAAGCAGGAAAATTTCGTTAAGCGCCTGCTCATATCCGGCATTTCTGGATTTATCATAGTTCCTGTCATAAATAACTTGCCGCTTAATACATACAATCTCTATAACGTACTTGAAAACGCTCATATTCCTTTTGTTTTATGTAACAGACGTATTGATGGAATAAACGCTCCCGTTATCACATCGAACGATTTTTATGGCGGATATATTGCCACGAATCATCTGATAAGCAAAGGCTACAAGAATATTGCTTATATAGCCGAAACCCATTATAGAACCAGCCTCGATCGTTGCCAGGGATATTTAAGCGCACTCCTTGAAAACCATATTGATGTGAACCGGCGCTTGATTGTGATTCCTTCCGCCAACCAGCTGAAGATCGATTGTCGCCAAGAGATCAGCGCACTGTTACAGACAGAAGCGATAGACGCAATATTCTGCTTTAATGATAAAATCGCTTCGCTGGTATATGACGTGATTCAAAGCATGGGAAAAAAGGTAGGTGTAGATATCGGAGTAATCGGATATGACAATACAGAAATCTGTACAGACCTCTCCCCCGCCCTGACATCTTTATCCTACAGCAGCAATGAAATTGGCATAAAAGCAGCTGAAGTTCTTTTTAACTTGTGTAACGGAAAAGAGCCGTCTTCAAAATTCGAATACTATCTATACCAGCCGGAAATCATTGAAAGAAACAGTTGTTCAAAATGAGAATGTGCATAGTAAAAACAATCAGCCAACATACGATGAAATATCGGAGGTGCTAATAGTGTAAAACACCAACACAAGCATTCCCCATTCAAAGGACACAATGTACCAGAAAACGGATAATTCTGCGGCATCCGTTTTCATCTTGACTTTCGCCGGTTGCCGCACCGGTATGAGGTTTACTATGAAAAAACTCTTTAAAGGAATCATGCCAGCGCTTGTCACCCCCATAGACAAAAACGGAACGTTCAAGTCCGAAGTTGCAGAATCGCTTTTAAAGTGGGAGATTTCTAAAGGGGTTCATGGGTTCTACATAAACGGAGCTACCGGCGAAGGCCTCTTCCTTTCTGAAGATGTCAGAAAAGAACTCGCCGAGACCTCTATCGGGATCTGCAAAGGCAAAGTAAAGGTCATTAATCATGTAGGTGCTGTTGATACTATGTCGGCAATCAGATTGGCAAAGCACGCTGGCGAGATTGGCTGCGATGCCATATCTTCTCTGGTGCCCAATTACCTTACTACTTATACAACGGATCAGGTGCTTGATTACTATAAACGCATATCCGATGCATCAGGACTGCCCGTACTGGTATACTGTAAGGGTAATGTCGGCACAACACCTTATGAATTCATGAAAAGAGTAATGAATGTCAATGGTCTCATAGGCTGTAAATACACGATGTTTGATTACTATTCCATGCATCGTATCACCGAATTGAACGGTGGAGATATCAACGTAATCAACGGCCCCGATGAAATGTTGATCTGCGGACTTACAATGGGCGCAGACGGCGGCATTGGATCTACTTACAATATCATGGGCGACTGGTTCGTTGACCTGTATAACAAATACAGGTCCGGAGATTTTGAAGGCGCAAGGGAAGTACAGTTCAGAATCAACAAGGTTATTGCCGTAATCTTAAAATATAATTGTATACCGGCATTAAAGGCTGCACTGACACTACAGGGATTTAATATCGGTGATGTCGCATATCCTGGAAAAGTATTCTCTGCAGAGGAGCTCGAACAGTTCCGAAAAGAGATGGCAGAAGCCGGTTATTCCATTATTGTTGGATAGATGATTTCATCTATATAGGCACACAGGCCTTGCTTTATACAAGACCTGTGGCTTTTTTTGCTGAGCGCTGTCAGAGTTGGGCGTGCCATTTCTGCCGTCTATTCTGTCGCGCGGGGATATATCATTTTGCACTGCGCATTTTATCATTCTTTTCCGCTCTTTGAATCATTTTAAACAGCATACATCCTCTCGCCCGGGTTTCGGACAAAAAGAAACCGCCTGTGCATGCCTTATCAGCAGATACACAGGCGGTTCCGTTCATTTTTATCACAACAGGCCGCGGATCATCCCGCGCTTTGCGCCTTCCTTCAGGCACATATAGGTCATTGCAGTATCAAATCTCGCGTCGTGCGCGATACCGCCGCCGCCAAACCACTGCGCGCTGTTTTTTTCGATATCCTCATCATTCAGCCCGAAGAATTCCTTAAGCTCAATCAGCTTTGGAGGCTTCGGACGCCCGGTTTGGAACTTGCGTTTCATCATCATGTCGCCGGTAAAGTAATTCATTGTGCAGAACATACGGATTTTCGGAAGCATCAGTCCCGCCCTCTCGAACTCCGCCCGTATGAACCGATCGTCGAAGGAAACGTTATGCCCCACAAGCATATCGGAGGAGGCAAAATCATCAAATATCTCCTGCGCCCGATCCTCGAAGCGCTCGCCAAAGGAAAGCTCGTTCAGTTTTTCCATGCTGAATCCATGCACTTCAAAAGAGCCCTCGCTCATTTCATCAACCGAAAAGAACATGTTCTTTCCGGAAACGCAATCGCCTTCCACCTGCAGATAGGCCAATTGGCAAATCTGCCCGGGGCGAAGGGCCGTGGTTTCCGTATCAAATACGATCAGCTTCACAGCGCGCGTACCGCCTTATCAATTCGTTCAATGGCTGTTTCCAGGTTCTTATGCGTGGTAGCAAAATTCAGGCGAAGGAAGCCCTGTCCCTGAGAACCAAAGAATGTGCCGTTGGTCGGAATCACGCCGCACTCTTTTACAAAGAACTGATACAGATCGTCCTGTCCCATGCCAAGCGGACGCGCATCCAGCCACATAAGGTACGTACCCTCGGGGCAATTGGCGGTGAGGCCGGGAATCTCGTTAAGGCCTTTATACAGAATGTCGCGTCCATCGGTCAGATACTCTGTCAATGCGTCCAGCCACTCGGCGCCCGTTTGGTACGCGGCGCGGGTAGCGAGCTTGCCGAAAAGGTTTTTATCGGTCATCGCCCCTTCGAGGGAAGCAGCGATTTTATCCCGCAGTGTTTTATTCTTGCAAATGATTTCAGAATGGCGCAGCGCGGCGAGGTTGAAAGTTTTGGTGGCAGAAATCAGCATAACCGCATTATCTGCGCCGGGTACGGACAGAATCGGTATATGCTTCACGCCGCGAAGCTCAAAATCCGCATGGATTTCATCGGAAATCAGCTGAACACTGTATTGGTTGCAAAGACTAACGATTTTTGAAAGCTCCTCCAGCGTCCATACACGGCCTACAGGGTTATGAGGCGAGCAGAACACAAGTACGTCCGCACCGTTTTTAAAGCACTCTTCCAGATGATCAAAATCAATGGTATATCCGCCCACGCCGGGAATCAGCGGGTTTTCGATAACCTGCATTTTCGCCTTTTCACTCATCATACGGAAAGGTCCGTACACGGGAGGCTGTATTACGACGCGCGCTCCTTTATCAGCAATCGCGTTCAGTATGTGATAGATGCTGTCCACAACGCCGGGGCTGGACAAAAGCCAATCGGGCTGAATTTCGCAGTTATGGCGCGTTTTCATCCAGTTTACGGTAGCCATTTTGTCCGCTTCCACATCCTGCGGATAACCGAACAGGCCATGCTGCGCGCGGCTTACCAGCGCGTCAACAATGCCGTCTGCGGTTTTGAAATCCATATCTGCTACCCACATCGGAAGCGCATCCTTATTACCCATCGCTTCGCGGTTGTCCCACTTGATGCACTCGGTGTTCATGCGGTTGACGGGAATGTCAAACCGGTTGTATAATTCATGATTCATAGGTCTATTACCTCCATATGTAACAAAAGCAGAGCGCGTATACGCTCTGCTTTACCTTCAGTACGCCTTAGCCGATAATGAACGGTTTGATTTCCTCCATGAGGTCTTCACAGTTGTCATCATAGACTTCAAGAGTAATCGGCTTGGACAGATCCAAAGAGAAAATTCCCAGAATGGACTTGCCATCTACTACGTGACGGCCCACGCGAAGATCAATATCGTAAGGATGGCGGCTTGCAATGTTCACAAACTGCTTTACGTTCTCCGCAAGACTAAGCTTGATATTAACGGCTCTCATTCAAACGTTACCCCTTGCTATTAGGCGCATGTATGCGCCGTTTGATACCAATAACATCATACATCCTGTACATTAAGGTTTCAAGCAAATTGTACGATCTACAGATTATTTAACGAATAACTTACAAGTCTTAACAAAGTATATTTTGTGTTTAATTCATGAGAAATGCCGCGCCGCCCTTGATTTATTACATATCTTATTTTATCATTATAATGGATTATTTTGGGGAGGTTTGATTATGCGGATTATTGTGCTTGACGGCTGGTGCGTCAGTCCCGGCGATATCGGCTGGGATGCGCTTTGCGAGCTGGGCGACGTTCAGGTATATGACCGGACGGACGAAAGCGAGCTCATCTCCCGCGCAGCGGGCGCTCAGGCAATATTCACAAATAAATGCCCCATCACCAAAGAAACCATGCGAAGCCTTCCGCACTTACGATACATCGGCGTACTGGCAACGGGCTACAATGTAGTTGACACCGCCTATGCCAAAGAAGCAGGCATTGTGGTAACGAACATTCCCTCCTATTCCACCCAGTCCGTCGCCCAGCATGTATTTGCGCTGATCCTTGAAATTGCTTCCCGCGTAGGCGAACATGACGCTTCCGTAAAAAACGGCATGTGGCAAAACAACCCCGATTTCAGCTACTGCCTGCGTCCGCTTACCGAGCTGAGCGGCAAAACGATCGGCATCATCGGTCACGGCGCCATTGGCAGCAGGGTAGATGAAATCGCGCGCGCTTTCGGCATGAACGTCATTGCTTACTCCCCCAGCAAGTGCGAAAAGAGCGTGCTTGAGGATTTATACCGATATTCCGACATCATCACATTGAACTGCCCGCTTACCAAAAGCAATGCTGGAATGATCAATCATGAAACCATCAGCCTTATGAAAAAGGGCGTATGGATCATAAATACCGCGCGCGGCGGTCTGGTAAATGAAAACGACATCAAAGCCGCGCTTGATGATGGAAAAATCGGCGCATATGCTGCAGACGTAGCGTCTGTTGAGCCCATAAAAGCAGATAACCCCCTGCTTCAGGCAAAGAACGTCATCTTAACGCCCCATATCGCATGGGCGCCCAGAGAAGCCCGGCTCAGGCTTATGGAAATAGCCGTCTCAAATCTTCGTTCCTTCATGAAGGGAAACATTATCAACTGTGTGAATGCATAACTAAAAGAGGTGCGGTAAAGGTGGAGTATGCAAAGGGAAAAAACGCGTGGTACGGCCCGCTGATGATTCTCTTATCCGCCGTTGTATGGAGCTTTTCCGGCGTCATCTCCAAAGGGTTACAGTGGAACGGCTTCAGTAAGGCCGGCGTCCGCGGCATTATCGCCATATGTATATACGCCGTCGCCCGAAAGTCCTTTAAGGTCAAGCTTTCGCCGAGCCTGATTGTGGGCGCGCTGGGCGTTGCGCTTACAAGCCTTTTCTACATGACGGCAATCATGTTCACCACAAGCGCAAACGCGATCGTGCTCCAGTATTCCATGCCGGTATACGTCATACTGATTATGTGGGCGGCGTTCAAACAAAAGCCCGCCCGGCGCGACGTAATCGCAGCGGCGTTTGTATTGCTTGGCGTGATCCTGTGCTGCGTAAACGACTCCGGCGGCAGCCGCAAGCTGATTGGCGACATCATTGCGCTGGCATCAGGCCTGACGTTCGCCATTGTATATATCGCCTCCCGCTTTCCCGGCTGTGATCCAATGAGCTATACCTATCTTGGAAACGTCATTTCCGCATTCATGGCAATTTCCATATTCTTTGATCCAAACGTACACTTTACGGCAACCGATACCGTTTCATGGGCGATGGTTGCCCAGGAATGGATTCGCATACTTCTGTTAGGCCTGTCGCTGGGCTTTGGATATCTGTTCTTTGCATACGGCATGCGCTACACTTCGCCCGTAACGGCGGCAATCATATCCAACATGGAGCCGGTTTTAAATCCCATTTGGACGTTTGCCGTCATAGGCGAGCTTCCCGGCGTATTTGGCATCATTGGCGCAGCCATCGTACTGATAACGGCAACGCTTCACTCGTGTCTGCCCGGTCGCAGACAATAACCGCTCGGGAGGGAGCAGCATGGAAGACCTGTTCTCAATGGGAGCAAAACGGCTCGCGCCTTTGGCCGACCGCATGCGCCCCCGTACACTTAATGAATTCCTTGGTCAAAAGCAAATTGTCGGCGAAGGAAAGCTTCTTCGCCGCGCCATCGAAGCAGACCGCCTGACCTCATCGATATTTTATGGCCCGCCCGGTACCGGTAAAACTACACTGGCAGGCATTATTGCGGAAACCTCCCGCGCAGCATTTGAGAAAATGAACGCCGTCACCAGCGGTGTGAGCGATGTGCGCGAGGTGCTTGCCCGTGCGGAAGAACGGCTGAAGATGTACGGACAAAGCACGTATCTTCTTCTGGATGAATGTCATCGCTGGTCGAAAGCGCAGTCCGATTCCATACTGCCGGCCATTGAAAAGGGCATAATCCGCTTTATCGGCTCTACCACCGAAAACCCGATGATCGCCATGACCCCAGCCATTGTAAGCCGGTGCCGGCTGTTTCAGTTTGAGCCGTTAACCGGCGAAGACGTGATTCGGGCGCTTTATCAGGCCGCAGCAGACGACGAACGCGGCTATGGACAGCAGAATGTCGTGCTGGAAGAAGAAGCCGCCAGACGGATTGCACAGGCTGCGAGCGGCGATGTTCGTTCCGCTCTGAACGCGCTTGAAATCGCCGTGCTGTCAACGCCGGTAAACCGCAGGGGCGAAATCCGTATCACGGCGGAGATTGCGGACGATTCCATACAAAAGCCCGCGCTGCGCATGGACGAGAGCCTGTTCTACGATATGCTGAGCGCATTCTGCAAATCTCTTCGCGGCTCTGACAGCGACGCCGCATTGGCATGGTTTGCACGTATGGATCACGCAGGGGTGGATCCGCGCATCATTGTCAGGCGCATCATCGCTCATGCCAGCGAGGATGTGGGTATGGCGAATCCAAACGCCATGCTGACCGCCGCCGCCGCGTGGCAGTCGCTTAATTCCATCGGTATGCCGGAAGCGCGGCTGCCCATCGCGCAAGCCATCATTACCGTCTGCGAAAGCCCGAAGTCAAATGCCGTCGCTCAGGCGATTGAACGCGCATGGGCAGACGCTGAAAAGGGCAATTTTGAAAACGTACCGGTTCACCTCCGCGATACGCATTATAAGGGAGCGGACAGACTCGGCAGCGGAGAAGGTTACCTGTATCCGCACGATTTTCCGGGGCATTATGTATATCAGATGTACGCACCCCTTGAAGCACGGAACATGCCGTATTACGAGCCGTCGGACCAGGGCTTTGAAAACGAGGTCCGTCGCCTCCGTGAAGAGCGTATGAATATTGGTGAACGTAACCTGAACCATAATAAGGGAGCACTCAATGGCAACGACAAATAGTAAGAAAAAGAAAGTTTCCGCTTCGCGCAAACGCACCGTAAAAAAAGGAGATCCGAATCTGAAGAGCGCAAAAAGAGCAAAGCGCAGCCGCGCCGACGATGCAAGGCATAAACGCGCCTCGTCACAAAAGCGGCGTTCCGGGCAAAAATCGCGTTCCCGGGCAAAGCGCGCTTCCAGCGCATGGTGGGCGCTTCCGGCATCCTCCCTGATGATTCTGATCCTCGCGGCCATTTCACTTCTGGCTGTACGCGAGTATAACGAATACGTTCGCTTCCGCGAAATGAGAAATGCCGTCGAAACCGAAACTTTTTATGAAGGCGTCATTGTAGACGAATACAACCTGAGCAACGTATCATATCAGGACGCAGTGAAGCATTGGGAGAATACCGTTGAGCCCGAATACCGCAGCCGCAGTATTACGCTGACCTACAACGGCTCCAGTTGGACCAAAACGCTTGCTGAGCTCGGATATCGAAGCAATTTTTCGCAGGTACTGAAAAATGCATGGGGCCTCGGCAGAAGCGGAACACTGGAACAGCGCTACCGCTCCATCAACATGCTGGCTGCAACCAGTCAGTGGCACAATGTCAGCCGTACGCTGTTTGATGAAACGCTTCTACGCGAATGGACGGATGAGATTGCCGACTCTCTCTCTTCCGGCGCAGTCGACTCCATTCCGACCGGATTTGACCATGTGACAAAGGAATTCACATTCTCCAAAGCCGTATCTGGCAGCACCGTTAACAAAAACGCGCTGTACGAGGAAGCAAAAAACCTGCTGCTGAATAACGGCGGGCACCTGGAAATTGACGTTCAGGAAGTAACCCCGGCGGTTACGGAAAAGAGCTTTGAAGGGCAATATGGTCAGATCACATCTGCCGTAACGAATGCCTCCAGTTCTAATAAAAACAGGCTAAACAATCTGGTTCTGGCATGCGAAGCCATCAACGGATACTGCGTGGAACCCGGCGCGACTTTTTCCTTTAACGAGGTTGTCGGCCAGCGCACAACCGCCCGCGGATATAAAAAAGCAACCGTATATATGGCGGGCGAGATCGCCGAAGACATCGGTGGCGGCGTATGTCAGGTATCGACCACGCTCTGGAACGCTGCAATGAAAGCCAACTGCGAAATCGTGGAGTGGCACGAACATTCCCGGCCTGTTTCGTATGTGGATAGGGGCAAGGATGCAACCGTCAGCTGGGGTTCACAGGATATGAAATTCAAAAACACCAGCAATACCCCTCTGTATCTGGTATGCTATGTCACTGAAAACAAACGCGTATATTGCGACATATACGGAAAACTATTCCCGGACGGCAAGTACATCACTATCGAAAGCAAAACAACGCAAAAAATTCAGCCGAACGACCCCGTTTACACCTATAATCCCCTGCTTGCGCCCGGCGAAACCGTAACCGTTTCCGAACCGCGTACGGGCTACCGTACAAAAACCTATCGCGTATACTGGAATGCGGATGGAACAGAAATATCCCGTAATTTGCTTTGCGAAGGCTATTATAAAGCCGCGCGCGGCGAAATTGAGTATGGCTGATGAGGTGACTGGTATGGATTTTCGAAGCATTCTGATGCTGCACTCGGATCGATACCCGCGCATGCAGGCGCAGGATTATGTGAAACTTGCCTGCCAACACGCGCTCGGCTGCGGGCATATGGTAAAGGATTATGAAACCGCGCTTGCCAGGATTTACACGGAAAGGCCCGACGGCGAAATGGGCGTGCGCTTTGAGGATATCGGAAACGGGCTCGTACGCTTGTACCTTGAGGGAACCGACGCATTCTTTTCAAACGAAACCATTGCTCGTATGTTCATCTCCACTGCCAACACCTTCTGCGTGCGCGAAAATGCGCTCAATTCCGCCCTTTCAACGCTTCGCACCTGCGTACACACAAAAGATATCGCTCTTTCTCAAGCGAATTTTGAAGCATTTATCGCGGAATATGAAAAAGCCGGCATGCCGATTGTCAGCCATACAAACGAATACAGAAGCGCTTACGCACCCGCATACCGCGTTATAAAAAAGGAATTTCAAACCTACGCGAAATTGTACGAAGCGCTTGACAGCATCCGTACGCAAAAGCCGGGAGCGGTCATTGCCATTGACGGCATGTGCGCATCCGGGAAAACCACCCTTGCCGCGCAAATCGGCAAAGTATTCGATGCCAGTGTTTTTCATATGGACGATTTCTTCCTCCCGCCTGAAAAGCGTACAAAAGAGCGCCTTTCAGCGCCCGGCGGAAATGTGGACAGCGAGCGCTTTCTGGAGGAAATCCTGCTTCCCTTACACAGCAGCGAAGCTTTCTCCTATCGCCCGTTTGACTGCTCTGAGATGGCGCTCGCTTCCCCCGTTCAGGCAAAGCCCGCCGATCTCAATATTGTTGAAGGCGCTTACGCCTGCCATCCGGACCTGATCGGCTATTACGATTATATCGTGCTTATAACCATAGATTCCGCCCTCCAGCAGCAAAGAATTCTGGCAAGAAACGGCGAAGATATGCTAAAAAGATTCATAAACGAATGGATCCCGATGGAAATGTCCTACCTTTCTCATTTCCGGATCGCCGAAAAAGCGGATATTACATACTCGATATCAGAAAGCAGCATATAGGAAGCAAACTCCACTTCATTCATAAGCGTTAATCGAGTAGGAGGGGGCGGCTAACCCCCGTCCTCTCACACCACCGTGCGTACCGTTCG
>JAZSRC010000059.1:0-33720 GCA_045538305.1 Clostridia bacterium | reverse complement strand
GTAGGCACGCCGTTAAAGCAGGTTATTTTTTCCCGGCTCACGCAGTCCAGTGCGGGCTTCGGCGAAAAATACGGCAGCGGACACATGGTTGCGCCGTGCGTCATGCACGCAGTCATGGAAAGCACCATGCCGAAGCAATGGAACATGGGTACCTGTATCATCATGCGGTCCGCCGTAGAAAGATCCATACGGTCGCCGATACACTTTCCGTTATTGACTACGCCCCTGTGGGTAAGCATAACGCCCTTGGGAAAGCCAGTGGTTCCGGAGGTATACTGCATGTTGGCAACATCATCGCCGCGGATTTCCGCCGCGCGGCGGTATACTTCCTCTACAGGAACCATGGGCGCGCGGGCCATCATCTCATCCCATGTAAGGCAGCCCTGCATGGTAAAACCGACGGTTACGACATTTCTCAAAAACGGAAGCCGTTTGGCATGCAAAGGTTCGCCGGGCGATGTATGCTGAAGTTCCGGGCAAAGCTTTTTTATGATATCCACATAATCGGAATCGCGGTAGCCGTCCACCATAATCAGCGTATGGGTATCCGACTGCTTAAGCAGGTATTCCGCCTCCGCAATCTTGTACGCTGTGTTCATGGTTACAAGCGTCGCGCCGATTTTCGTCGTCGCCCAGAATGCCATATACCACGCGGGCACGTTCGTCGCCCAGATGGTTACATGCGTATTGGGCTTTACACCCAGAGAAATCAGCGCTCTTGCGCAGGCGTCGACGTCGTCGCGGAACTGTGAATAGGTTCTGGTATAGTCGAGGGTTGTGTACTTAAAGCAAAGCTGATCCGGAAACTCCGATGCCATCCGATCCAGCACCTGCGGAAATGTACAGTCAATCAGTTGATCGTGCTTCCATACATATTTACCGGTGCCCTGACGATTGGTATACAGATGGCTTTTCCAATTGGCGCGCGGTTCAAACGTATGCACAAACGACTGGAAGTGCGCGTATACCACGCCAGGGTCGTCTACTTCCTTCATCCAGTCGGGATCCCATTCCAGGCAATAGTATCCGTCGTAGCTCACGCTTCGAAGCGCCAGGAATATATCGTTCATCGGCAGTGTACCTTCCCCAAGCAGGCAGTACTTCGGACCGTTTGCGCCGACTACGGAATCCTTCAAATGCACATGCTTCACATACGCGCCCAGATTGGTAATGGTTTTTTCCGGTTTTTCGCCCTTAAAGCGATAGGGATGGTGTACATCCCAGAGCGCGGCAAGCGAATCGCAAGCAAATTCATTGAGAATGCCGGCAAGGCGCAAGGTATCGGCATAAATACCGGCAGTTTCAATCAGAATGGTGACGTCTGCCTTTTCCGCCTCGGCAATTACCTGACGGATGCATTTTTTTACGTTTTCATCTTCGTTTTCGCCGTCCATATCCAATGCGCGCATACGGACAAACGGCGCTTTTACACGCTTTGCCATATCGATAAGAAAGCGCATTTCTTCTACGCATTTGTCTCCCTGATTTGCGTCCGCCGGGTTGGAACGTGCGTCAAGGCAGGTGACAGACAAGCCCTGCGCGGTCAGTCCGCGTACCGTATGCTCAATCTGTCCTTTTCTGAAGGGGGCTCCTACGCCGGAAAACCGGTTTTCCCTGATATCGTTGATTTCGATGCCGTCAAGGTGCATGTCCCTCGCTACAGACACGAAATCCTCCCATGAAAAATCAGACCAACCGTAGGTCGAAACAGAAAGCTTCATACGCCAGTCTCCCTGTAAACGATTTTGTTAAGCGCATTCAGGTATGCGCGGATGGACGCGCCGATAATATCGGTAGAAATTCCGCGTCCGGAATAGAGCTTTCCTCCGTCCCGAAGCTTTACAAGCGCTTCGCCCATTGCCTCGCGTCCACTGGTAACGGATTGAATCTGGAAATCATCCAGCTCGTAATGATGGCCGATAATCCTCTCAAGCGCCATGAAAGCCGCATCAATCGGGCCGTCTCCGGTAGAAAGACCCTGAACGCTTTCACCATTTTTGTCAAGCACAACGTGTGCCGTAGCGCTGATGATGTTGCCGCTGTTGACTACATAGCTGAAAAGACGATAGGTGGGCGGCACCTGAAGCGCAACGTTTGCAATGATGGCATCCAGTTCCCGGCTTCCGACCGGCTTTTTCTGTACAAATGCGGTGAATGATTCAAAAACGCGGGCCATGTCTTCATCAGACAGCTGATAACCTAAAAGGCTTGCCGCCCGGGCGACCTCGCCGATATCGGAATTTTTCGAAAGTTCGTTTCTGGGCGCGGCAGGCGCAGCAGCCTCAGCGCCGTTCAGCGTCTGCCTGACCTCGGAGCGGTAATAGCGGCTGATTTTGGAGGCTGCCCGGTTCAAAGCGGTAACGTCCGCATTGCACGTAACGCCCCAGTTTTCTCCCCTTGCATTCAGTATCCTTACCATATTTTCAAGCCCCGGCAGTCCGTTTTCCACCGTACGCACGCCGATTTGAGACGCGCCCGCCCTGACCGCCTCAAACGCGCAGGCGGACGCCATGGAAAGCGCATTCGAGCAGATTACGCCAACCGACTTTTCGTATAGCTCGGGAACGCTTACATATATGTTTTTTATGAACATGCCAAACTCGTCCGGCAGCATTTCGCCCGACTCATCCGACAAGGTAACAACGTCCGCTCCGGCTTTCACAGCCCGGTCTACGGCCTGAATCAGGAAACTGTCCTCTGCTCGCGTTGCATCAAGCGCTGTGAATTCCACCTCGGACGCACAGGACTTCGCCTTTTCAACCGCTGCCGAAATCGCATCCAGCATAGCTGCGGGCTTTTTCTTGCCCATATACTCCATCTGAACGACAGAAACCGGCATCTTTACATTGATTCTGGCTTTCTTTGCCAGAGAAACAGCCGCCCAGGCGCGGGGAATATCGGCAATAGAATAAACCGGACAGGAAACGGTGCTGTTTACCGTCTGCGTCGCTATCGTTTTTACAAGAATCTCATCCGTTTTGTCGTTTCCGATCGCGCAGGTTTCAATTACATCTACACACACGCTGTCCAGTATGCGTGCGCTCTCCAGTTTTTCTTTAAAGCTCATATGTGCATCATGAGACAAAGTCATTTCAACAAGCTTAATCGTTTTCATTCCATATGCTCCTTTTTTCGCCTATGCGTTCAGCGCCGTTTGAAACAAATACGCCCCGGAAACTTCCGTTTCCGGGGCGGCGAATACAATATCGCGGTACCACCCGAATTACCGCAAACCGAATGCGGCATCTTAGCAGGATTCCAGTAAACCCTTCGCCATGGTAACGGAGCGAACCGTGACCCCCTACTGTATCAATTTCAGGAGCCCTGCTCAGGAAGGAGACTACCCCAATCACTGCGTGCCGTCTTACACCAAATGCCGGCTCTCTTTAACGCGTAGGAAAAGGGCTTGATTCCGTCATCGCATTTTATTTGCAATGGAGAGAATATATCACTTTACAAGCGTCTTGTCAATGGGGAAAATTGCATTTTGTTGCGCATTTAACATTTACAGCCTGCAAATTTCAATGAATTTACAGCTTATTTCTCATAATTTTGCCGCTTGTCGTTTTCGGTAATTCATCGCGGAAGATCACAATACGCGGGTATTTATAGGGCGCGGTCTTCTGCTTTACATAATTCTGTATTTCCTTTTTGAGAGCCTCGGTGGGTTCGGTACCCTTGGTCAGCACAACGGAGGCCTTAACAACCTGCCCACGGATTTCATCCGGCGCTGCGGATACGCCGCATTCCAGAACGTAGGGCAGTTCCATGATAACGGACTCAATCTCAAACGGCCCGATCCGGTAGCCGGAGGACTTGATCACATCGTCTACGCGGCCAACATACCAGAAGTATCCGTCCTCGTCGCGCCATGCAGTATCGCCCGTATGGTACAAGCCGTCGGAAATGTCCATAACGGGTTTGCCCAGTTCGTTATTATAGTAACCGCGCGTTAAGCCGCAAGGCAACCCATCGGAAACATGAATGACGATTTCACCCGTTTCGCCAACGCCAACGCTCTTTCCGTCGGCGTCCACAATATCCACATCATACAGCGGCACAGGCTTGCCCATAGAGCCGACCTTAGGCGTCATGCCAACGGTATTGCCAATCATCATCGTAGTTTCGCTCTGTCCAAAGCCTTCCATCAGAGAAAGACCCGTTGCCTTTTTGAACTGGTGGAATACCTCGGGGTTCAGCGCCTCGCCCGCAATGGTCGCATGCTTGATGGAGGACAGATCGAATTTTGCCAGATCTTCCTTGATCATGAAGCGATACATGGTAGGCGGCGCGCAGAAGGTAGTAATGTTGTACTTTCTAAACATCGGCAGGATATCATTGGCGTCAAATCTGTCGAAATCATATACAAAAATCGCGCCTTCGCTCAGCCACTGGCCATAGAGCTTGCCCCACATGCTCTTAGCCCAGCCGGTATCGGAGATGGTGTAATGCAGGCCCTCAGGATCGACGGTATGCCAGTAATGCGCGGTGATGAAGTGGCCCAGCGGGTAGGTAAACGTATGGCTGGCAATCTTGGGATAGCCGGTCGTTCCGCTGGTAAAGAACATCAGCATCAGGTCCTCGCCCTCAGGGCGCGGTTCGTTATCCGGACGCGTTAGGGTGGAGCGGAACATTCTGTATTCCTGATCAAAGCTTCTCCAGCCCTCGCGCTCGCCTTCAACAACGATGCGGTTTTTCACAAACGGGCATTCCTCAATCGCCATTTCCGCCTGACGGATGCATTCGCCTACGCCTGTAACAACCACGGTGGAAATGCCCGCGGCATTAAAGCGATAGCTCAAATCCTTTTTCAGCAGCTGATTGGGGGCAAGAATTGCAATTGCGCCAATTTTATTAAGCGCCATCATGATAATCCAGAACTGATAATGCCGCCTGAGCATCAAAAGTACCTTATCGCCCTTCTTAACGCCGATGGAACGGAAATAATTCGCCGCACGGTTGGAAAGGCGGGAAATATCGGCGAAGGTAAAGCGCGTTTCGACATGATCCCTGGAAATATGCGTCATGGCCAGCTTATCCGGATTAATTCTGGCAAGCTCGTCCACAACGTCAAAGGCGAAGTTGAATTTTTCGGGGTTGTTAAAAGAAATAGCCTTCAGCGAGCCGTCGGGATTCTCCACAGCATTTACCCACTTGCTCCAGATATGATCGCCGTCCGGCGCGGTGCGTACCGGCGCCGCCGCCTTTTCCTTCGGAAGAGACATGCTGGGTTCGCGAACCGTAAGTTCGGGAATCGGCTCGCCCGACGGATTCAGAACGATGGCATAGAACAGGCAATCGCCCCCCTCCACCGCTATCATGCCGTGAGGCGTAGAGGAATCGTAATATATACTGTCGCCGGGGCCCAATATCTCCCAATGCGTACCTACCTGTACCTTGAGTTTTCCGCTGATGACAATATCGCACTCCTGCCCTTCATGGCTGGTGAGCTCGATATCCTGATACTGCGCCTCTTCAGAGAACGCGGCATTTACATACAGAGGCTCGGCAATTCGGTTTTTGAACTGCGCCGCCAGATTGTAATACACCATGCCGTGCGCCTGCTCAATTCTCTGCCCCATGCCTCGCCGGGTAACAGTATAGCTCGACAGCTTCGGGCTGGCGCCTTCAATAATATCGGTAACGTCTACGCTCAAAACCAACGCGCAGCGGTAAATAAAGGCAAAGTTCAAATCGCTCTTGCCTTCCTCGCACGCGCGGTATTCCTCCAGCGTAACGCCCGTCTTCTGCGCCATGCTCTCCTGAGACAAGCCCTCGATTTCACGAAGCTCTCGAATACGCCCCGCCATCTCCTGAAGCTTAAATTCCAGCCCCGTAGTCTGATTCATGGATCTGTCCCCCTATTCCGATAAAAAGAAAAACGCCTCAAAGAAACCTCTTTGAGGCGAATGAAGCAAATATTATCTCATCCGCGGTACCACTCAAATTTGCGCGACATGCGCGCCTCACGGCTCAAACAAGCCGTTCTCCCTTTACGCAGGCTCACGGGAGGCTCTACTGATCCGAAATATACGGAAGTTCTGCACTCCGGCTCGGAAGCGACAAGCCTAAAGATATACGCGTTGCCGGCTTGCACCAACCGCCGGTTCTCTGAAACGCCTTCCCCATGGCCCTCTTCGTCAGCGCCCTGTATGAAATTAGAATTATCATAGCACGACCATTTTTTTATGTCAATTGCGAATTCGATTTTTTAACATTTCAATGCAGCTGTTACAGAAGCAATGCGCTCAAAGCTGCCTGACACTGCTTCTTTCCACCAGTTTTACCCCCATCAGTGTGCGCTCTTCAGGCAAGCTTTTGTTTCGGATATGGCGAACGAGCATATCTACAACCAGCTGAGCCTTCTGGCCGATATCCTGCCTGAGCGTCGTAAGCGGAGGGTTGGTAATCTCCGCCATAGGAAGATCGTCAAAGCCCATAACGGAAAAATCCCCCGGTACGGAAAAGCCAAGGCTGTTCAGGCTCTGCATAAGCTGCGCCGCTACGCGATCTGCCGTACAGAATATGGCTGTAGGCCGGTCAGTGCGGCTAACCAACGCGTTAAGCATATCTCTGTCGTATACGGTGGCAGGCGTTGGAAGCACAAACTCGTCCGTAAGCTCGATTCCATACGGTTCAAGCCCTCTCCTGAAGCCCTCCAATCTATGCTGATCCACATCGCTTTCATCAATACTGTTGGCAACGAACGCCATTCGTTTGTGTCCCTTTTCTGCCAGGTATTCCGCCGCCAGCTGACCGCCGCTCACATCGTCCACACCCACATGGTTAGCGCCGGGTATCCGGAAATAGCAATCGGTGAACACGGTGGGAACCATCGTTAGCGACTTAATGTTCTTCAGGTGCCTTGGAAATGTGCCGCTGAAAATCGCGCCCGCCACATTCCAGCCGCGAAGATCGGCCTCCACATCCCTGTAATCGTCCGTATAACGAATCAGAGGATAATACCCTTTTTCGTACAATTCTACCGTCAGCGCGCCGACATATTCCGCCGTATACGGGTTTCTGAACAGGTTCTCTTTTCCGATTGCCTGAATAATCACAGCAACAATTCTGGATTCCCGCTGCGCCAGCGATCTTGCCGCCTGGTTGGGAACATAGCCGGATTCTTTGATGATGCTCCTGATTTTTTCCACGGTATCAGCAGATACGCGCCCATGGTTACCGTTGATTACATTGGAAACCGTGGTCATGCTCACGCCCGCCGCTTTTGCAATATCCTTAAGGGTAGTCATTCTATCGCCCCTCTGCTTCCTTCCCAATATGAGTAATTATAGCACATAAAAGACGGCAAATGCAAGCGCTGAATGTTTAGCGCTTCACCTAATACGGCGAAATCGTTCAAATCATAATTCGTTTCCATTCACAATAAACTGCAGGCATATATTCCAGATTTGCAGATATCTTCCAGATATTTTCTTTTTTTCAATAAATACTTGACATACTCCCAAACCACATGGTATATTGATATTAGTTTAGCGCTAAACCTTTAACGAAAGAGTGATACTATGCAGCCTGCCTTCTTAAAGACATTCAATCGCATCCGGCGGAACTGGGGACTTTACCTGTTGCTGCTTCCGTCGCTGATTCTGCTTATCTGGTTTGCTTACAAGCCAATGTACGGCGTAATCATCGCTTTCAAAAACTACAAAAATGCCCTTGGCATCATGGGCAGCCCATGGGCGGAACCGCTATTTAAAAACTTCGCACGCTTTTTTAACTCCTATCAGTCGGAAAACACCATCCGAAATACGATCGTCATAAGTCTCTACAGCATGCTGGCCGGTTTCCCAATTCCCATACTGCTTGCACTTTTGATCAATCAAATATCGCTCATACGCTTTCGCAAGGCATTTCAAACCATACTCTATCTTCCCCATTTCATATCCACCGTCGTCATGGTAGGTCTGTTGTTGATCTGGTTATCGCCCTCTCGAGGACTGATCGGCGCAATATACAGCGCATTCGGAAAGGATGCTCCAAACCTGATGGCAAACGCATCGGCGTTTTCCAGTTTATACGTATGGTCGGATATATGGCAGCATGCCGGATGGGATTCCATAATCTTTCTTGCGGCGCTGTCATCCATCGATCCAACGCTTTATGAAGCAGCAACAGTGGATGGCGCAACGAAAATGCAGAAAATGCGCTATATCGAGCTTCCGCTGATATTGCCCACCGCATGCATACTGTTGATTCTGCGTTCGGGTAACATTATGAATGTGGGATTTGAAAAGGTTTTCCTGATGCAGAATGATCTCAACTTGCGAACGAGTGAGGTTATCGCAACTTATGTATATAAAATGGGCCTCAAAAACTCGCAATACTCTGTCTCTACCGCCGTGAATCTATTCAACAATGTTATCAATCTGACGCTCCTGATGCTGGTAAACGGCATAACAAAAAAGCTGGGAAATACCAGCCTTTGGTGAGAGGTGAACATAATGCCCGGAAAAACCAAGCGAATCCGCATGCAGGGCTCCGATCTTCTGTTTACGGTCATACTGTACGCAGCATGCATCCTTATGACAATCGTCATTCTGTATCCCATCTGGTTTATTGTCATCGCGTCGTTTTCCGATCCCTCAGCAGTAGCGGGCGGCCATGTATGGCTGTGGCCGGTCGGCTTTACGCTGGATGGCTATGACGAGCTGTTCAGGCAAAAGGAGGTGTGGATCGGTTACCGGAATACGATCGGCTACACCATTATGGGAACGGCCTTTGGGTTGGCCGTCAATATCCCTGCGGCCTATTCCCTGTCCAGAAAGGATCTGTGGGGACGGAAAATTCTGATGGGACTATACGTATTTACCATGTTTTTCTCAGGCGGCCTCATTCCCATATTCCTCACCGTTCAAAAAGCCGGTTTATACAACACCTTCTGGGTACTGATCATTCCGTTTTCTGTCAGCGCTTACAACATTATTGTCGCGCGCACTTTCTTCGAAACCAGCCTTCCTCCGGATCTGTTCGACGCCGCACAGATTGACGGCTGCGGCAACCTTCGCTACTTTTTCACAATCGTTCTCCCCCTGTCCAAAGCTGTCATATCGGTTATTGCGCTTTGGACGGCTGTCGGTCAGTGGAACAGCTATTTTAACGCGCTCATCTACATACGAAATGAAGAATTATATCCGTTGCAATTAATCATGCGCAACATCCTCATCACAAACCAGAATTTTGCAGCGCTGGGAACGGGAGAAGCCGCCATGATCGCTATGCGCCGCGCAAATCTGGTGCGCTATTCCATGATCATTGTAACCACCATACCCATAATGTGCGTATATCCCTTTATTCAGAAGCACTTTGATCAGGGCGTTATGATCGGCGCCGTCAAAGGATAGCTTTGCGCTTGCGGGAAACCAAACGGCAGCGTCCGTTTGAAAATAAAAAGGAGGGTACACCATGAAAAAACTGTTGTCACTTATGCTTGCGCTGTGTCTGGCGCTCGCATGCTCCCCGTCTCTGGCAGAGGAAAGCAAAACCTTCAGCGTGCTCACCATGCGCTGGGGCGACATGGGCGATTCCTTTGTAACCAACCCGTTCCTGGTTCAACTGGAAGAGGAAATGAACGTAAAGGTAGACTGGCAGATTGTTTCCTCCAATGACTGGGGCGACCAAAAGCCCATACTGCTTGCCGGCGGCGAAAGCGTGCTGCCCGACGTCGTTCTAGGCTTCCAGACTTTCAGCGAAGCCGACATTATCAACAATGTGGAATACTTCCTTCCGCTTGAAGACCTGATCCAGGAAAACATGCCCAATCTCATGCAGGCATTTGAAGAGATGCCGGCGCTTAAGGCCATTTCCACCTCCGCCGACGGGCACATCTACTCGCTTCCCAGCCGCATGCCGAAGCGTCCTGTTGCCTGCAATGTGCCGGTAATCAATGTTCAGTGGCTGAGAAACCTGAATCTGGAAGTACCCACCACCATCGAAGAGCTGGAAAAGGTGCTTGTAGCATTCAAAGAACAGGACGCCAACGGAAACGGCGACCCGAACGATGAAATCCCCTTCACGGGCATCGGTCTCGGAATGGACTTCCTGACGCCGTTTGGAATGACCGACGTATACGGACAGAGATATCTGGTCAATGAGGACGGCTCCGTCAAGTACGCCTATACCAGCGACGAATACAAAGAAGGTCTCAAGTGGGCGCACAAACTGTACCAGATGGGCGTTATCGACAACGAGCTGTTCACGCAGGATCAGGTGATCCGCGACGCCAAGTGTGATGATCCCGAAGTATCCCGCGTAGGCTTTGCTTATGCATGGAGCTACGACGCCATTTTCCGCCGTTGGATGAATGAATATGCGGTAATTGAGCCCATCGCCGGTCCCGACGGCATACGGTATCAGCAAGGCGACAAAAACGGCCTGTATTCCATCAAGTCCAATCAGCTTTCCATCACCACGGCATGCGAGGATCCTGCGCTCGTGCTTCAGTGGGCGGATAAATTCTACACCGGTGAAGCCAGCATTCAGAACTTCTGGGGCGGTCTTGGCGAAGTTACCTCCGCCAATCCCGACGGTACCTACACCCTGAACAACCCGCCGGAGGGCGTGAGCGCCGACAGCTGGTACTGGGATCGTTCGCTGCGCGATTTCGGCCCCAAGTATTCCTCTCTCGCCTTTGACGAACTGATCATCCTTGATCCCACTCAGGGCGACGGATTGAAAGTAGCGATGGACGAAAATACCGCCCAGTATGTAGGCGAATGCTTCCCGGAGCTTAAGTACACCGCAGACGAATACAATGAGCTTTCCTTCCTGCAGGCAGACATCGACTCGTTTGTCGACACTACCCGCGCCAGATGGGTAACCGAAGGCGGCATTGACGAAGAATGGGATGCATACGTATCTCAGCTTATGGCAATGGGCCTTGAGGACATGAACGCCATTTATATGGGCGCATATGAACGGTATCTGGAGGCGCAAAACTGACGGATCATTCTTCTTGCGCACGGCGGGGGCAAATATCGCAAATCTGCCCCCGCCGTTTCATCATTCGACATATACTCTTTTTTCATGCATCCCTCAGGAAGGAGGAAACCGATATGATTCTGCATATTCCGGAAGGCATCGTGCCGTTTTCTGATTCCGGATGCGCCCGCACTCCCTTATACTGCTATACCGGACAGAGCATCACCATCGACTGCCTGACCGATTCAGCCGTTCCGCGACTGGAGATTGACGGAATAGACTTTTCCGGAAAGCCCGTACGAACACAGAAGGGCTGGCGCTTTACGCTGCCTGCCTTCTCATCCCCGATATCCCTCCGCTACCGTTTTATAGCCGAACAGGAAACAAGCCGTTGGTTTCCTCTGGATATATTAAAACGTGTAATCATCCAGTCTCCGTTGAAAACCGGCGAGGGATGGATACAGCTTTACAATAATATCTATCTGGCATTTGAAAAACATGCGACCGGTTACTATATCCGAATGTCCGACAGAATGCCTATAGGAACGCCGTATCCCGGAGGCATAACCTTCGGAGAAAGCGCATTATTCACCGTCTCCGACGAAGGAAAAACCGTCGTACAATGCACTCGCATGTCGCTGGCCCTTGATAAAGACGGTCATTGCCGCTTGCGGGAATATGTCCTGACAGGCCAGCACAAGCATGTTTTCGGTACAGGAGAGCGCTTTGACAATGTAGATCAAAACGGGCGCGAAAGCATAGGGCAAGTCGTTGAGCATTTTACCAAGCAAAACAACTGGAGCTATATGCCGTCTCCCATGTTTCTGACAGACGGAGGCTTCGGTTTCTATTATACAGGTGCCGCCAACGCCGGAATGCGGTTTCTGAAAAATATTCACGTTTCATGCCCGGAAGTTTGCGGAAAAGGCGAATGGATTCTTCTCGGAACGCCGGGCGAACAGCTGCAGGGATTTCTTTCGCTAAGCGGAGAATGTACGCTTCCGCCCAAATGGGCGTTTGGCCTGTGGATCAGCGCAAACGGTTGGAAGAATGATCAGGACGTTGACGAGCAGTTGCGCATGCTCGAAAAACACAATTGCCCCGCATCGGTGATGGTGCTTGAAGCATGGAGCGACGAAAGCACCTTCTATCGCTGGAGCCGCGCATGGAAAAACCCGGAAGCTACCGTCAGGAGAATTCGCGCAGCCGGTCTGCACCTTATTTTATGGCAGATTCCCGTAATCAAGGCGGTAAGCGATTGCCCCGACCCGACGCCTGTCAAACAGGATCTTCAGGAAGCAATCGAAAAAGGCTACCTGATCCGGCACACGGACGGCTCGCCATACGTTATACCGGATCTATGGTTTAAAGGAAGTCATTTACCCGATTTTACGAATCCGGAAACATGCAAATGGTGGTTTGAAAAGCGCGATCATCTGCTGGAAGCCGGCGTCGAGGGCTTTAAAACCGATGGCGGAGAGTTCCTGTTCGGCAGCGACTTTATAATAAGCGACGGCACTAAAGGCATTGAAGCGCACAATCTATTCCCCAACCAATACATTCGCGCCTATAACGATTGGATGAAAAGCAAAAACATACCCGGCGTCACCTTCAGCCGCGCGGGATATGCCGGCATGCAAGGCATGCCCATACATTGGGCGGGCGATCAGCTGAGCACATGGTCGGAGCTGAAAGCGCAATTGACAGCCGGGTTATCCGCTTCGCTTTCAGGCGTGATTTTCTGGAGTTTTGATATCGGTGGTTTTGCGGGAAAGCTGCCGGAGGCTGAACTGTACCTTCGGGCGACGGCATTTGGCTGCTTCTGTCCGATTATGCAATGGCATGCAGAGCCAAGAGGAGGACAGTTCTACGAAACGGAAGGAGAACAATTTGTAAACGACCGAAGCCCGTGGAACCTGGCGGATAAGCTCGGCGATCCTTCCATAACCGATATTGCCTGCCGATTCGCGCGCATACGGGAAACGCTTCGGCCCTATCTGTGGGAAGAAGCCAGGCATTGCGTCAATGATCGTCGGCCTATGATGGCACATCTGGCAATCGATTATCCCAAAGACCTCCGTGCACTGAACACGCATGATGAATACATGCTGGGTAGAAAGTATCTTATCGCCCCGATTACGGACAGGGGCGCATCTGGGCGCAAAGTGTACCTGCCCGAAGGGCTCTGGAAGCACTTCTTTACCGGCAGAATTTACTTATCCGGTATGTACGACTTGGAATGCCCGATTGATGAAGCGCTGGTATTTGAAAAAATGCCGGCAAACGACGTAGAGCCTGCGTAATTCCCCAATGAATCAAAAACCCCGGGAGAAGATATCAGAAGACCATGTCCTCTGATATCCACTTCCGGGGTTTCGAATATTTCTGGCTCGCCGCCATTTACAGAAGGTTTCTCTGGATTTTTCCGCTGATGGTTTTGGGAAGCTCATCGCGGAATACGACAATGCGTGGATACTTGTACGGCGCGGTTTTGTGCTTGACATACTCCTGAATTTCCTTTTTCAGAAGCTCGCTGGGCTCGGTGCCTTTGGTAAGCACAATGGAAGCCTTTACCACCTGACCGCGGATTTCGTCGGGCGCAGCAGATACGCCGCATTCGAGCACGTAAGGCAGTTCCATAATAACCGATTCAATTTCAAACGGCCCGATTCTGTAGCCGGAGGACTTAATCAGGTCGTCAACGCGGCCTACATACCAGAAGTAGCCATCCTCGTCACGCCATGCGGTATCGCCGGTATGGTACATTCCGTCAGAAAGATCAATTTCGGCAACGCCCTTTTCGTTATTGTAATATCCTAGCGTAAGACCTACGGGGCGCTGTCCATCCTTCAGGCGTACAACGATTTCGCCGGTTTCGCCCTGACCCACACTGTTGCCGTTGTGGTCAACGATATCCACATCATAACAGGGTACGGGCTTGCCCATAGAGCCGACCTTCGGACGCATGCCGACAAGGTTGGCGACGGTAAGCGTGGTTTCTGTTTGTCCAAAGCCCTCCATAAGCGATATTCCGGTAGCTTTCCTGAACTGATAGAATACCTCGGGGTTCAGCGCTTCGCCCGCAATTGTCGCGTGCTCAATCGAAGAAAGATCATATTTGGACAAATCCTCCTTGATCATGAAGCGATACATGGTAGGCGGCGCACAGAAGGTAGTGATGTTATACTTTTTGAACATCGGCAGAATCACAGAGGCGTCAAAGCGGTCAAAGTCGTATACAAAGGTAGCCGCCTCACACATCCACTGTCCGTAGAGCTTGCCCCACAGTGCTTTACCCCAACCGGTATCGGAAATGGTGAAATGAACGCCGTCCGGATTTACATTGTGCCAATACTTTGCGGTGGCGAAATGGCCTAGCGGGTATTTAAAGGAATGCGTGGCAATTTTGGGATAGCCTGTGGTTCCGGAGGTAAACAGCATCAGCATCGGATCGTCGCCTGCGGGCGCATCGTCCGTTCTCGGGAAGGTGCTGGAGAACATGCGGGATTCCGTATCAAAGTCTCTCCATCCCTCGCGTTCGCCGCCCACCATAATCCTGTGCTTGAGCGTCGGGCTGTCCTTAAGCGCCTTGTCCACCTCAGCGGCTACGCCGCCCGTTCCCGTACAAACGATGGCAGAAACCCCGGCAGCGTTAAAGCGGTAGGTAAGATCGTGCTCAACCAGCAGATTCGTTGCCGGAATTGCAATGGCGCCCAGCTTATGCAGCGCCAGAACGGAATACCAGAACTGGTAATGCCGCCTGAGAATCAGCATGACTCTGTCGCCCTTTTTAATTCCCAGCGACTTAAAATAGTTAGCGGCGCGGCTGGAAGCACGGGATACCTCGCGGAAGGTAAACTTCTTTTCATTAAGCTCGTTGTCAACGTGGATCATCGCCAGCTTATCGGGTTTCTTCTGCGCAAGTGCGTCAACGATGTCAAAAGCAAAATTGAATTTTTCGGCATTTGTATACTTCAAATCCGTCACGAGGCCGTTTTCATCCTCAATGCCTTCAACAAATGCGGAATGGATGCGCTTTTCTCTGTGCTTTACAGGCGCAACAGCGTCGCGCAGTTCCATATCCTCAATCTCATCGCCCGGCAGAACCACCGCGCAAAACAGACAATCCTCGCCCCCGACAGCGATCATTCCGTGCGGTTTGGACGAATCGTAATAGATGCTGTCGCCTTCATGCAGTACTTCAATGTGGTCTCCGACCTGTATTTTCAAAGACCCGGACATGATCATGTCGAATTCCTGTCCGCTGTGGTGAATCAAGTGGATCGGCTGATCCTGCTGCTCGGGTGAATACTCATATTTAACAAAATACGGCTCGGCGATCTTCTTTTTAAACAGCGGAGCAAGCGAGCGGATTTCAAGCCCGGGCTCGCGCGCGGTGATCTGGCCGCGACCCTTGCGGGTAATGGTGTAGCCTGTCAGTTTTGCGCTTTTGCCTTCCATAAGGTCGGTAATTTCAACGCCAAGCTCCAGCGCACATTTATGAATGAACGTAAAGGGGAAGTCGGTTTGCCCCTCTTCGTACATGTTGTACATTTCGAGGCTGACCTCCGTACGCTGGGCCATTTCCTCTTTCGTCAGGCCGGTAATCTCACGCAGCTCGCGAATTCGCGCTGCCACCTCATAGATTTTGTTGGACGTGGAAGAACCTGTCTGCATGAAAACCCTCCTTTTCTGAATAATTCCATAAAAAAACGTCTCAAAGAAATACTTCTTTGAGACGAAAATCATATCATGATTCCCGCGGTACCACTCAAATTGCGCGTTTGCGCCCCTTAATAGGCTCCTATAAGCCCTGCGCTCATAACGCTGCGCCTGCGGGAAAAAGTTACTGACATTTCACTCTTCCGGCTCAGGAGTGATGGGCTATACGGAAAATCGCCTTTACCGGACTTGCACCAACCGCCGGCTCTCTGAAAAGGAGCATTTCCAACCGTCTCCGTCATCGCTGATGGAATGTATAATACCACGTGTTATGCATACTGTCAAGAATCAGCATTCATATTTACACCAATTTTACTGTTTAGCTTTGCTTGCGGAATATTTACGAATATTTATAAAAAGCACCGTTCATTTACGACAAAACCAGCGTATAATGGGCGCATAAATCGAAAGGGCAAATCGTCTTATGTACCGCATATTCGACGCGCATGCGCATATTTACCCCGAAAAAATCGCACTGAAGGCCAGCAAAACCATAGGTGAATTTTACGATATCGAAATGGGTTTTGACGGAACCAGCGAAACGCTTTTGTCCCTTGGCGACAAGTACTGCGTGCAGCGCTTTCTCGTTCATTCCGTTGCCACCGTGCCTCATCAGGTAACCCGAATCAACGACTTTATTGTCGATGAGGTTTCCCGGCACCAAGACCGCTTTATCGGCTTTGCAACCCTGCATCCGGATTTTGAAAACCCGTATGAAGAGCTAAGCCGCGTACGTGGGCTGGGACTGCTTGGCGTAAAGCTGCATCCCGATTTTCAGAAGTTTGAAATCAGCGATGAAAAAATGGACGACGCCTACCGCGCTATGGCGGAACTCGACATGCCCGTGCTCTTCCACACAGGCGATAAGCGCTTTCGCTGGTCAAGTCCCGCGCACATTCCAATCGTACTGAAAAAGCACAAAAATCTGAAGGTCATCTGCGCGCACTTCGGCGCATACTCCGAGTGGGGCGAAGCCGCCGATTGCCTCCGAAACGAGGGCGTATGGGTGGATACCTCCAGCAGCATGTTCATGCTGTCAAACGAAGAAGCCCGGCGCTATATATCCGTTTATGGCGAGGATCATGTCCTGTTCGGAAGCGATTACCCCATGTGGAACGTAGGCGATGAAATTCAGAATATTCTGAAGCTAGAGCTCTCAGACGCCGCAAACGAAAAGATATTTGCAGGGAATCTCGAAACGCTTTTAAAACTCTCATAAGTTGAATACGGCTGCCGCGATCATCAAGCGGCAGCCGTTGCTTATGCCCTTCTTCTCCTTATCGGCTTCATGTTTGCAAGCGCCGTGCCGGACAACGCGCCCAACGCCGCGCCTGCCGCTTCTTCCGCAAAAAACACACCGGCGTCGGTGCCGATGCCGCTTGTCAGGCAGTAAAGCGCATATCCGATCAGTATATACAAAACGCCCACAACCGCGCCCGTAATCAATCCCTTTTCACCGCCGACTCCCACAGCAACAACCGTTCCCAGTATGATCGACGCAGCCTTCAACGCTTGATTCATGATAGTAAGCGTTTTGGGCTCCGGACACAGGTAAATCACAATCAGCGCAAAGATGGCCATACCCGTAACCGTCGCCGCTGATGCTGCCAGAACGCCCCGCAAAGCCTTCATAACCCGGGAAATACCCTCGTCCTTTTTCATTGTCTCCCCTCCCTTGTCTGCAAATTGCCTTCGCTTCAGCATATGCATACCGCATGGCATTTCATGAGAGACGAGTCCCCCAATTGACATCCTGTATTGTGAATGCTATACTTTCCAAGCAAAGGAGGGATGTTTCATGTATGCAAGCGTCTGTATGCCCTGTTTTTTCAGCCCCGATGTCCCGATTCGGGACGCATTTACGTTGCTGACAGATATCGGCTATAAAATGTGCGAATTCTGGCGCATTGGAGACAACATGGTAAGGGAAACCGCTTCCGCAGCCACGGATGCAGGAGTCTCCATATCCGGCATCTGCACGGATGATTTCCGCATGAACGAAAGTTCTCATACCGCTAACTGGCTTGAAACGCTTAAGAAAACCATCGATAAAGCCCATGCTCTCGGCGCCAAAAACCTGATCACGCAGGTCGGGCAGGATACCGGAGAAGCAAGGCAAAAGCAGAAAGACGCAATCCTTTCTGCGCTTCACGGCGCCGCGGAAATATTGAAATCCTCCGATATTCGGCTGCTTCTTGAGCCTTTGAACACGATCTACGACCACAAGGGGTATTATCTGGATTCCGCCAATGAAGCTGCAGAGATTGCACGCAGCATGGCAAGCAAAAACATCGGTATCGTGCTCGACTTTTACCATCAGCAGGCATCGGGCGGCGATCTGATCAATACCTTTCTTACCACCAAAGACGTTATCTTTCATGTGCATGCTGCCGCAAACCCCGGCCGACATGAACTATGGCTGGGCGAAGTAAACTACGAGCGCATCTTCAGCGAAATGCGAAATGCCGGCTATACGGGCAATGTGGGGCTTGAATACATACCTACCCTTCCCGTACGCGAAAGTCTTTCAGAATGCCGCAGGCACTGTTCTCTTCTGTAAATACAATTTTTACTTTCCGGATGCAACTATTCATCTTTTTCTGCGTCTCATTTGTGTCCACAAGAAACGGACATAAAACGAAAAAAGGATGGAACCTAAGAAATGAAGAAACTGCTTGCTATGCTCCTTGCGCTCATCATGACTGCCATGATCCCCGCCGTATGCGAAGTAACAGAGGAATATGAACCCGAATACGTAACCCTTCAGGGCTTTGTCACCGAGATTTCCGGCGAATATGTAATGATCGAAACCGAAGAATTCGGAAGCGTACAGGCGAACCTCTCCGCCGACACCGTGTTCGTCACCGAGCTGACTCTTTCCGAAGGTCAGTATGCCACCGTTACCTACGATGGCATGATGGCACGCTCCCTTCCGCCGCAGGTAAATGCAATCGTCATCAGCAATTACCGCATGATCGGAAAAATCATTTCCGTTAACGTCGGTATGGACGCCGCAAATGATAGCCTTACCATATTTACCGACCTTCACGGCGAAGTAATTGTACACCTGCCGGAGAATGTGGACTCATCCGAATATGAAGAAGGCGATATGGTGCTCGTGTACAATGACGGCGCTATGACCATGTCCCTCCCGCCGCAGATTGGCGCGCAGTTCATTATGAAACTGTTTCCGGTTTCCGGTATCGTTTCCGATGTACAGGAAAACAGCATTATGATCGAAACCGAAAATGGCGAAGTACATGTAAACCTCTCCGCCGATACCGAAGGGCTCTCCGAGTTTGAAAACGGCGCTGCCGCCACCGTTTATTATAACGGTATGATGACCCGCTCCCTCATCCCCCAGATTACCGCCGTACTGATCACAGTTCCGGTTCGATAATTACGTTCTTTGTTCATCAGGCGGCTGCCATGCAGGCAGCCGCTGTCTTTTCATTCGCTAATGAATCGGAAAACCATATTCCTCTCCGTTCATCCCCGCGGCAAATGCTTTATGCTGTATTCCTGTCATCGGGGCAATTCACCAAATATAACGCCGCCCCATACGGCATCTGCCATATGGGGCGGCGAATGACTTAACGAAATAAGAATTACTTATACTGTACGTCGTAAGCAGTCTGATAGATTTCGATCAGCTTGCTGAGACCCTGTGCTTCGAGGTCAGCCAGCCATGCTTCGTAATCGTTCTCAATCGTCTTGGTGCCGTTGAAGAATGCGAACATGCCTTCCTTGATGGTGTTGCTCAGGTTGGCCTTGATAACTGCCATGTCGCCATTCTGCTCGTCGGTGAACTTGAGCGGCGGAACCGGCTTGGTGTCATCGGTGAAGGGCTTGTATTCCTGAGTTACCTTGTAGAGCAGAGTCTCGAGGCCAGCGCTGCTGTAGATATCCAGGTTGGGATCAGAGGGCTCGCCGAGACGGAAGTCGGAGGTACGGAAGGAGGGGCACATCTGCAGTACGCAGTAGGACTGGGGTTCGCTCTCCTGCCACGGTACGAGGGGCTTGTACATGGACTGTACGCCGTTGATGCCGGGGATGCCTTCATCAGCAGCAGTCCACTGCTCGCCGTATACACCATAGTAGGAACGGATGGTGGAAGCATAGGAGTAGAACAGGTCGCCAATCTTGAAGCACTCAACCGGGTACTTGGTGTTGGCGGAAATGGTGAATACGTTGCCGCCTACAGCTGCGTAGGGCTCGGAAACAGCATTCTGATATCCATCGGGGCCTTCAACCGGCAGTACGGGTGCATACTGACGATAGATGTCTCCGCCGAGGGTGGCGAACAGGATGTAGCCGCCGGGAGCTGCGCCAAGGCGTCCGCTCTCTGCAATGTTGGTCAGGCTTGCGAGGTCCTGAGTGAAGGAACCTTCGTAGATCAGGCCTTCATCAACGAGCTTGGTTACGAATTCGATGCCCTCTTTGAACTCATCCTTCTCGAAGGGAACAACTACTTCGCCATCTTCCATGTACATACCGAAAGCAACGGAAGAGCTGGTAGAGGTCTTATCGAGGTCAAGGCAGTAGTAGGTGAAGGCGTTCATGATCGGATACTCGGGGTTGGTGTACCAGCCATCCGCGTAGTCGCCGGCCATGGGGATTTCATCGGTCGGATCGCCGTTGCCGTTGGCGTCCTGATCGCGGAATGCTACGAGAACGTCATACAGCTCGTCGAGCGTGGTGGGCATTTCGAGGCCCAGGTTGTCCAGCCAGGTCTGGTTGATCCAGAACTTGTGAGCGGCGGAGCAGTGATAGCACTCGTTTACCTCGGGCAGAGAGTAGATCTTGCCGTCAAGCTGAGTGATCAGACCATCGGTTCCGGGATAGGCCTCAAGCAGGCGCTTGAAGAAGTTGCCGTGCTCCTCGATCAGGTCGTTGAGGGGCAGGAACATCTGCTCGTCAACACCGAAGCGAGAGATCATTGCATCGGTCATGCCGACGTTCAGGAAGAAGTCGGGATAGCTTTCTTCATTGTTCAGAAGAAGGCCCAGCTTTTCCGCGCGTCCTTCGTAGGGGATCAGTTCGAACTCGAGGTCAACATTGGTAACCTCTTCCAGCCAAAGGATGTATGCGTTCTCTTCCCAGGTTTCGATTGCAGCCAGATCGGTTACGCCGACCTTCAGCTTGATATCGCCGAAGTTTTCGCAGAGCTTGTACGCGGAAAGGTCCTCGTCATGCTCCCATTCGGGTGCCCATGCAAGTGCGCTGGTCATGGAGAACAGCAGTGCCAGGGCGAGAACAAGGCTCAGAAGTTTGGTGTGTTTCATCTCTTTTCCTCCCTTTTATCTTTTAACGCGTTTCTACGCGCTAAATTCTGTTTAACCCTTTACGGAACCTACCATGATGCCCTTTACAAAGTACTTCTGCACAAACGGATACATGATCAGAAGCGGAAGACTCGAAACCACGATAACGGCGTACTTCAGCAGGTTGTACATGCCCTGACGGGACGCCATTTCGCGAAGGTCAACGCTGGTAGTCATATCCATGGAGTTCAGAATCAGTATGTTTCTAAGCTCCAGCTGCAGCGGGAACATGCTCTTGTCGTTGATGTAAATCAACGCATCGAAGTAGCTGTTCCAGATGCCGACCGCCGTGTACAGCGCAATAACTGCAAGAATCGGACCGGAAAGGGGCAGCGCAATGGAGAACAACTGGCGGAATACCGAACAGCCGTCGATATCGCTGGCCTCGAACAGATCCTCCGGAATCGAGTTCTCAAAGTAAGAACGCATCAGGATTACGTGCCATGCGCTCATAGCGTTGGGAATGATCAGCGCCCAGATGGTGTTATCCCAGTTAAGCGTATTGCTGATCAAAAGATAGTTGGGAACCAATCCGGCATTGAAAAGCATGGTGAACAGAACCATAAAGCCGACGACTTTTCTGCCGTAAAAGTCCTTTTTCGCCAGGCAGTATGCGCACAGCGTGGTAAGAACCAGGCTGACGAGGGTACCCGACAGGGTGTAGATAATGGAATTCAGATAGCCGGTCATGATGGAGTCATACTTGAAGGTGGTTTCATAAGCCGAAAGAGAAAATTCTACCGGCCACAACCACACGCGCCCCGCCATTACGGCATCGGTGGACGAAAGCGACGAGCTGACTACATATAAAAGGGGATAGGCTACAACGATAACCGCAAGCACCAGGATAATTGTTGCAACCGTATCAAAAATGTTGTCTCCCGTAGTGTTGCGGATATGGTGTTTGTTATGCGCATTACGGACAGCAGGCTTGGGAAGTGCCTTTTTCTTATCAACAGCGTTCATCTTCAGCCCTCCCTTACAGTACGCTGACCTTGCCAACGCGGTCGGAAACCGTATTGACAAACAGGATCATGATGAGGTTAACCACCGAGTTGAACAGACCAACAGCAGTCGAATAGCTGTAGTTGAACTGAAGAACGCCGATCTTGTACACGTAGGTGGAAATAACTTCGGAAACCGGAGTATTGATCGAGTTCTGCATCAGGTATACCTTCTCAAAGCCAACGGAAAGAATGCTGCCGGTATTGAGAATGAACAGCGTGATGATGGTGGGCGCAATGTAGGGAATGTCGATGCTGATGATGCGGCGCAGCTTGCTGGCGCCGTCCACCTTGGCTGCCTCGTACAGTTCCACCGGAACACCCGTGAGCGCCGCGAGGTAAACGATTGCGGAATAGCCCATCGTCTGCCATACACCGGTCCATACATACAAGTGCCGGAAGTATGTGACCGTACCCATAAAGTTCTTGGCCTCGCCGCCGAGTGCTTTGATGATCTGATTGATGAAACCGGTGGAAATGTCGGTGAACTGAATGATCATCGAAACGAGAACAACGGTAGAAATAAAGTACGGCATGTAGGTGATCATCTGGGTAAACTTCCTGAATTTCGCAGAACGGGATTCATTCAGGAAAATAGCCAGAACGATCGGAATCGGGAAGCCAGCCAGCAGAGAATAAACGCTCAGCTTCAGCGTGTTGAGAATGATCGTCCAGGACGTAGGTGATTCGAAGAATTCGGCAAAATGATCAAGGCCTACCCACGGGCTGCCCCAGATACCGCCGCGAACCTTGAAGTCTCTGAAAGCAATCTGCACGCCCAGCATCGGATAATACTTGAACAGCAGCAGATAGATCAGCGGAAGCGCAACCAGTACATAGTACGGTATGCTCTTTCGAATTCTCTTGGAAAGTTCCGGCTGCGTACGCATACCCGAATGCGCCGGATAGCGTCCACGAACAGTCATAATAATCCCTCCCGCCGTTTGTGTCTTATTTCAATTACTTATTCATTATAACATAAATGACTTTAATGTCAACCTGCCTTTGTTAATTTAGTTGTACATTTGAACGGTTTCCAGCGGATAATATGAACAACGCTACTAATATATTGCTTGTATACTCTTTCTTTTTGCTTAACATAGCGCATATGTCGCTCGAGCATGTTAATTTATTGCTTTTTGGATATCAGTATGTTATAATCGCGGCATACATAAAAATCCTGTCCTGGAAGTACCTTTTTTCGGGGACTGCCAATTAAGAAAAGGAGCGCGAAATGTTCAAAAGAAAAAAGACGCCCAAGCGTGCGGTATCAATAATATCGCTTTTTGATGCGAACGGCTCCATACTGCTCGAGCAGGAAGCTTCATGCTACGAATTACCGGAGAAAATCGTGCTTGCACTGAGTATGGAATACTTTTCAGATCCCGAGCCCTGCGCTATTCATCGCGGAGCCGTACAAAAGCGGGCCATGATGGAGCTTATGGAGCATACGCCAAAGGGCGCTAAGGTTTCGCTATCGCTTCTACCAGCTCACATCCGGGCCTATCTTCCGCTCGACGCCGCCTTTATTCAGATCACGGAGGCTGTTACATGAACGCAAAAAGCAAAGCCGCATTCCTGTATATTCTTTTGGCGTCCATTCTATTGGCGCTGCCGTCTGTATCCGCGCTGGCGGAGGAAAAGCGGGAGGTAATCTATTTTTACAGAAATTACTGCGAATCCTGTACGCCGGAGGAGGATTTCTACGATTATTATCTCTCTCTCACCGGTCAGCCGCTCACAGAGTGCAGCTATACCGCGCATAATGTGGCAAAAACAGCCGGAATGGCAGAATATGAAAAGGCGGTTTCAGCATACAGCATTGAAAATCCTTCCATTCCCATGGTAATTGTAGACGGTCGCGCGTATTCGGGCGCAACAGAAATGGAAACCTCGCTTTCAAAGGAAGCGCTGGCCTGGGGAACGGGAACGGACAGCACTGTCGTCTACCTGTATGTACCCGCCTGCGAAAGCTGCCGGCGCGCACAGGCGGTTCTTGAAGCGCTCCCCGAATCCATCGTCCTAAAACGCGGCGCAATCGAAATCGAATCCCGCGTTATCATTGAAAAAATAGATATAAGCGCAAATCCGGGCGCAGCGCAGGCTCTGTTTGATGCATACGGCGTTGCAGACGATGAGCGCATAACCCCCAGCGTTTTTTTGAATCGGACCTATCTTTCCGGCGCGGACGATATCGAAAAAAGCCTGAAGGACATGGTTTCCCTCGGATGGGCTGCGGGCGGCGTTAAGGCGGATATCTCAGCCGCCGATACGAGTTCATACGCTATATCCATTTTAGGCGCAGTTGGCGCAGGACTGGTAGCAGGCGTAAACACCTGCGCGCTTTCGATGCTTTTGATGTTCCTGTCCATCGTACTTGAAGCCCGAAAAAATGCGCGTCTGGTTACAGGCGCATTTCTGTTTTCAAAATTCGTCTGCTATCTGCTGATCGGCTTTCTGCTGATTGGCGTCATGCAGCGCTTTAATCCCGTATGGCTTAAGCCGCTTACAAAAATCCTTCTCACAGCCATAGGCGGAGCGCTGATTCTTCTGAACGTTTGGGACGCATGGCAGGCGCACAGAGAAAACTACGGCGGTGTAAAAAACCAATTGCCGGTCTCTGTTCGCACAAAACTGCACAAAGCCATCCGCGCGCTTACCAAAAAACGCGTGCTGCTGCCCGCATCCATGCTGCTGGGCGCGGTGATCGCGCTGGGCGAATTCCTCTGCGCAGGACAATTATACCTTATGCAGCTGTTAAAGGAAATTGAAACCGGCGCAGGCAGGCATGCGCTTACGCTGATCGTTTACTGCCTGTCGTTTATTGCACCCTCCGCTTTACTTTCGGCAGTCGTTCTCTCCGGCGCATCCAGCGTAAAGGTTTCCCGCTTCCTGGCAGAACATATGGGAAAGGCAAAGATCATCACAGCCGTTGTAATGCTTCTTATGATATTGTCCGCATGGCTGATGTAGCGTTCAGCCCCGCAGGCCTTTGAAATCAAACAAAAATCATATACAGGAGGAATCAACCATGAGCAGCTACGTAACCCGCAAATCCCCCGGCGATACCGCGTGGTTTGTCAAAGACCGCTTCGGTATGTTTATCCACTGGGGCCTGTACGCCATGCCCGCCCGCCACGAGTGGATCAAAACCCGTGAAATGATCACCGAAGAGCACTATGATAAGTATTTCAAGTACTTTGATCCAGATCTGTACGATGCCCGCGAATGGGCGCGTCAGGCCAAGGCCGCCGGCATGAAGTACGCGGTATTTACGACCAAGCACCATGAAGGCTTCTGCATGTGGGACAGCCAGTTCACCGACTATAAATGCACCAACACGCCCGCAGGCCGCGATCTCGTGCGCGAATATGTGGATGCGTTCCGCGCCGAAGGCCTGCGCGTAGGCTTTTACTACTCGCTGATCGACTGGCACCATCCCGAATTCCCCATCGACATGCTTCACCCCAGAAGAGAAGACGCCGACGCATACGAACAAAGCAAGGATCGCGATGTGAAAAAGTACGCCGAGTACATGCGCAATCAGGTCACCGAGCTTCTGACCAATTACGGAAAAATCGACGTCCTTTGGTTTGACTTCTCCTATTCCGACAACAACGGAACGGGCGACAAGGCCTGGATGAAGGGCAAGGGAAAGCTGGACTGGGAATCTGAGGAACTGCTGGCGCTGGCCAGAAAGCTGCAGCCCGGCATCATCATCGACAACCGCACGGAGATTGAACAGGATATCTGGACACCCGAGCAGTTCCAGCCTACCGAATGGGTACGCCATAAGGAAACGGGCGAGCTGGTAACCTGGGAAGCCTGCCAGACATTCTCCGGTAGCTGGGGCTACTACCGCGACGAGCAAACCTGGAAGAGCCCGGAAATGCTAATCCGCATGCTGGTAAACACCGTATCCATTGGCGGAAACCTGCTGATGAACGTCGGCCCCACCTCCCGCGGATATCTGGATTACCGCGCAGAGGAAGCGCTCAAGGTTTATGCCGACTGGATGAAGTATAACAGCCGCTCCATTTACGGTTGTACGCAGGCAGAGCCGGAGTTCGTAACGCCCTCCGATTGCCGTCTGACCCAGTCTGAAGACGGAAAACGGCTGTATGTTCATCTGTTCGCCTACCCCTTCGCGCACCTGCAGATCCCCAACCTCGGCGGCAAGGTGGATTACGCCCAGTTCCTGCATGACGGCAGCGAGCTGCGCTTCACCGACGGAAAGCTTGAGCACTTCGGCGAAGCCCTCCCCGAGAAGGACAACCTGCTGGTCATTTACCTGCCGCCGGTTAAACCCAACACGCTGGTACCGGTCATTGAACTGTTCCTGAAATAACTGAAAAAGCGGAGCTTTTGCGCTTCTTACACTGCGCAAAAGCTCCTTTTTGTTTGCCTCTATGTGTTTTCCGCTTCTGTCCCCGGCAGGGAAAGCCTTGCGGCAAACACATTATCCTTAAGCATTGTATGGAACATTCCTCCATGATTCTCCATAATCTTTTTACAGGAAGCAAGGCCGATACCGCTGCTTTCCGCGTGATCGTTGTTCTCCCTCACGCTGTTCCTCACTTCAAATTCATATCGATCCCCTCTTCGTTCCATGATCACGATTACAGGCTCCGTCTTATCCGCATACTTTTTGATGTTGGAAACGATATTGTCAAACACGCGGCGCATGAACTGCGGGTTTGCGTTGATCTCCAGGCTTCCCTCGGTTTCCTGAACCGTAATAAGAAATCCGTCCGCTTCCAGCGTCATCGCGCTTTCCGCCCAAAGCTGCGAAAACAGCATAGACGCGTCCAGGGGTTCTGTTTCCAGCTGCTTATCGTCCGAAGAGTATACAAGGAAGTATTCAAACAACTTGTCCGTCATCTCTTTAATCTGATAAGCCTTCATCTTACCGGAATGAATATACCTTTGCGCCTGCTCAGGGTCCGTACATTTGCCAAGGTCGACAATATCCAGATATCCGATCAGGGAGGTAAGCGGCGTCCTCAGATCGTGCGACATGGCTGTCAGGAGCTTTTGAGAATTCCGGGTCATCATTTCTTCATTGTTCAGGCGCTCTATAAAGGATTTTCTCATTTCTTCAATATCCATAGCAAGGCTCGTCAGCTCATCCTTCCCCTTTATGGTCATGGGAACGGACAGATCTCCACCCTGCATTACCTGCAGTTCGCGGCTGAGAAGCACGATGTACCTGGTTTTTGACCGGATGCAGAAATACAATACCGCTACAAACAACCCGAACGCAAGCGCCAGATCCGCGTACACGGAGACCTCCTTCGCCCGGTACATCGGAAAATACATCACCTTCACAACCCTTGAACGCATTCGGTCGCCCTCAGACTTCACCGCGCGTTCATACCAGTAGTCGGAATATTCGTCCTGCAGCAGATCATACATGGTAAGCGCATCCCGAACAGACGAATACAGCACGCCGTCAGAATTCGTCTGAATGTAGGAAATCTGCGCATCGTACACGGCCAGCATCAGATCATCCCTGCCCGTTATCCAGCTTTGTATCGTACTTTTACTGGAAAGCGTAGCGCGCTGCTGATTCATATAGGCTATGAATTCGTCAAACAGCTCCTTTTCCGTCTGAAGAATCTGTTCTTTCGTATAAATCACATGATCAATCAGGTATCCGCTTGCAGCATCCAGCGCCAAAAAGGCGCCCACGGCAAGGACAAACGATATCAGCGTACACATCACCAGTATAACGCCCAGCCGCATGCCCGTCTTTCTTTTAGTCAATTCGATAGCCCTTTCCCCATACGGTTTTAATATACTGTGGGTTATCCTGATCAGGTTCAATTTTTCGTCTCAGGTTCCGGATATGCACCATAATGGTGTTGTTGCAGGAATAGAAATACGGCTCGTTCCAAATGGTTTCGTACAGATTCTGCGCAGAAAATACTTTTTTTCGGTTTTCAGCCATCAAAAGCAGCATGCGATATTCGATATCGGTCAGCTGAATCTCCTCGCCCGAAACCATTACCTCGCATGATTGTCGGTTTATGGTAAGGCCGCGCACGGTCAATATGTCTTCAGACGCCTTCTCCTCCTTGCCCCCGTACACGAAATAGCGGCGGATCAGCGCCTTTACGCGCGCTGTCAGCTCCGCATAGGAAAAGGGCTTTGGAAGATAGTCGTCTCCGCCCACAAAAAAGCCCATGGACTTATCGCCGTCCTGTGATTTCGCCGTCAAAAACAAGATGGGCGATGTGCTCTTTTCCCGGATCTCCCTGCACACCTGATATCCGTTTTTACCCGGCATCATGATATCCAGTATATACAAATCGATAGAAGGATCAATCTTGGAAACCGCATCGTCGCCGTCTGCAGCTTCAATCACGCGATAGCCTTCGCTTTCCATCAGAATCCGTACAACCTCGCGGATATCCGGATCGTCGTCGGCAATCAGTATCGTTCTCATATCCGCCATTTGTCATCACCTCTTTCTACATTATATATTAATGCAAGCATATTTTCCATCACAAGTTTGATTCTTAAGAATTCCTAAGGATTTCAAAGGGTGTATCTTCATAAAACCTATGGTATAATCTGTTCAGAACATTAAAGGAGGCTATGGATGCGTGTAAAACGAATCGCAGCGCTGACGCTGATTTTTATCTGGTCGCTCGCTTCTTTTTCACTCGCGCAGGACAGTGCGGCTTTAATTGTCAACGGACAAAGCATTTCACAGGCTGAAACGCTTGTATACATTCTGAAGGCTGAGAAAGAGTACGAAGAGATCAAAACCTATTACGAAAGCTTTCTTGGCATTGATTATTGGAACATCGAATACGCAAACGGCATGACGGTCAAAGAAATGGTAAAAGCCGACGTATTCCGTGAAATCACCATGCTGCACGTATTCTACCAGATGGCGCTTGATTTGAACATGTCGTTGACAGACGACGAAAGGAATGCCTGCCGAGACGATGCGCGCGCTTTCTACGAAAGCATGAACGTGCTTCTGGCAAACCGGATCGACGTTAACGATCTGACACGGCTGTTTGAAAAGCAACTGCTGGCCGACCGCATGTACAGCATATTGCTGGGCGGACTGGAAGTAGATGAACAAGAGGCTTTTGAAAGCGTAAATCCGGACGACTACATTACCTACGAAATCGAATACCTCTTCCATCAGAATTTAGATTTTGATGAAAACGGAGCGGGCGTTCCGCTGTCAAACGAAAAACGACAGCTGATCATTTCGGAAATGGAAAAAGCAAAAAGCGCCGAATCACTAATGAACGAAGCCGAGCGTCTTTCGGCAATGGATATATTCTATGGAGAAACAACCGTCGTATCCAAAAATTCGTCTGTAGACGTTCGTCTTTTAGAAGTGATAGCCGGCTTGCAGCCATCGGAAACCAGCGATGTTACAGAAACAGACTTCGGTTTGTTTTTGCTGAGGCTGACAGACAATACCGATCAGTCTGCCTACAATCAGGCAATTGAAAGTGCAATATACGACATGCGTTTCAAGGCCTTTGAAGGAACCTACAACGAATTGTACGCAAGCGCGGAATACGAAATCAACGTAGCCTTCTGGGATTCGCTCAATATCGGCAGTTCGATTCCGCCTTCAGAGATCAACAGCTCAAAATCGGAGGGAAAACCATGAAAAAGATCGCATCCATAATTCTGGTACTGGCAGTAGCAATGTCCATGGCGTTTGGCGCATACGCCTACACAAAGGACGAAGCAAAGGAAATCGCACAAAGCGTTATAAACACCAAGACGGATCCCTCGCTTGTCACAAGCCCCTTTATCGGCGTAATCGGTCAGATTCAGCCCAGCGTTGTGGGTGTAAACAATTATCAGATTTACACCTATTCCAGCTATAATCCATATTACGGCTTTGGCGGTTTTGGCGGCTTTGGTTTTGGCGGCTTCGGCGGCTATGACAGTTACGGAGGCTCAACCGAATCTGCGGAAAAGCTGACGGCTACAGGCTCCGGCGTAGTAGTGTACAACGAAATCGTGCTCACCAATTACCACGTGGTTGAGGACGCCTCCCGCGTAAGCGTATCGATTCTGAACACCGAAGAAGAACTGAACGGAACCGTTGTGGCCTATGACGCGGCAGCGGATATTGCGGTTGTTCACATTCCAGGCCTCACGCTAAACCCCGTTCCGCTTGGCGACAGCGATCAGCTTCAGGTAGGCGAATGGGCCATCTGTATCGGAAACCCGCTTGCAGAGGAGCTGCAGGGAACTGTCACCGCCGGCATCATTTCTGCGCTCGACAGGCAGATTGATTCCACCACTACCACAGACAAATACGGTCTTAAGCGCACGGTGACGAATTCCATGATTCAGACCGACGCAGCCATCAACTCCGGCAACTCCGGCGGCGGTATGTTCAATGTACTCGGCCAGCTGATGGGAATTCCCTCCGCGAAGTACTCCGGCAGCTATTACTCCGGAACAACCGTTGAAGGCATTGGACTCGCCATTCCGATCAATACCGCCAAGCCCTTGATTGAAGAAGCAATTGTCAAGATTCTCACTAATCAGACAGCAAGCGCCGCAGTTCCGAATAACGGCAACACAGCCGGAAATAAGCGTCCGATGCTTGGCATAACCTTCCGCGTCATTTCTTCCTCAAACGATCCTCTGGTGTATTCCGGCCTTCTGCCCACAGGAATCCGCGTATCGGAGGTTTCCGAAGGCAGTCCCGCAGAAGCGGCCGGCATACTGCCCGACGACATCATCGTCGAGGTTGCCGGAGATATCGTTACCAGCACCAACAGCGTCAGCGGCGCGCTTGATAAGTGCACCGTCGGCGACACGATATCCATCAAGGTATACCGTGTAAAAGATATGAACGCCGCATATTCCACCGGTCAGGTGGAAGGCGAATACATTGACCTTGAGGTTGAGTTGTTCGCCTTCAACGTCAGCGCATAACAACACCTTACGCGCACATCCCGAAAATACGAGATGTGCGCGTTTGTGTGTGAATAAGTACGTATTACATCTTGAACACTTATGCAATGCTGAAAATGGTCATGGACGCGATGGAGGTATAAGCGTCGTTTGTCAGCGCGAAAGGTTCTGTCGAACCCAGAATCAGTTCCGCGCCGCCGGAATCCACGGCAATCAGCGCGCCGGCTGTAACGGTAAGCCCGGTTCCGGTAATGCTCTTTCTCACCTGACGCCCGGTTCCTCCAACAATTTCCCGGTTATACAGAAGCGCAAGCACTGTGTCAATTTCCTGGTCCTCAGGAACATTAAAGGTATACTCTACATAGTAAATACCGGGATCTACAATCAATACGCGCGTCCGTTCCTTGATAATGCCTTCATCGCTGATCATACCCGTGGAATTCAGCTCTACGCGTCTGAACAGCACGCCCTCATCCGTTGTTACCGCAGGCGTTGAGCCGTTTACAACCAGCTCTCCCTCCTGATAAAAATACGCATACACATCCTCAAGGTCGGTGCCGTCCGGATTCGGCGGGCACGGCCCGCGATATATGGGATCGATCGGCTGTTGTAGGCGGCAGCCATCCACCGGGGAATAGATATACCGTCCGTATCCGTTCAGCCCGCCGATGGCATTCAACGCACCGTAAAACTGCCTCGCGCAATTTCCGTCCCTGCCGCGCCGATAGCGCCGTGTGTCCATTGCATACGCCACGTTCATTTCTCCTTTCCATTCGGGATTCATTCATCAGTATGCAAAGCTGGATGAAACGGTTACGAGCGTAGACAGACCAGCTGGAATATGATACACTACATAAAAAAAATAGACAGGCAGGTTTCTATTATGAAGCTGATCGCGCCCGATTACTATCCCCTATTCTCCTGTACCGCCGGTGCATGCAGGCACTCCTGCTGTATCGGGTGGGAAATCGACATCGATGAAGCGACCCTGGCGGCGTATTCGGGCATAACGGACGAATTCGGAGAAAGACTGAAAAACGGTATTCAGAAAACGCCGGACGGCGCAAGGTTTTCTTTGGATTGCCAGAATCGCTGCGTATTCTTGAACGAAAACGGCCTTTGCGATATCATTACGCAGCTTGGCGAAGGCGCGCTGTGCCAGATCTGCGCAGATCATCCGCGGTTTCGGAACTTTTTTTCGAATACAACGGAAATCGGTTTGGGGCTTACGTGCGAGGAAGCCGCTCGGCTGATTCTTACGCGAAACGAACCCATTCGCCTGATCGTGCTCGAAAACGACAATCAGGAACCCTTGGAAGAGAACGCAGAGGAAAAGGCGATACGCCTGATCAGAAACCGGATGCTGACCATCGTAAACGATTCCACAGTTCCTCTGGAAAAAAAGCTTAAGGATATTCTTAAAGCAGCAGGAGCAAAGGAAGCGGATAAAAGTCTTAACGATTTTGTACGCCTGTATGCTTCACTTGAGTGTCTGGATGAAAAATGGAAGGCGCTCTTAAAAGCGCAAACACCTTTAACAAGCAGCCCTCCATACAGGGATGAAAAGATTCTTTCCAATTTGCTAGGCTATTTTATTTACCGGCATGTATCCGCTGCGTACGACGAATACGATCTGGTCCTGCGCAGCACATTCTGCGTGCATGCAGTTCAATTTATAAATGCCGTCAGCCGGGGACGCGACCTATTGGATACAGCCCGCATGTATTCTACGGAAATTGAATACTCGGATGAAAACCTGGGCGTACTGCTGGAAGCTATGGAAAACGTTCAGCGCCCCTTACGATACGGCGTCAGCGGGTAAAAGCGATTCAAGTTTTCCAAGCAACAGCGTCATATCGCCGGAAAACGAAGCCAGTTCCTTTTCCTTCTGATCCTCGGAAAGGCACAGAAAATTCTTAAGCGGCTGAATCAGCGCGCTGACCGCGCTGACAAGCCGGGGTGAAATAAAGCGCCCTTCTTTGCGCGAAGCTTCAATCATTTTAGTAAGCGTTTCACAGGCGCGCACGATATCGGCGTCTCCCGAGCGATATGCGCTTTCATTCAGCCTGTCCAGAGCATTTTCCGCGCTCACACGCGATCTGTGATTTACTTCCGGTGTCGTACAGTGAATTCCCTCGCCGTTCAGCTTATCAACCAGCGACTGAACATACTCCGGATGGCTTTTGAGTATGGCGCGGTATTTGTTTTGATACCTAAGCGTAAGGCTGTGATCGCCGCCGGACAGCTTCTGTAGGCATGCGCGAACGCTCATCCCTTCCGCGCGTCCCTTCAATACTTCCTCAATGAGCCACTCCACCTCATCGTCCGTGAACGGTACAAACCGCGCGGATATTCCCGCTTCCCCTTTTCGGCTGCGCACCTGCGCATAATAGTAATTCCGGATGCTGTTTGGCCGCCGGCCGGTTCTTTCTGCAATGCGTTCAAATACCGCCTTCAGCGGCAAGCCCTGCTGCTGCGCCTCATCCGCTGTTTCCCACAATAGGTTGTTCTCCGCATCACTCCAGCCCGCGCGGCGGCCTGTCCGTGCCATTTCCCTTTCCATTTTCACACCCTCCTGATTGGTCGATGATAAAGATTATGCACGAAGGTGTGATTCGATATACACATCCATCAGAATTTTGGTAAGATTAAAATTGTACGCTGTATTGCAATTATCAGAGCAAACGTGTAATATATTACAAGATGCACATTTGAAAGGAGGTTAGACAAATGATTACCAAGCAGATGAGCATTGGCGAGGTGCTTCGCATGGACCGCGGCTGCGCCCCGATCTTCATGTCCTTCGGCATGCATTGCCT
>JAZSRC010000066.1:0-50058 GCA_045538305.1 Clostridia bacterium | reverse complement strand
GTGATGGAAATCATCGCCCGGGAGCTGGAAGTAAGCCCCTTGGACATACTCAAGGATACCAAGGGAAGCCGCATCCTGATCAGCGAAACCAAGAAGGAGGACCTATAATATGAAGTACGATCTGATCGTAATCGGAGGAGGTCCCGCTGGGCTTGCAGCAGCAAAAGCAGCATATGAAGGCGGTCTTCGAAGCATTCTGATCATCGAGCGCGATAAAGAACTGGGCGGTATATTGAATCAGTGCATACACAACGGGTTTGGCCTGCATCGTTTTAAGGAAGAGCTCACCGGTCCCGAATACGCCGGTCGCTATATTGATATGCTTTTCGATACCTCCGTTGCCGTCGTAAAAGATGCGATGGTTCTTCAGGTGACCGATGATCTAACCGTACACTATGTCAGCGCAAACGGCGGATATCAGATTTCAGAAGCCTGCTCGATCATTCTTGCCATGGGCTGCAGAGAGCGCACGCGCGGCGCAATCGGCATCCCCGGAGATCGACCGGCAGGCGTTTTTACGGCAGGTACCGCGCAAAGATACCTGAATCTGGAAGGCTACATGTGCGGAAAACGCATTGTAATACTGGGTTCCGGCGATATCGGGTTGATTATGGCGCGCAGAATGACGCTGGAGGGTGCCGACGTGCTGGCTTGCGTGGAGGTTATGCCGTATTCGGGCGGACTAGCGCGTAACATCGCCCAGTGTTTAAATGATTTCAACATTCCGCTTTATCTTTCCCATACAGTAACAAATATCGAAGCCGAAAACGGTCGTGTTTCGGGAGTAACTGTGGCTAAGGTAGACGAAAGACGCCTGCCCATTCCCGGCAGCGAAATGCATTTTGATTGCGATACACTGCTTTTATCCATAGGCCTGATCCCCGAAAATGAACTTACAAAGGGCGCAGGCATCGAAATAGACGCCCGTACAAACGGTGCGTACGTTTATGAGAATATGGAAACCTCTGTAAACGGTATATTCGCGTGCGGAAATGTTGTTCATGTTCATGACCTGGTCGACTATGTTTCCGAAGAAAGCGAGCGCGCCGGACGCGCAGCGGCAGAATATGTGCAGAATCATGCGCATACTGAAATCTTCATTGAAATGAAGAACGGCTCAGGCGTAACCTATACCGTCCCCCAGCGAATCAGGCCTGATAATATCGAAACACTTGCAGATGTATATTTCCGAGTCAATCGCATATACAGCAAAAGCGCTATCCTCGTCAAAAGCGGCGAAACCGTTCTGGCCCGTTACAAGCGCGAGTATATGGCGCCCGGCGAGATGGAGCATATCCGCATACCCAAGGCGCTTTTGGCAAAGGCAGTTACCGGCGTTATCACTGTATTGGCCGAGGAGGATGAAACCAGATGAAGGAATTGATATGCATTGTATGCCCTAAAGGCTGCCGCCTGCAGGTGGACGACCAAAACAATTATACCGTGCGCGGAAATCAGTGTGAACGAGGCGCTTTATATGGAAAGAATGAAGTATTGAACCCCGTCCGAACACTCACCAGCACCGTAAAAATTCAAGGTGCACTATACAGCCGCTGTCCCGTGAAAACCGACAAACCCATCCGAAAGGATGATTTGATGCGCGTGATGAAAGCCCTGAACAGCGTAACCATCACTTCCCCCGTTCATGTGGGCGATGTAGTAATTCAAAATGCCGCAGAATCAGGCGCCGATATCGTTGTAACCAAATCCATGTAAGAATGAATCCGGCATGCAGCCTTAAAGCTGAAATGCCGGATTCTCTGTTTTATTTTCTAAAACCAGTCGGTACCAGTCCCGTAAGAATGTGCTCCTCCGTCGATCCCAGCACATATCCTTCATCCGATATCTGCTTTACCGTAAGCATCGTTCCATCTTCGGGGACAGAATTTGGAACAACCAGCAGGCCTTGATTTATAAATATCGTTTCATCATACCCATCATCATTCAGATACACCCTGCTGTCAGACGTAAAGTATTTTCCCTCCACAAACAGATTCTTATTCTTGACATACATGCCTGTAACTTCTACCGGGTATACGCCCATCTGCATCTTCTCATTGGCGATGAATTCTCTCCCGCCATATATATATCGTTCACCATACAGCATATCGTATTCCAGTATTTCCAGATTGCGCATATAGTCTTTTTTATCCATTTGCGTCTGATGGAATTTAATCATAATGCCCGTATCAACGCCAATCTGATCAAGCGCATAGGCTCCAAGCTGATAGGCTTCAAGATCTCTGTCGTTTTTCGGGAGTTCATAATTGGACCATATAACATATTCGGTTTCATATATGCTTTCCGTAACAAGATCCTCATTTTCAAGGTTGATGCTCGGAAGATGATCCCCGTAAAACACAATGATCGTTTTTTCGTCGGACGCAGCATATTCCTTTACCAGATTCCCGATAAGTTCATCCGTTTCGGAAAGCATCGAAAGAAAATACTCCATTCCTTCGGTTTCTTCCTGAGCCTCTTCTTCAGGTAAAGTCTCTTCCGATTCATCCTTCGGCAGATCAATATACGGGCCATGGCATTGTACGGTTACAGCAAAAACGAAATCCTTACCTTCGGTTGATTGGGTCGTCTTCCTGATCACATCAAGCAGAATTTCATCCTTCGGCCAGCCCGTAATTGTCAGATCGTACCCTTCCATATATTCCAGCGGAACAAAACGATTAAAGCCCATGTTCTGATATACTTCGTCTCTGTAATAGAAAGAACCATTATAATTGTGAACAGCGGTAGCTTCATAGTCCAGCACACGAAGGTCAATCGCCAGCGATTCCACCGATTGATCGCGCAGAATGGAATAATACGGCAATTCGCCCGCACCGAAAAAGTCGAGAGAGTTTCCAGTCAGCACCTCAAATTCCGTATTCACCGTTCCGCCTGCAACCGTTGGAACATCCAATCCACCGCTAGTAAACTCTTTGGTAAGCGACCGGAAATTGGGTATCGGGTCGTCAGTATACGTCCATCCCTTGATTTTTGTAGGATCAAAAAAGGATTCCAACTGAACGATTATTACGTTCGGATAGTCGTTGTTTTCGATTCCATCTATCTCATTTTGCGTTATAAGCGCTTTTCGAATGGCTTCAACAGATTCTACAGTATAGGTTTCAGGTGTTGTTTGGAATGCATCCGTTCTGACTGAATCGATGATTTTTTCAGTAAAAGCAAGCTTTCTGACGGTTTCTTCCTGTTCCTTTTCTATTTCTATATCCAGTTCGTCGGATATGCTTTCTATCTCCTTGTCCGAATAATCCTTGGGTTCCCTGATGCCGATGTCAAAGAAGCTGTAAGAAAAGCAATACGGAAAACCGTATTCCATATACGAGTGATAGATCGAAGGCCTCAGATTTGCAGAAATCTCCTTCATGTTTGTAAAGCCAATCAACATGACCAAAAACAGAATTGCAAAAGCATTCAAACGAAGATACGCAATCTGACCTTCTTTCCGGTATTTTGGGCTTTTTACGGCCAGAACCACAATCAACGCGATGGCCGCAATAATCGCAAGCGCGATCAGCGCAGTCTGCCACCATGCAAAATATACGCCCATCATCTGTATTGCCCGAAAAATGAGGCGCAAATCAAAACTCGTCAAGGGAGAAGCTGTGCGCAAACACAACATAATACAGTTGGCAATACCAAAACCGAGCCAAAGCAGGGTAACAAATACAACCGTGAATACTTTTTTCCGAAACACCATTGCAAAAGCAAGCGTCAGACTGACAATGGAGGTATTGAATATAAACACATGCGGCTTATGAATCATATACCCGAAAGCATCTGCCAAAGACCGCCTTGACAGAATCTCCAGAATAAAGGTAAGAATAACCGCCTCCAGTATAATAACGAGGGATGGAGATACAGCGATTCTTCTTCCTATGCCTTCCCGAATAACCACCTTTTTCTTTTTCATACGCCCCTCCGGGAGAAACACACCGTACTGATAAGAGTTTTATTGGATGAAAATGCCCGTCATACGCAATTTGAGCTTTCAATATGATCGAGAGCTCTTATCCGCCTATGCCGGGCTTTTCAAAATCTGGTGTAAGATGAAATTTGCGCGTTTATGCAATCAGCTTCTTCGCAAGCTCTGCAGCGGACGCAGCGTCAGTGGAATAGCCGTCTGCACCGATTTGATCCGCATATTCCTGAGTGATAGGAGCCCCGCCGATCATAACCTTAACCTGATCGCGAATGCCTTCTTCCTTAAGCTTCTCGATTACCAGAGCCATCGTGGGCATAGTCGTCGTGAGCAGGGCGGACATGCCGATCGCCTGCGCGCCGTTTTTCACGGCTTCAACAAACTTCTCCGGTGCAACGTCTACGCCAAGATCGACAACCGTAAAGCCGTTTCCTTCCAGCATCATTCCGACAAGGTTCTTTCCGATATCATGAAGGTCGCCCTGAACGGTACCGATGGCAACAGTGCCAAGGGACTGTACATTTTCGGTTGCCAGAAGCGGCTTCAGGATTTCGGTACCTGCCTTCATGGCTCGTGCGGCAATCAGAACCTCAGGTACATATACTTCACCGTTTTTGAACATCTCACCGAGATTGGTCATACCAACGACAAGGCCCTCGTTGAGGATGGTTTCAGCTTTTACGCCTTCGCTCAGCGCTTCACGAACGAGCTGATCTACGATCTTCTTTCTTCCGTTCTCAACAGCCTTTGCGATTGCCATCATATCAGCCATTATTATACCCTCCAATTCGTATTGTACAATCGTATTTTATCATGAATCCTCGTATCTTACAATGCCATTTGGAAATTTTATTGTATTTTTGCAGAAAATCACTATTCTTTTTCCCTCATACGTGTTATACTTAATATATGTTTGTCAGTGGTGGAGGTGTACGGTATGAACCGCGTTAGTATCCTTCGCGAAAAAGAGGCCAATGCCCTTCTATATTCCAGCAGCATCAATATTCGCTACCTTACCGGGTACACAGGTGAGGGCTCCCTTCTGGTGCTTCCAAACGAATCAGTTATCATTACCGATTTTCGGTATATTGAGCAAGCCCAGCGTCAGAGCCCTGAATGCACGGTAGAGCGCACAGGCAGCGGACGCTCCACGGAAGATATTATCAAAGAGTATCTTCAAAAAGAAGGACTTACCTCGCTCTACGTCGAATGTAGTATTCTCACAGTGAATCAGTTCCGTTCTCTTGAAAAAGCGCTTGAAGGCATTAAGATTAACGATATGCCGAACGTCGTTGAGGAAATGCGCGCTTTCAAAGACGAAAGTGAAATTGATTCCATCATCAAGGCGTGCTCCATTTCCTGCAAAGCGTTCGACGATGTGCTTTCCTACATAAAGCCCGGTATGACCGAAAAACAGGTGGCAGCATATTTGGATTATTCCATGCGCCTTCACGGCAGCGAAGGAAACGCCTTTGACACCATCGTTGCAAGCGGCGTAAACGGTTCCCTTCCCCATGCCGTTCCAAGCGACAAGGTGATCGAAAAGGGTGAGCTTGTAACGTTTGATTTCGGAGCATCCTATAACGGTTACTGCTCCGATATGACGCGCACCATCGCAATCGGAGAGATTTCCGAAGAGCTTCACGCCATTTACGACGCCGTTCTTGACGCTCAGCTTAAATCCTTGGAAGCACTGAAAATTGGCGTACTACTGAAGGACGTCGATAAAGTTGCACGAGACCTTCTTGACGCCAAATATCCCGGCGCCTTCGGGCACAGCCTCGGCCATGGTGTTGGCCTTTTCATCCACGAGGAACCGCGCGTAAGCTTCCGTTCCGAGCAGCTTCTTTCAAAGGGTCATGTGGTTACGATCGAACCGGGCGTATATATTCCCGGAGTCGGCGGCTGCCGCATTGAAGATACAGTTATCATAACTTCGGATGGCTTCATCAACCCGATCACGACCCCCAAACAACTCATCGTTGTTTAAACCACGATTTTATATTCAGAGGAGGAACCCCCAATGGTAACAGCAGGCGATTTCAAAAAAGGCCTTACGGTAGAATGGGATGGCGGCATCTGGACGATCGTAGATTTCCAGCATGTAAAGCCCGGCAAAGGCGCTGCATTCGTCCGCACCAAAATCAAGAACATCATCACCGGCGCTGTGGTTGAGCGCAGCTTCAACCCCACCGATAAGATGCCTAAGGCAATCATCGAAACCAAAGAAATGCAGTATCTTTATAACGACGGCGATCTGTATTACTTCATGGATACCGAAACCTACGAGCAGCTTGGTCTTGCCAAGGAGCAGGTTGAGGACAGCATTATGTTCATGAAGGAAAACACCAATGCCACCGTACGCTTCTACAAGGGCGCTCCCTTCTCTGTTGAGGCCCCCTTCTTTGTAGAGCTCGAGGTTATCCACACCGAACCCGGCTTCAAGGGCGCCACCGCTTCCAACACCACCAAGCCCGCAACGGTAGAAACCGGTTTCACCCTTCAGGTTCCGCTGTTCATCGAAATCGGCGACAAGCTGAAGATCGATACCCGCGTCGGCGAGTACCTCTCCCGCGCATAAGATTTGTTACCCAAACAAAAGCGGAAACGCCCAAGCGGCGGTTCCGCTTTTCATTAATATGGTCAGGAGGCTTATCAATGCATAAAATCTCCGAAAAAATCGGCTATATCCACGGTATGATGGACGGACTACAGCTGAATAAGGATGACGAAACGGTTAAACTTTTGAATATGTTTGTAGATGTGCTGGATGAATTTGCTTCCTCCGTCATCCGCATGGAAAACGATCTGCAGGATCTGAACGACTATGTTGAAAGCATCGATGATGATCTTGCCGATATCGAAATGCATTACAGCGATGAGGATGAATTCATGGACGACGATGTTGATTATGATTTTTCATCCGAACGCCGTTCGGCAAAAAAGAAAGCACCCGTCAGCATATTGAGAGACGCTGATGAAGACATTGATTTTGATGAAGATGAATACGATGACAACGATTCTCCTTCCGATGAATTCGATGATGATATTGCAGAAACCGCGTTGTTTATTGGCTGTGTTTGCCCCGAATGCGGAAAATTTTTCTCCGTCTGTGATCCGGATTCTTACGACGACGACCAGAAATTCGAATGTCCGTTCTGCAAAAAGCACATAACGCTATCGCCCATGGATCCTTCCAGCGTTCCGACGGCCATGCCTGTTGACGACTGATTCAAGTAATTTTTTGAAAGCCGGTATACCAATGAATGCGATTGACAGAGATGCACTGATGAAATCCTATTTAGGAAAAACAGTCACCGTTACCATAGACAGGCCTGTCGGAAGCACTCATCCCGATCATTCCGACATCGTTTATCCTGTTAACTATGGCTATATTGAAGGCACATGCAGCGGTGACGGCGAACCGATTGACGCATATATTCTGGGTATCAGTCAGCCTATAACCAGCTTCACCGGACAGGTTAGCGCATATGTGCGCCGGCTTAACGATAATGAAGATAAACTGGTCGTTACGGATGCATCAATGACTCTTAACCAGGCAGAGATTCAGCAGCAAATTCACTTTCAGGAACAGTATTTTGATTATACCGTACATTCTCTCCATCAAAAATCCTGCGGATCTATCGTATACAGAAACAACAACGGAAAGCGCGAATACCTGCTTCTGCTTCAAAAATTCTCCGGTACCTGGAGTTTTCCAAAGGGACATACAGAAATGTTTGAAACCGAACAGGAGACCGCATTGCGGGAAGTTTTCGAAGAAACCGGCCTGACTCTTACCCCTCGCCCCGGTTTCAGGCATACGATTCATTATCCTCTTGCAGGCGGAATACAAAAAACCGTCGTATTGTTTTTGTGTGAAGCCACGCAAACGCCCATAATAAACCCAAAGGAGATTGAAAAATACATTTGGGCAGGCAAGGAAAAAATCAAAGCCATTATGCATCCCGCATATAAATCCATCATTGAAAGTGCCGAAGCATGGTAATGCTCCGGCACTTTCAATATATATAGTATCATCATTCAATAATTACTTCGATTTCTTCCGGCGCTTCAACTTTTGTTTCTTTCTTACCGTCTCCAAGCGCTCTGTGAGAAACTTCAATGATTCCATACGGCGTAGGAATTCTTCCTTTCGCATATTGAAGATCACCGAGCGCGCCTTTTACAGATACCTTTTTGTAGCCGGCGTCCAGCGCTTTTATGCCGAGTATATTTTCTGCGACAAACGGAACCGGGCCGCTTGACCAGCCATGGCATAGACTGTGTCTTAGATTTTTGTAGCAGAATGCGCCGAAATCCGCATGAATATCCTTCATTCCTTCGGGTACAAGCTCGTCTACGGGCGCTGCGTTTTCCATCCAGTCGACGGAAAAATCCTCCCAAAATGTAGTTGCTCCCATTTTCAGCATTCCGCCCCAGTATTCCCGCATATCGTCGAGTGCGCCCATAACATCTCCGGCTTTTGCGCGCGCGTTTAGAATATATCCGCCCATCAGACAGGAATAGCCGGACGCGCCCCCACATTGAAACACTTCTTCATTGACTCTCTTGCAGTCGCCAATTCCGGATAGGGACATGATGGCAGCCGCGCCTTTATTCCCGGAGCGTTTTGGAATATGCTTATACATTCTTTGGGCAGCCCTGTTACATTCCTTCGAAAGCGCGTCCTCGCCCATTTCCATCAGCATCTCACTTGCCGCATCAAGAGCCGTTTTCAAAAGCCCCTGCATACCTTCATGCGATGCAACGGGATCCTCGCTCGTCGGCCAGTCAAGGAATTTCTGCGGCGGTATCTGCTCGGATCCATCCTCGTCCACCAATTCCGTTAAGCGCACAGACAGTGCTTTCAGATATTCCCTTTGCTTTAAAAGGTATTCTCTGTCGCCGGTTCTTACATACCAGTCACGATTGGCAATAATCCACCACAGAGAATAAGAAGGAAGTCCATTCATCCACGAATCGGCAGGCGTATGACACTTCATAAAGTCCAGCGACTTGGGTACAATATCCTGATAACCAAACGCAGCCAGTATGGTAAGGATTTCCGTATGCATGTCGCCCATCCACACAAGTCTGTCACGCTTGATGCCATCCCATAAAAAGTCCTGCATGCACATATGGACCGTGTGCACAGATGTATCATAGATTTTGTTTATCAATTCATCGCTGCATTCAAAGGCGCCGATTTTCGGGATATCGCGATAAATCATAACCGCCTGTATTGCGTGCAGCTGCACCTGCGCATCGTCGATCAGCTCTATATAAACAAAGCGGAATCCGGATTCGTTCGTTTCTCTTGTAGAGAGCGCGCTCATTACAAACACCTGATCGCGCGCCGCATGATCGTTGCCGGCATTATTATAACCCAGAGGCGAAACGGCTTCCGATACCGATTCTCCGAAGCGAACTCGCATGGACGCAAAATTCACGCCGCCATCAATCATGCATGTAACAATCCTGGCAATACCGTGAATCTCGCAGCCAAAATCCAAAAGAACGGCAGCGCGCTCACCGCCCTTACTATTCGTTAATATGCATCCTGCAAACTCACCCAGATAAGCCTGCATAGGCGTATCGTTCATCAGCGCCGTTTCGTTTTCGACATTCCCCCATATTTTCACTATGCGAACGGGCAATATTGCTTTCCTTTTCCGGGCATCCTGCCATTCGGATTGGCGGATATTCATACTTATCATAATCAACCTCCAAGCCTGCGAACTATATTAAATAATTTCTATTCTCTTTTATTATTTCCTGCTTTCAAAGAAGGCTCAGCGTTGGTATAATATAAGAAAACGCAGGGAGGAGCAAAAATGCGCGTAAGCTTAAATGGCGAATGGCAATTGCGATATTGCCAGGAATCACACAACATGCCGCCGGAAGATGAATGGCGCCTGATTGCCGCCATGGTTCCGGGAAATGTGGAACTTGATCTGTACAGAAACGGAATTGAGCCGGATCCCTACTATGCCGAAAATGAATACGAATATAAGAAATATGAGTACTATACGTGGTGCTACAGGAAAAACATCCTGCTGCCGCATGATATGGAAGGAAAGCAGCTTCAGATCGTTTTTGAAGGGCTTAACTGTATTGCGGACGTTTTTGTCAACTCCGTTTTGGTCGGTCATAGCGAAAATGCTTTAATCAGTCATGCATTTGATATCACTTCGGCCGTACACTTTGGAAAAGAGAACGAAATCTGCGTAAGGATCCACTCTGCATTGAACCATGTCAAAGATCTGGATTATCCGGTACATATCGGCGCAAATGAAGGTACAGACGAATACACCCGTTTGCGAATTCCCGCTCATTCCTTTGGCTGGGATATCATGCCTCGCTTTATATCCGCAGGCATTTGGCGCAGCGTGTATATCGAAAACCTGAATCCGATCCGCCTAACACAAACATATTACACTACACTTTGCGCAAACGAAAACGAAGCCAGACTCTTATACAAATATCGCTTTAAAGCAGATGATTATCATATGTCCGGATATAAAATACGCGTATATCTGGATGGAATTCTCAAAAACGAAACAGACGCGCGTTTTGTAAGCGGTGAAGGCGAAATAACTGTTGATAACCCGCGCCTCTGGTGGCCAAGGGGTTATGGAAAGGCAAATCTGTACAATGTGCGCCTTGAGCTGATAAAGGACGATATGATACTCGATTCAAAGGAAGAACGAATCGGTATACGTATCTTCAACATCATTCACAAAATGGCTCCGGACAATGACGGCGAATTCCTCATTGAGGTCAACGGCTGTCCGATTCTTGCAAAGGGTTCAAACTGGGTGCCCATGGATGCGTTTCACAGCCGCGATGCCGAACGATACGAAAGGGCGGTAGCGCTGTTTGTCGAAGCCGGCTGCAACATCATGCGCCTATGGGGCGGCAACGGCTATGAGGATCACAAGCTATTCGACCTTTGCGATGAAAACGGTATCCTTGTATGGCATGATTTTTCTATGGCCTGCGCTATATACCCTCAGGATCGCGCTTTTATGGATATCATTCACGGCGAAGCTGTACAGGTTATCAGAAAGCTCAGAAACCATGCCTCCATACTGCTCTGGGCAGGCGACAACGAGGTAGATGAAAGCTACTCCGGTCGTGCTTATAAGCCCGATTCCAACGTCTATAATTCGCTGACGCGCGAAACGCTTCCCCTCGCAGTGCGGGAAAACGACCCGTATCGCTTCTTCTTACCGTCTTCCCCCTATATTGCTGACGGCGTCTTGCGCTACAGCGTGCCCGAACAGCACAATTGGGGACCGCGCGCATATTTTAAAGATGATTTTTATAAGCATACAAACGCGCACTTTATCAGTGAATGCGGCTATCACGGCTGCCCGAACGTAGAATCCATTAAAAAGTTTATACCCAAAAACGAGCTTTGGCCAATGAATGATACCTCGTGGAAAACGCATAATGCCGAGTACCGCATCGGTTACAAGCGAGGATATGACCGCAATGAGTTGATGGCGGATCAGGTACGGATTATGTTTGGGTATATGCCGGAAAGCCTGGAGGAATTTTGCCTGCTTTCGCAGTTTACACAAGCCGAGGCAGTCAAATTCTTTATTGAACGCACTCGCATACGGAAATGGCGCAGAACCGGAATGATCTGGTGGAATATGATCGATGGCTGGCCGCAGATTTCCGACGCAGTTGTCGACTGGTACTATTCCAAAAAGCGGGCATTCTACGCCATTAAGCGGGTGCAAACGCCTATTTGCGTCATGCTGGATGAGCATTCCGCATGGTCTCACAGAATTGTCGTTGGAAACGACAGCCGCGAAACCAGAAACGTTGCCTATCGGATTATCGACGCAGATACGCAAGCAACGCTATCCACCGGCGAATTGATATCCTTAGCAAACCAGAATGCGGAAGCCGGCGACATCTGCATATTGCCGGGCGAAAAGAAGCTGATATTGATTGAGTGGTTTATCGATTCCGTCCGCTATGTCAACCACTACATTACCGGCTATCCGCCCTACGACGCCAGGGCATCCAAAAAATGGATGGAGATTATCGATCACTGGGCAGAAAATGCATACTGATACGGAGGAACGGACATGCGCGCAAGAGAACACGGAATTACAATAGGTCAGCTGCCCACGGGTACCCGGAATTCCATTACCGATATACAAGGCGTTCGCGTAGGTCATGCAACGATTGATACTGAGCGAAATAAAACCGGCGTTACCGTCGTCATGCCTTCTGCGGATAATCCCTATATAAACAAACTGGTCGCTGCGTCATTCGTGCTGAATGGCTTTGGCAAAACACAGGGGCTTATACAAATCGACGAACTTGGCGCCATCGAAACGCCAATTGCGCTTACTAATACGCTCAACATCGGCCTCTTACATGACGCGCTTGTTGAATACGCCATCAGAACCTGCGCAGAAGAAGGAAAGCGGGTTACTACCGTTAACCCGATTGTATGTGAATGCAACGATGCCTCATTAAATGACATACAGTATCGGGCTGTTACCCAAAAGCACGTATTTTCCGCCATAGAAAACGCATCCGAAACCGTAACAGAAGGCGATGTCGGATGCGGCAAGGGAACCACATGTCATGGTCTTAAGGGAGGCGTAGGAACCTCCTCCAGAAAGATTGAGCTGACGTCCGGCACGTATCACATCGGTGCGCTTGCCCAGACCAATCATGGACGTTTGAAGGATCTCACCATAAACGGAAACGCCGTCGGACAGGAGATTTATAGGCATTTACACGATAACACTCCCGACAAAGGCTCTTGCATTATCATAATCGCTACCGACCTTCCCGTTTCATCAAGACAACTGCGCAGGATTATCAAACGTGCAGGAGTCGGCCTGGCAAGACTTGGCTCTTTCTGGGGACATGGCAGCGGCGATATATTCATCGGTTTCACAACCGCAAACCGAATCCCCGACGGAAAAGACGAGATACTGCCTTTCCACGTTCTAAATGAAAGCCTTCTCGACATCGCGTTCCGCGCAGCAGCAGAAGCGACAGAGGAAGCTGTTCTGAATTCTATGCTAATGGCGTCAACTGTAGCCGGATTTAACGGAAATGTCCGGGAAAGCCTTGAAACATATCTTCACCACAGCTAACTGCATTCTTATTCTTCAACAAAACTGCACTCCGCTTTCCAAAGACTCTTACGAGTTTTAGAAATACGAAGTGCAGTTTCTTTTTCTTATTACTGTCAGAAGAAGATTACGCCTTTTTCACGATCGGCTATATATGCATTTTCCATAAGCTCCGTCAGTTCTCTGCCCTCCTGTACGCCGAAGGAGACCTTCTTTCCGTAAAGAACAGAGTCCACAAACTGCCTGATAGGCTCGGTCCGGGCTTGAGGAAGCTTTGCTTCGATCCAACCGCCATTCGCCGCGTTTTCAAGGGCATCTATACGTATGCGCAGCTTGCCATTTTCGCTCATAATCACGCCTTTGGTTCCGTACACCTCACAAATTCTCGGCGTATAGGGAGAAACAAGGCTGGTCTCCGCTACTGCCAGAGCGCCGTTTTCGAAGCGGATCATGCTGATCGCGTCGTCCTCAACGGTTCGATTGGTATGGCAGAAAAAGGAAGATTGAATGCTGACCGGCTTTCCTAAGAACCAACGCGACAGATACATCGGATGTGCGCCCAAATCCATCATAGCGCCTCCGCCGGTTGTTTCGGGATCATACCAATATTCGGGCAACCAATTGGCGAGCGAGCCGTTATGACAGTTACGTACCCTGAAAAGAGTTACCTTGCCAAGCATGCCACTTTCAATGGCATTTTTGATAAAGATGTTTTCAGGGAAACAGCGATGCGGGAAAGAAATCGTAAACACTACGCCATTTTCCTCAACTGCCTTTATGACCTCATCGCATTCCTTGACCGTAAGGCACATAACCTTTTCGGTAAATATATGCTTCTTCTTATTGGCAGCTTTTACCATCAGATCTTTATGCATATTCGTAGGCGAGCATATGGCAACCGCGTCCACATCTTCTCTGTCAAGCAGCTTATCATAATTGCTTTCAAACGGCACGTTCAGCTGCTTTGCCCACGCCTCTCCGCGTTCAGAATCCTCATCCCAGATACAAGATACGCACGCATCGTCAAAACGGTTGATGTCGTTTGCGTAACCGGCGGCATGAACATGCCATTTGCTTACCATGGCCACTCTGAGCATTGCATTCCCTCCTCTTTATCCGCGTGCAAGCTTTGCACGAATCTTCGTGGAAACGTATTCAATAATCATCATGAGGATAATCATGCCAAACAGGAACGAACCTACAATGGACCATCTTCTGGAAGAAATTGCCTGAATGAGCGCAGCGCCTATACCGCCTGCACCAACGATACCAAGCGTGGTAGCGTCCTTCAGGTTGATGTCAAAGCGATAGATGATTGTGGAAATGAAGTTCGCTGTCAGCTGGGGAATAATACCATAGCGAATCTTCTGGAAGGTTGTGCAGCCACATGCATCCAACGACTCCAGGATTTTTGTATCAAGGTCTTCAATTGCCGTAATATACATTTTTGAGATCATACCGATCGAGCATATGGACTGTGTAAGAACGCCGCAAAAAGCGCCCGGACCCGTTACGCGAATCCAGCAAAGCGCCCACACGAAGCTGGGAATGGTTCGGATAGCCAGTATTACCGATCGGATGATAAATGCAAACCATTTAGGCACAACGTTTTCAGAGGCCATAAACGCGACAGGTATTGCAATCATACCGCCGATCAGCGTGCCCAAAAGTGCGATGGCAATCGTTTCAAGCAGCAAATATGGCACCTTGTCAGCGCCCAGAGAAAGAATATACGCCATGTCGGGATGCGTAATGCCGTACACAATACCATACGCAACCTCGCTGCCTTTGGAAGCAAAACCCTTCCACTCAATTGACGAAGAGGACCACGTTATAATCACTACGACAATGACGATTATGACAAAGTAGGTAAGCCAGACAAAGGGCGCTGAAACATAGGCTTCGCGTACCTTTTCGCTTGCATCTTTGTTCTTCTGGTCAACTGATTTTCTGCGGAATTTCTTTACGATTGGGTAAGCAACCATCGATATAACGCCAAAGACAACAAATGCAAACGCTGCAAGCGCAATGCTGCCTGCATACTCATGAGCTTCATTTGCAATATATTCAACGCCATTAAAGAGCGCCTTAAAAAATTTACCGACTTTTTGGAAAAATCCGTCTCCCTTTTCTTGGACATCCGCCTCTGTTTGTGAGTCTTCTTCAACCACTTCCGGCTCTGCCTCACTGATCTTTCCATCCTGAACCGTTCCCTTAAAATCGAACTGATCCATAATGGAAGCTTTGGTAGGATCAGGAGTTTGCTGAACCGCTTCACCGCCGACCACCTTGCCGTCTACGATCTTTCCGCTGAAGTCGAAGGAATTGACTACAGGCTTCTGCGTCGGCTGAGCTGTTTCTTCTGCGGCTTCACCGCCGACCACCTTTCCATCTACGATCTTTCCGCTGAAGTCGAAGGAATTGACTACAGGCTTCTGCGTCGGCTGAGCTGTTTCTTCTGCGGCTTCACCGCTGACAACCTTGCCGTCCACGATCTTTCCGCTGAAGTCGAAGGAATTGACTACAGGCTTCTGCGTCGGCTGAGCTGTTTCTTCTGCGGCTTCACCGCTGACCACCTTTCCATCTACGATCCTTCCGTCGAAGTCGAAGGAATTACACGTGGGTGTAGCCGTAGGCGCCGAAGTTTCCTGAACGACATTAATCTGCGATGCATCGCTTAAGCTGGAATCATACACCTTCTGTTCTTCCTGCTTCGTCTCAACCTCAGGAACCGGCTGATCGGGATTTGCAATCAAAACAATCAGTACAGACAGCACAAACAGCGAAAGCGCAATCAGAAAGCACACTCTTGCGGAAGCGTTCTTGATCTTTTTCATACTCTTCCCTCCTCAGCTAAGCTTTCTGCGCAGGTATTGGCTTACGTTTTCAATAATCAGTACAACGATATACAGCAGGATCAAAAGCATACCCAGCGACTCATAGTCGCGCCAACTGATTCTTTCCTGAATCAAAATGCCAAGACCGCCTGCTCCTACATATCCGAGAATGGATGCGGCTCTGATATTGATTTCAAAAGAATACAGACAATGGGCAAGATAAGTGGGCAGAATCTGTGGCATACATGCCGCCCAGAAAGCGCGAATCTTATTTGCACCCATCGATTCAAGGGCCTCGAACGGTCCCATATCGATCGTTTCAATCGATTCGTACAGCATTTTCGCTACGATGCCAAAGGTAAACACGGCAATTGCAATGGTTCCTGCAAAGGAACCCAGCTTGAAAATCAGTGCACAAATTGAAGCAATTACAAGCGTAGGAAGCGTTCTAACAATATTGAGGATCACTCGCAGTATTGCAACCGAATACCTTCCTTTATTGATGTTGGTAGATGCAAGAACGGCAAAAGGAAGCGCAAGGAGACTTCCAACCACAGAGCCCATAACAGACATTTTAATCGTCTCAAACAGCGGTTCCAGAACCGTCTTCCAATATGTCCAGTTCGGAGTCGCAATCTTTTTCAGTATGTTTCCGAGCTGATAACCGCGTTCAAATACGGTTTTCATATTAAAATCTGTCATACGGAATGCAATTACAATCACTACAATCAATATAATTGCAATCAGGAATACACGGCTTCTCTTTCTGACAATCGTATGCCCATTCGAAAGCGTAATAACCTCGGGCTTGAAAATCAGGTCAAACCCTGTAAAGATACAAGCCGGAAAGCAAAGCGCAATCAAAGCAACGCCAACAACGCCAACTGTCAGTATCGGACTCATGATACCGGTATCAAGGTCTGCATTATAGCTTGAAAGCTCGCCCCAGCCAATCATCGTCATAATCAGGCCAATGAATGCCAACACAAGATACATAATCGATTTCGCCTTGGCATTTTGGAGAAACGCTTTTAAGCCTTTCGTTTCTGCAATCTTACTGCCCTTTTTCATTTACCGGTCCTCCCCTTTGCTTCTTCAGGGTCGCTGGACTTAGGAATCGGCGCTCCGTTATAGATTACATCAAGCATTTCCTTTGAAATCTGATTGGCGGGTCCATCATACACGATGTTGCCCGCGCGGATACCGATCACGCGATCGGCGTACTCAAGAGCAAGATCCACATGATGGATATTAATCAGGATCGTGATATTCATATTCTTGTTTATGTTTTTGAAGTCGTCCATTACCTGATGCGCAGTAACAGGATCCAGCGCCGCGACAGGTTCATCAGCCAGGATGATAGACGGGTTCTGATTCAACGTACGCGCCAGTGCAACGCGCTGCTGCTGACCGCCGGACAGCTGATCGCAGCGGGTATACGCCTTCTCCAATATGCCAACCTTGTCAAGCGCTTCCAGCGCATTCAGCTTCTGTTTTTTTGTAAACAAGCCCAAAAGCGCAGAAAAGACATTCATATCCGGAACTGTTGATGTCAGTACGTTCTTTATAACGGTCGTACGGTTAACAAGATTAAACGACTGAAAGATCATGCCGATATTTCTTCGGAATTTGCGAAGCTTTTTTCCGCTCAGCTTCATAACATCGGTTCCGTTAACAACCAGTTCGCCCGAAGTAACATCTATCATACGGTTGATCGTTCGGATCATTGTAGATTTTCCGGCGCCCGAAAGGCCGATAATAGCAACAAACTCGCCCTGTTCGATATCAAGCGTTACATCCTTAAGTCCGACAACACCGTTTGGATAAACTTTGCTGACATTTTTAAAACTGATCATTTCTAGCCGCTCCTTTAGTAGAATAAATCATATTCTTACATTATATAGTATACCATACGCAATGTAATTTTATCAACAAGATCAGCCTTCTTATATAAAATTCCGTTTGTTTTATATATAAAAAAGCGACCCTTTCGGGCCGCTTTATCTGGTTTGGATTACTGTACGTACTCCAGAGCCTTGCGGGCAAACTCATAATCGGCGTCAACAGCCTTTACATAACCCATGTGGCTGTAGATCTCGAAAATGGCAAGTCCTTCAGGGGTGTTGATTACGTTGATCAGAGCGTTCTGAACAGCTGCGATGAACTCGGGGTTGTAAACCGCGGGATTCGCAGTGGTGATGGATACGGTATCATTGTAGATGCCGCCGGTTACGCCGATAACGTTCAGCTCTTCCCAGATGGAAACTTCACGGCCAAAGCCGGTGATGTTGTTGGAAGCGGTCTCGGTAACAGCCATGTCCCAAGCTTCTTCGTAGTCGTTGCGGCCGTCAGCATAGCATACGACGATGTCTACGGACTCGGCAGCAGCCTGTGCGAAGGCCTCGCCGTAACCGGACAGAGTGGTAACGGTGGTGAGGTCGGTGATCTTCTTGCCGTAGTTATCCATCAGCCAAATGGTGGGATAGATATAACCGGCGGAAGAGGAGGTCTTCAGTACAGCCCAGCTTGCCTTGTCCAGGTCTTCCCAGGTCAGAGCTTCACCGGCGTTAACCTTAGCAGCGAGGGTCTTGCCATACTCAGAGGGAGTGGCGTAGATCAGGGAGCGGTAGAAACCAACCTGATTCTCGGGCTGCTTGATGGTCTTGTTGGCTTCGCCATTCCAGTCAGCGGGATTGGTGCTGTCGTTGGAAAGGCCGGCACGGGTAGCGGTAAGGATAACGTCTACTTCCTTATCCATGGAGTACAGCGCGTAGGTGCCGCCGGGCAGCCAGCCCAGATCGATGGTACCAGCAGCCATAGCTTCGCCGGTCGCCTCGTAGGAGGTACCAACGGTGATGTCGATTTCAGCTACGTCGTAGCCTTCTGCGAGCAGAGCAGCCTGAAGCAACTCGGGCAGATTCTTGGTGCCGGTGATGATAACGTCGGCATCCTTGGAGGGAACGAATTCGAGGGTGAGCTTGTCCATCTTGATGGTCTCAGTCTCGGCGACTGCGACGCAGGCCAGGCTCATGAGAACAACCAGCAGCATAGCGATGATCTTCTTCATTGCGGTGTCTTCCTTCCTGTAAATAATATTACCTTGTACAGAATATCATAAGCCGTGTTATGCATCAAGAGCCGCATACGTTAATTCGACTTTATAATGTTGCGAATAACATATATTACAGAATAACCTTGTGTTTTATTACTTTACCATGTATGATATATATATCAAACGCCGTTAAGCGACAGAAAGTGTGTATTTATGATTGTACCGCTCGTTCATGATCCGGTTTTTCTTGCAATTCCTTCAAGAAAGGCCACAAAAAGCGATAAACAAATCGCCATGAATTTGCTTGATACGCTTTCATTTCATAAAGCCTCATGCGTAGGCATGGCAGCCAATATGATTGGCTGTGCGGTGCAGATCATTGCATTTGATCATGCCGGGGAATACGAAATCATGTACAATCCCGAAATACTCATGAAATTCGGCGCGTATGAAGCTGAAGAAAGCTGCTTATCGCTGCTTGGGGCACCCAGAAAAACAACGCGCTATCAGTCCATACAGGTTCGGTTTCAAAACGCAGCCTTCCAAACCGAAACCAGAATATACACCGGCTTTACTGCGGAGATTATACAGCACGAAATAGATCATTTAAACGGAATACTGATTTAGCCTTGATTTTGTTTGTGAATTTTTGTATTCCCTATTGACTTTTTGGGTTTAAGTCATTATAATGTTTTATGTTCGTTGCAACTGGGTGTAGCGCAGCTTGGTAGCGTGCTTGAATGGGGTTCAAGAGGCCGGAGGTTCGAATCCTCTCACCCAGACTTTAGAAGCGTGAATCATAAAGATTCACGCTTCTTTTTTGAAAAAAACACGCACCAGAACTTCAGGGATCAGAATGAAACATGGAGCCGGCAGATACGCTATTGCCTCCTTGACAATTGACTGCGTTCATGCAATAATCGTGAAAAAACAAAGGACTGGAGGCACGGATATGAACGAAAGTTTCAGAATTTCCGAAAACACAGTAAAAGGTATACGCGCATGCGATATTGATAAATACGGAAGGGAACCTGCGGAAAAGGTGCTCAAGTTTCATGAAAGCTTTCCCATGTATAAAATGACGCCTCTTGCCGAGCTTAAGAACACGGCGCAGACATTAAAGCTCAGGAATCTTTTTGTGAAGAATGAATCGCTGAGATTTGATCTTAATGCCTTTAAGGTGCTGGGCGGAAGCTTTGCAATCGGAAATTACATCGCCAGTCGATTGGGAAAGGATATTTCCGAAATCGGTTTTGACGAGATTGTGAGCGATGAAACCAAAAAGAAGCTGGGGGAGATCACCTTCGTGACAGCAACCGACGGGAATCACGGACGCGGAGTAGCCTGGGCGGCCAACCGTTTCGGATACAAGGCGGTTGTTTATATGCCCAAGGGCACAGCTCAGGAGCGGCTTGACAACATATTGAAGGAAAATGCCGACGCATCCATAACCGAATTCAATTATGATGAATGCGTAAGGCTGGCAAGCCGCATGTCAAGGGAAAACGACTGGGTAATGGTTCAGGACACTGCATGGGACGGATATGAGGATATTCCGCAATGGATTATGCAGGGATATACCACAATGGCGCTTGAAGCATTCACGCAGTTTCCCGAAAAGCCCACACATATATTTCTTCAAGCCGGCGTAGGCTCGATGGCAGCGGCGGTCGCGGCGTTTTTCGCATCCGTTTACGTAGAGGAAAGACCAAAAATCGTTGTGGTTGAACCGAACAAAGCGGACTGCTTTTATAAAACAGCGCTTGCCGGAGACGGCGAACGCAGGTTTGTAACGGGCAATATGAATACCATCATGGCAGGACTGGCCTGTGGGGAGCCCTGTTCGATCGCATGGGATATTCTGTCCAATTATGCCGATTTTTTCCTCTCCTGTCCGGAATATGCCGCAGCTACCGGTATGCGCATTCTGGCCAATCCAGCCAAGGGAGATACCGGCATGATTTCCGGCGAAAGCGGCGCCTCCGCGTTCGGTTGTGTTGCTGAGATCATGATGGATGAGAAACTTTCGGACATAAAAGAAAAGCTCTCGCTTGACGAAAACGCTGTCGCTCTTTTTATCAGCACCGAAGGAGATACAGACCCGGTGAATTACCGCTCGATTGTCTGGGGCGGCGCGTATCCAAGCGAAAGCATAGCGAAAAAGTGATGGTTCAAGAATGGTTTCGGAAGATTTGGGAATTTGATTGACTTTATGCTGCACGAAAAGAGCAATGAGATTCTCAAAGGACTGTATAAGTCAGCCTCATTGTTCTTCAGGCAATATGCTTTCTTGAAACAGATCAATACATCCCCTTGAGAAGGATCTTCTTTGCCTGCTTTCCCCCATCGACCAGGTTATAACGAAATGCCATCCGGCGTCGAAGGGCGGTTAAAGCATACAGTTTAAAAAAAATGTCGGAAGATTTGCTTATATGGGCCAGAAAATGGATTGAAAAACAGAATAATCATTTTAAGCTGTAAACCCGATTGAATTTCTTCAGTCGGGTTTTCTTTTCTACTACTGCACCGCTCCATCATCGCTTTGCTGCATTCGGTATCCTATGCCAAGCTCGTTTACTATGTACAGATTATCTCCAGGCTTTATACATAGTTTTCTCCTCAGATTCGCCATATTGACCTGCAGCTTTTTATTCCCTCCGGGATCAGACGCACCCCATATGGCGGTATTCATCGCCGCATATGTAAGCAGCTTTCCTGCATGCTGCGCAAGCAGCACCAATATATTGAACTCTGTCTGCGTCAGGTGTACCACCTTACCGCCAACAGTAACAACACGACTGTCGTACTCAATTACAAGATCATGCAACTTAAAACGCCCATCCGGTAATCGGTTTTGCCCTGTTCCACGACGGCTGTAGCGAAGTGCAGCCCGGACGCGTGCAAGCAGTTCAGCAGTGCTGAAAGGTTTTGTAATATAATCATTCGCCCCAAGGTCCAATGCAACAACCTTGTCCCTTTCTGTTACACGCGCAGAAAGCACCAGTATCGGCACATCGTTGTTTTTCCGTGCTGCGCGAATAAATTCTAGTCCGTCGCGGTCAGGAAGCCCTAAATCCAGTATCACAAGATCAGGGACATGTGAAGACAGTATCATCAGCCCCTGTGTACAGCTTTCCGCCATAAGTGTTTCATATTGCTCAGCGTCAAGTAAAGCAGACAAAAGGCTCGACACGCTTTTGTCATCCTCTACAGCAAAATGCGGTATTTATTATTCATCGATAGCCTCCATAGTACACCAACGCCCAGAAAACGGTTGGAAGTCAGTTTTTCCAGTATTGATTTCATTCGGTTGCTAGCAGCGTCTTCAAGCCCCGAAGACATCAGATGCATACCGTACAAAAACAACGCAAGACCGCCCAGCAAACCAAAGATATCCGTTATCGTCATAAACATACCTCTTCCGTAACAGATTGAAAGAAAAGCATCCGCGAAAACGGATGCTTTTGGCAGTAAAATTACTTGGACAGCTTGCGCTGTACAAACTTGACCGTTTCGACAATCGGGATTACCAGTACGCCAATTCCCAGAGCAATAACGTACTCTGCGAAGTTTACCGTTGTAAAGCCAAATGCATTGGCGATGGCGGGTACTTCGCAAACCAGCGTGGTAGCAACAAGCGCAGCAACGCTTGCGCCCAGCAAGAATAGATTCTGGCCTTTAAGGCTGAAAATGCTAGCTCTCTGAGAACGCATGTTGAAGCTATGGAAAATTTCAGCCATGGACATGGTAAGGAACGCCATGGTAGTTCCGTCGGGGCTGTTCGCAATCTCCCAGACGCCGCTCTCCATGAAGTGACCGATAAAGTAGCTCGCTAGCACCAGCACAGAAACCATCAAGCCCTGATAAGCAATATCAATGCCCATACCACCAGAGAATATACCCGCCTTTGCCTTTCGAGGCTTCCGCTGCATAATGTCAGGCTCTGCCTTCTCCATGCCAAGTGCCAATGCCGGGAAACAATCTGTTACCAGGTTGATCCACAAAAGATGTACAGGTTCAAGAATGATGAAGCCCATGAGCGTAGCAACAAATATACCAATAACTTCACTCATATTGGAACCAAGCAGGAACTGAATTGCCTTACGGATGTTGTCGTAAATACGGCGTCCTTCTTCAACGGCGCCTACAATTGTGGCAAAGTTGTCGTCAGTAAGCACCATATCGGCAACGTTTTTGGTTACGTCAGTACCGGTAATACCCATGCCCACACCGATATCGGCGGACTTTATGGAGGGAGCATCGTTCACGCCGTCACCGGTCATAGCAGTAATGTAGCCAGCTTCTCTCCATGCATTGACAATCCGGGTCTTATGCTCGGGCTGTACGCGGGCATAAACGCCAATGTTCTTCATTTCCTTGGCAAATTCTTCATCGCTCATATCGTTAAGCTGAGCGCCGGTGATCGCGCGCTTGCCATCGGTAAGAATACCAAGCTCTTTAGCAATTGCAATCGCAGTATCTACATGGTCACCGGTAATCATAATGGCGGTTACGCCAGCCTGCTTACACTGCACAATGGCATCTTTAACTTCGGGACGAACAGGATCAATCATGCCGGCAAGACCAACAAAGCAAAGATCCGTCTCAAGGACATCGGCTTCATATGCTTTGGGCTCCTGAGAATATACGCGCTGAGCACAGGCAAGTACGCGCAAAGCGCGATCAGCCATCTGCTTATTGGCAGCAAGAACGGCCTTACGGTCGTCGTCCGTCATCTGAACAGTCTTGCCATTCTTAAGAATGGTAGTGCAAAGGTCCAGTACAACATCAGGCGCACCCTTAGTAAACTGAATGAAATTTCCCGCGTCGTGATGCACGGTTGACATCATCTTACGACCGGAATCAAAAGGAGCTTCGCCGGAGCGGGGATACTTTATCTTAAGCTCATACTTCGGCAGCTTCAGTTTGTTTGCCCAGTTCACAAGCGCTGCTTCAGTGGGTTCACCGGTTACAACGCCATCTTCCGCAAGCTCTGCGTCGCAGCAAAGCGCCATTGCCCGCGCAAGATAGGATTCATCATCGCCGTAAGAGTCCACTACAGTCATTTTGTTCTGAGTCAGCGTACCCGTCTTATCTGAGCAGATAATCTGCGCACAGCCAAGGGTTTCAACAGCCGTCAGGCGACGGATAATGGCGTTTCGCCTAGACATATTGGTAACACCAATGGACAGAACAACCGCAACAACGGCGGCTAGGCCTTCGGGAATTGCAGCAACAGCCAGGGATACAGCGACCATAAAGGAATCAAGAACGCTCTCAAAATTTAAACCGCCTGCGCGCAGCATCTGCACAACAAAGATCACTGCGCAGATTCCAAGCACCAACCATGTAAGAATCTTGGATAGCTGGCTAAGTTTCATCTGAAGAGGCGTTTGTCCTTCTTCTGCGTTGGCTAATGCATCTGCAATTTTGCCCATCTCTGTGTCCATGCCCGTTGCGGTAATTACAGCCCTGCCACGGCCATAAACAACAGTGGAGCCCATGTAAACCATGTTTTTGCGATCACCAAGGGGAATATCCTTTGCGTTATCCTTCAGATTGATCAAATCGATAAACTTGGTTACTGGTACAGATTCGCCTGTCAAAGCCGCTTCCTCAATTTTGAGACTCGCATTTTCAATCAGTCGTCCATCGGCGGGAACAGCGTCTCCGGCTTCAAGTAGAACAACATCGCCCTCTACCAGATCCTCGCTGTGTACGATGGTAATCTTGCCATCGCGCAGCACACGGGAAGTAGCGGCGGACATTTCCTGCAGGGCCTCGATCGCCTTTTCAGCCTTGCTTTCCTGATAAACGCCCAGTATGGCATTTACGATAACTACAGCCAGGATGATAATTACGTCGGTAAAGCTCTCTCCCTCAACAACTGCCAGTACGCCGCTGATTGCAGCAGCCGCCAGAAGGATCAGGATCATAGGATCCATCAACTGGCTGACAAAGCGCTTCAGCAGGGAATCCTTTTTTCCTTCTGCAAGCTTGTTCTTACCATTTGCTTCCAGACGCTTTGCAGCTTCCTGCTCTGACAAGCCATTTTCGGTTGAGGACACTTGCTTAAGTACGCTTGACACTTCCTCACAATAGTGTTTCATAGAAAACCCTCCCTCGTTTTAGTGAATACCGTAAACAAACAGATTTTGAGCATATCTTCTTTATCACTACAAAATGCCCCAAACCTCCACATGATAATGATAGCAATAAAATTTTAATAAATCAATCTCCTTTTACCTATCTTAGCCATCTCTTTACCGCAATAGGTTGTTCAACTATGATTGCATGAGTGCGCTGCGCTTTTCTGTATTCATTTTATACATAACCACCATTATTTTATACATTATTCATATTATCCATTGTCATTTTGGTATTTGTATGCTATTATTAACTATCACTTTCACTTAATACAAAGGCAGGAATGATATGGGCGTAATCGAAACACTCATCGTTACGACAATGTTGTCAGGCGTATTCGGAACAGGGTTGGGCGGATTGATCGGAGCCATGCTTCAAAGGGAATCAAACCGTGTTGTAAGCCTTCTTCTAAGCTTTGCAGCTGGTGTTATGCTGAGCGTCGTTTCCTTTGATCTGGTGACTGAGGCGATAAATACCGAGGTTGGTATATGGACAGTCATCGGCGCAATCGCTTTGGGTGTAGTTATTATTTTCCTCTTAAATTACTGGATTGATCGTAAAACAAACCCCGAAGTCCCTCACATCAACGAAAGCCACCCAAAGACTGCCGATGCGCTTGACGAACTAATTCACAGTGATCATCTGAAACAGCACCGCACCTTGAATAGCAACAGGCTGTCTATGTTTATTGCTGGCATCATAATGGCATGTGCGATCGCGCTTCATAATGTGCCCGAAGGCATGACCATCGGCGCATCCTACGCTAGCAATGACGGCATTATGGGAAAATCTGCGCTAACACTTGCCATACTGATCGGTCTTCACAACATTCCAGAAGGCATGGCTGTGTCTGTTCCTCTGATTACAGGAGGCATGAAAAAATGGAAGTCCGTATTGATCACTGCTGCATCCGGTGCGCCCACGATTCTGGGAGCATTCCTGGGGTTTATGCTTGGCGACCTCGGCCCCATCGGTCTCGCACTCAGTCTCGGCTTTGCAAGTGGCGCGATGCTGTATGTAGTATTTGGCGAAATAATTCCCCAAGCTATACTTTTATGTCATAGCAAGCTACCCGCTTTTTCCGCCATCTTCGGCATGCTTGTTGGTCTTCTAATCATATTCAGCTGAGAAACGGCACTGCTTTGAAAATTTTTCAGCAGTATTGTATTCTATTTTTTCATCCAAAGCATTTTTGCATTTTCAAATGTAAACTCGATCAATCCGCATTCCATCATCCAGGTTAGATAAGATCTAACCGTACTCCCGATCAGCGCATACTGCTGAGCATTCATCCGAAGCCCGTAATGCAGAAATAGTTTTTGAAGAACGTCTTCAAAACACAAGGGTTGATCCAATATGGAAAGTATCGCTTCCGCGTTGGCATGTACGCTGTCAATGTTATACCTGCAAAGCGGCACTATATCGTCCGTTGCCTCCGCATGCGACGGGATAAAGCACTTCGCTTCCATTTTCATAACCGTCTCAAGGGTTTTAAGATACTTTTCAACATCAAATATATAGCCTATTTTGTATTTATCTATCGTTTCCTTGGAGGAAAGACAATCGGCGATATACAACGCGCCGTCCGTCGTTCTATACCCGACCATATCCGGAGAATGCCCGGGAAGTGGAACAATCGCTATGTTTTTAGGCATATCGGAATCGCCGGCTGGTTCCACTCTGCTTTCCTGCGCAAGCAGGAATTTATGCTGTAACTCATCAATCGGATTTCCCCCATACAGAATAACGGGTTCCAGTATAGGATGGTTCGCAAAATCGCTTTCAATACCGCTGGCAAAAATCCTGCATTTCGTTTGCTCCTGAAGGTACCGATTTCCGCCGATATGATCGGCATGCGAATGTGTGTTCAGAATTTTGGAAAGCATAAAGCCATTTGAATCCAATATCTTCTTTGCTTTCTTGGCTGCATCCTTATCACTTCCGCTGTCAATCAAAACCACCTGATTTCCATTGGTCCTCACAAGTCCGATTTTAGAAGGACAATCAATATAAAAAGCGCTTTCCGTCGCCTGTATCAATTCGTACAAATTCGTTTTCTCCTTTCATTATACCCATTTTTGCTTTCATTATAGCATAACCCTTTCCCATAAGCAATTCATTGTTAAATGTTAAAAACCCCTAGACAAACCCCATTAATCAGTGATATAATCTATTCCTGTTAGCGGGTGCCAATGTAGCTCAGTCGGTAGAGCAGCGGTTTCGTAAACCGCAGGTCAGGGGTTCGAGTCCCCTCATTGGCTGACAGATAACGAGGTGTAGCGCAGTTTGGTAGCGCGTTTGGTTCGGGACCAAAAGGTCGCAGGTTCAAATCCTGTCACCTCGACCAAAAAACGGACGGGAATCTTCGGATTTCCGGCTTTTTCTTGTGCAATTTGCACAAAGACGTGTCTTTGATACCTTTTCCTTGCAACTATTTTGCAACCTTTCAAAATGTACCAAAAGGCCGCAAGAAGCAATATATCGTGGTTTTGCAATTTCACGCTATGTAGGTTTGCAATTTCACGCTACGACTTGATTTTCATCTTGCAATCGACTATAATAAATTTGAAGAGTGAGCATGAAAAAAGTATAGTTCTTTTAAGATATCAGATGCAATTCTTTCTAAGGTCTGAAAATATCAGTGCGTGGTCATTGTCAAGCCATAAAAATGCCAGGAAGGACGTAAATATGATTCCTATTGGAGATTTTTACCTTTTGAGTAGCACAGTCCTCAATAAATATATCGACTATGAATCGGTGACATTTGGTATATTGATTGCAGACTATCGCCAACAGGCAGCACGTGAGTACATAATAAACTATATGGACGTATTTCATAGGCGTTCAGGTAATACTTTTGATTTTTTCCTGCCAGGATATAGCCAATATAATACATATCTTAATGATGATCGTGTAACTCGGAGTATCAGAGTAGATGGTCATTATTATCATTTTAGTGAAAGTCTATTCATTGATTTTTGCGAACAAATCAATGATATCTTTGGAATAGAATATACCTTCAATCCAATGCTTATACTTGTTTCAATGAAACCAGGATATTTGGAAACCGTACAGTATATTGTGATTGAATTAGATGATGACGAATACGGAAATGTACGCAGAAGCGGAATACTTTTCAATAGCATATTCGAAATCGTAAAAACGGATCCTGATATACAAAACATCAGTAGTACATTGCTTAAATCCTCAATTAAAGAATCATTAATAGAACGAATAATCAACACAATAGACAATCCACTTCTAAATGAAATTGGAAAAGTGGGAAATGAACTAAAAAGATTTCGCATCAATAGGCTATAAACATAGCTTATCTATTAAAACCACCGTAGCAAAACACCTCAGAACAATTAGGAAACTATGCAATAATCGGCCATGGCGCGTTGTGCGTCATGGCCTTTATAATATTTATCAGAACCTTCCCGCCCACGGCAGGCTGGCATCCACGGTCGGTTTTCTCGATCTCTTTTCCTTCGCGCTCTTGGCTTTGGCCAGTACACCCTTGGCTTCCTGCTTGCGGCGGAATACTTCCTCCATATCTACGCTGGATTTTTTCATCATTTCCGAATTGAGGTGCGTGTAGATATTGGCCGTGGTCTGATAGTCCGTGTGGCCCAGAATCTTCATAGCAATCAGCGGTTCCACACCCGCCTCGAACAGCAGCGTAGCGAAATTGTGCCGGAAATAATGCGGCGTCAGGGTCGGCTTCAGGCGCTTTACGATGTCGTTCTTCCGCTTGATTCCTGTCTTGATCTCCCTCTCCTCCACACAATGAGCATCTTCCATCAAGCTGAGCCAGATGCGCTTGAAGCTGCTCTGCGGCCAAGGCTGGCCGGTTTCCGTATGGAATACATACTGCTGCGGGAATCCGCGCATCTTCGTCAGCATGGCGCGAAGTTCTCCGGGGATCGGTACATAGCGGTCAGCGGCATCGGTTTTCAGATCGCCGTCACGGGCCGTAGAACCACAGAAATCGATGTCACGCTGGATATGCACCAGATCCTCGTCGAAATCGAAGTCGCCCCATTGCAGGCCCAGCGCCTCGCCGCGACGAAGGCCGAGGTAGTACAATACTGCCAGATACAGGCCATGCTCATGGCGTTTCATCGTTTCCAGTACATACTCGGTTTCCTGATCGGTCAGGGCGCGTCGTTCGGTCTTTTTCTTGGGCTTCGGTCGGATCAGCGAAACGCTCGGATCGCGCTCAATGATGCCCTCGGCGTATGCGTTTGCGAATAGCGCTTTGAGCGTGCCCACAGCCCGCGTGATTTGCGATTTGCTGGAATCCGCAAAGGAATTGATGACTCGATATAAGAACCCATTCCTCTATTGACTCATACTCCAAGTCTCTGCAAGAGATAGTTGTGATAGTTTTTTCCTCAACCAAATCCGGTGAAAAACGGAGATTTGCCTCATCAAACGCGCAATGCCACATCTGATGGTTCAAGCCGATAGCCGCAAAATACATACATCCAGCGTTAAGTAATTCGTCGCATATTTCTGCCATTCTACCTCGCTCCATGTTATTATCACAGAGAACCAAGACGGAAAAAGGGATGTTTGGCAGACTCAATAGGCGTTGACTCAAACATACACTATCATAAGTTTCAAGCATTCGTTTCACCTCCTGCTTTGCTTACTATTATTATAGCAGGTACTAACACATTGGCAAGCATAGCACAAATATAGAATATTCCCATGGGTACATCCTTGCATCGCAAAGCATGCGTGTTGCATATTGCCCATATAACGTTTTCATTGCGCGGAGCTTCTCATCCTGTGGAGCGCTATAAGCACAATCAATACGCTTAAGGATTTCGATTATCCCGTTCAGCCTGTCCACACTCCGCTCCAAATCCCGGTATTTCCTAAGGGTGAATTTCTTTGGATCTTCACTTTCCAGTTCATGTTTGTACACCTTCACCCAACCATATATGGAGCTTCTTGATATACCGGCAGCGGCAACAATATCTTTTATAGGAGTGCCGGAAGTGCCTGTTGAATACACATATTCACAGTTTCTATATCATATTTTCTGCCCATGCTTCTACCCTCCATGATAATCCGTAATATATGAACTGCCATGAATAGTATTTTACCAGCAAACTGATACTCCTTGTTTATGGATAATGTAATTATGATATGATATACTAATAAGCAGAAGCCAAATTCTATCTGTTTGATGGAGAAAGAACATGCATCGGGTACTAATTACAGGAATGTCCGGAACCGGAAAAAGCACACTGCTTTCCGCGCTGCGGACTGAAGAAAATATCGTTATTGATCTGGATTATGATAATTAGATCGTCTATGACGAAGCATTCGGCGAGCGGGCGATTGACATACCGCATCTTCTTCGCTTGTTTGAAGACGAACAGGAAAAAGACATTTTTCTGGCAGGCTGCGCCGTTAATCAGGGTTCCTATATCCTTATCTGACTGCGGTCATTGTCCTTACCGCGCCGTTGTCTGTTATGCATCAACGGATCCAGAACCGGACAAATCATGATTTTGGCAAAAATCCCGCCGAATGGGAACAGATCATTCGAGACAAGAAAGAAATCGAACCGCTTCTGATCCGCAGCAATCATTTGGTTTGCGATACAGACAAAGACGTCTCCATAGTAGTCCGGGAGATCAGGGAATACCTGCTAATCGTTTAATTGTGAAAGTGGCCGTTATGCAACAGCCACTTTCACATCACTGACAGACACCTGCCTATGCTGTTTTTTATAAGCTCACCAGATCGTGCACACGATCCCAGTCATCGCAGCCCAGTTTCTTCATCATCTGCGCCGCATAGCGGTCAAATGCGGTATGATCCACCAAACGGAATACTGCTGCTGCAACATCCACAAAGGCGCTTTCATCATCTCTATCGCACATGTGGCCTATGCCCAGGAAACGCAAAAGCGCATATACGGCGCACAGTGCGTAAAACTCGTCCGTGAGACTCACCGGCCTGTCCTGGAAGGGAAAGCGGGAAAAAAACATGTGGTTCACCAGCATATGTTCAAACCAGATACTCCACTTGGGCAACGCCGTTTCAAAATGATCACGTGCAAGCACATAATGATCAAAGGATTGATCGAAGTATGTAAGCGCTGCTTCACCGTAACTCCGAATGCTTTCGCTGCGTTCATCCAGCAGGGCGATCATACCCTCTGCAATCTTCAGACCGAAGTCAAGATGTCCATGGGTCAGCTCCTGAGGCAAAAGCGGATGCATGCGCCGTTTACCCTTAAGCAGGCGTTCCACTTCCCGTTCATCCCTGGTGGACAACGCTTCATCCAGCGCCCACAGCGCATGACCCATAGCCATCATCCGCTGAGGCAGGGGCAGCAGCTGATTCTGCATCTGCCGGATCAGCCACATCCGTATCTCCTGTTCACGACCAAGGGATTCAAAGGATATACTCCTTGCCACAGCCCTGGGCATATCAAAGCTCATTTTCCGGTGGACAAATTCGATGGGATCATCCCTTTGAAACAGCAGCTCCAGTACAGCCTCACAGCTATTGACACAGGAGCATTCATAGCCATGTTCCAGTCGCACGCCACGCGGATATAAGCGGCAGACCAGACTCAATTTTTCCTCTCCCAGCTCCGCGTGGATGGCGCAGCGCCCGTCCTCCAGCCGCATGGGACAGCTGCCGTCAAAGCGCGGTGCAATCTCCGCATAGGCTTCCGGCGTGGGATTGAGCTTAATGTGCAAACCCGTATCCAGCCTGCGGCGAAGCTCCCCAGAACATTCAGCGCCTGTGAGATGATAATAATCATCCAGCGAAAAGGATATCGGCCAGCCTTCGCAGCAGGCATTCCGACAAGTGCCCATCTTGCAGGCAAAACTATCGTAATAATCCGGAATCAGATACTCATGTGTCTCTTTCAAAGAAATCACCTTCTTCAAATTACGCACGCATTATACACCTGCAAGTTTTGTGATTCAAGGACTCCACAAAAAATTACAACTGTAAATTGTATGCGCAGCCAGGCGTTTTGTATAACATGAATATCATTGAATATCGCAGATCCTTTGCCAAATGGTTTCTTTATGTAATCTGTATAATTACATAGGGAAGCTACGCCCGGTAAATGCATGTTGCTTCCGTAAGGATAAATATCCTCAAATACTGATTTATCCGCCCACCTCTAAACGATCGATTACAATGATTTAAGCGCATTTATAGACAAATAAAGAACCTCGCTGTCATAAACCATCACACCGTAATCATGCAGAGGCTGGTGTTCCTTTTTTATGATACGATTCTAGCGAAAGTAGAATGATGAAATCGAATTTCCGAATGCGCTCGATTTTCGATATAGCGGCTTCATTGACCAATCAGGCAAAGAAAGGTATAATATGATTGTGTTGATATGTCCAGATCAGGTTCATGAGTATACCCCTGAGCAGAAAGGCTTCAGTAAACATCGACATTATGGAATAAGGCACTTCATAAACCAGGATGAAGTAGCCTACATAGCGGAACATTGGACTGAAAGACACCTGAGAATCCGAGGGCGACAAAGGCTCAGCTATCTGTTTTCGGTGATCTTTCCAGTGCATCGGTGTATACTATAAATCCATAGAAGACAGATGAACCACCGTGGGCATGGGCTGGCAAGGACAGGATGCTTGTTCACCACCATCGGCGCAGAGGCCTTTGCGGATAGTTCCGTGCGCATTATTGATCTCTTTGATTCAGTCACCACCATTGGCGCGGGCGCTTTCCGCGATTGCGCCAATCTGGAAGAAATGATCATTCCCGAGTCCGTAACAAGCGTTGGCAGCGGCGCTTTGGCAGGATGCACAGATCTAAAGAAGCTAACCGTGCTTTGTGATCCTTCTCTCCTGCCTGCCGACTTATTGAGCGGCAGCAATCCGGCCTTGGAAATCTATGCCGCTTAATCCGCTTCCGACGACGCTCTGAAACATCTGAGCTCCATTGCCGGAAGAAACTGGTACAACCCCGTCACCCGCATCGGCGAACCTCTCCCCGAGCTGGTTATCTCCCCCTATGAGCCCTTGCCTGTAGAAACCTTCTGGTATGTCACCGAATTTGCCCGTCTGGATAGCTATCATGGCTATGAACTCAATTTGGTGCTGCCCTGCAAGGCGGAAGATACGCTGCTGACCATGATCGGCGGCGGTATGATGGTGCGCGCCTGTTACGGCGATAACTATGAGCAGGAGCTGCCGGTTGTATCTATTGTCGTTCCTGAGAACTGATCTGCGCAGGATAAATACAAGAGCATAATTCATGCAGACGAGTGAGCCTTTTCGGGTGATTAGAACGACTCACCCATATACACAAACCACTTCGCATAGCGCATGATTCCTTCAGAACCAGATTCTGGGAACACGCTGTCATCCGATTGCCAATGGTCATCATCCGAAAAGCGGATGATGACCATTGCTGCTTTATCAGTCTGCAGGAGTTTCTGAAATCTGTAACGCCTGAGCTGTCCGGACTGCTTCGATGTCACATACCTGCTTTCCGATTTTGATCAGATTCATTCTCTGAAACAGTTTTACTTTTCTCCCAAATTCGCATAAAAAAAATCCCCCGAAAGCATAGATTCTCTCGGGAGAAAACAAAATATCGGATCCCGTATGGTTGTATCAGTTACCGTCGTGGTTGCCGTCTGTGGCTGGAACAGCCCAAAGTTTATTCTTCTGCCGTTTCTGTGTTTTTATGGTTTCTTCAGTATTTCACACACCGCGCGGATGGCATTTACCGTTTGGTCGTAGCTGGTTATGATGCATGGCGCAAAATCTGCCATTTTTGCCGCCTCCGGAACGTCCATGGAGACAAAGCATGTATTGGGATTCATATGGCAGATCGCCTTCAGGTCGTCAAGAAGGTTTCTTAGTTCCACTCTGTTAGCAGCGGCAAACACTACTGCGGGCGCGGATTCGATTTGGCTTCTCATTTTTATCAAATCCGGTTTATCGGAAAATTCCTCACAGGTTCCCTGGCACAGGCGGGCTGCCATGGGCGCAAAGCCCTCCACCAATCGATCGCCCTCCTCAACCCCAAGCCTTGCCTTGGATACACGCGACATAAACAGCGCATTATCGGGAATGGGCAGCATATTGTTTTCATTCTTCTGAAGCTTTACGGTCATTCTGGCGAGCTCGCGGGAAAATGCTTCATGGGCGCTCCAATCGCGAGTAATCACATCCTTTTCAGGCTCCAGATTGCCCAGCATCAGCTTGAAGGCTACAATTCGCCTTACGGATTCGTTTACGCGTTCCATGGAAAGTTCGCCTGTTGCCAGTGCATCCAGCATTGCCTGAATACAAGGCGTTTGAACATCTTTTCCGTTTGGATCTGCGTTATCGCCGCCATGACCCACAATCAGCAGATCGCAGCCAGCTTCTGCGGCCATAACACAACCCTTCGGCGCGCCGTATACTTTTGATATGGCCATCATTTGCATGCCGTCGCTGATGATAAGGCCGTCAAATCCAAGCTCTTTGCGGGCCAACTCCTGAATAACCGGTTTGGAAACGCTGGCAGGAATGCACGCCGGATCGAGACCTGTGTAGCAGGTATGATCAATCATTACCGAACGCATGCCTTCATTCATCACTTGCTTGAATGCCTGTACGGAGGTTTGCATCGCAACCTCTTTGGTAGTGTTCACGACTGATGTGCCAAAATGCGTATCTACCGGACTGTCCCCGCAGCCCGGAAAATGCTTTCCGCAGTCGATTACGCCGCTGTCTCTGAGGCCGCGCGCATAAGCTCCGCCGAAAGCGGAGGTAATCTGGGCAGTAGAGCCAAAACTCCTGCGGCTGGGAATGGAACCGATATTGCTGCCATCGGTATCGAGCACCGGCGCAAGGTTATACGAAATTCCAAGCGAACGAAGTTCGGTACCCATAATACGTCCCATCTGATAAGCCAGTTCAGGGTTCCCTGTGCTTCCAACGGCAGCAGCTGAGGAAAACACCGTGGCGCCGTTTCGAATGCGCGTAACGATTCCGCCCTCCTGATCAATGGATAAAAGTGCTTGAACGCCGCCGGTATAGGCCGTGACTTCCTCTTGAATCTGCATATTGAGCTTTGCCAGCTGCGCGCGGTTCACACAGTTCTTTCCAAATAATATCACATTGCCAACACAGTTGTCTTTAAGAAAAGCGCGGGTTTTTTCGTCCATTTCCGTAACTTCGATGCTTGCCATGACCATTTGTCCGATTTTTTGCTTTGTAGTCATACGGCTTACGATTTCACTGGCTTTTTCATACGGAAGCTTCAGCATACTATTTCCCTCTTCTGTTCATTTTTTTGCATAGTAGCATATCAAAAATACAGTTGTCAAGTATGTTTGCACAACACAGCTTTATTGAAAAATACATTCTCCACGCATCGTAGGTTGTGCATTCACAGGCATAATGATATACTGTGATTGGAAAGAAGGGATTTTTATAAACCAGCATATCACAGGCGGAATCATCAAGCGTCTTCGCGAAAGCAAGGGGCTTACGCAGGAGGAGCTCGCAGCAAAAATCCATGTAACCGGTAAAGCAATCAGCAAATGGGAAACCGGACAGGGCTTTCCGGACGTTGCATTGCTGGAATCCATCGCAAAGGCGTTGAATATTTCCATCATTGAACTCTTTTCGGGCGAAAGCGTTGTGAACCTGAATCGTTCCTCTAATTTGCTCAACTCCGTACTGTATATCTGTCCGGTATGCGGAAACGGCATTCTTTCCTTCGGTCAGGTTGTTATAAGCTGCTGTGGCGTGACGCTTTCGCCGCTTAAGAGCGTTGAGACAGATCAAGCGCATGAAATATCCATTGAAAATGACGACGGTGAATACTACGTTTCCGTCAATCATCCCATGGTAAAGGATCACTATATTACCTGCCTTGCAGCGGTTTCGGATAACGGCATTCAGTTTGTAAAGCTATATCCGGAAGGAAACGCCGAAGCCCGTTTTCGCGCGGATCGAATTCGTTGGATATACGCTTATTGCAGCCAACACGGCCTTTTCCGAATAGATATCAAGAGGAGACGCAAATGAAAATTCTGGTATTAAACGGCAGCCCCAAGGCAAAGAGCGATACCATGCGCCTTACAGAAAGCTTTCTGAAAGGGCTTACAGAGAAAGCGGATACAGATATAGAGATCATAGACGTAATAAAAAAGAAAGTGGCTCCATGTTTCGGCTGCTTCGGATGCTGGAAGGCCGGCAATGGAAAGTGCATACAAAAGGATGATCTGAACGACATCCTCGATTCCTATGTCCGGGCGGACGTCATCCTCTGGAGTTTTCCATTATACATTTACGCAATGCCTTCACACCTGAAAGCCGTGCTCGATCGAACCATCCCACTGATGAAGCTTAAAATGAAAGAAACAAACGGCAGAGTACACCACGAATCGCTCGTCGACTTATCAAAAAGGCGCACCATTGTGATCTCCGGAGCAGGTTTTCCCGATTGGGAAGGCAATTTCGACGGCCTGAGGCGCACCTGTCAATTATGCTTTGGAAACCCTACGCTTATCTTTGTTCCCGAAACGCCGCTGATGAATATTCCGGAAGCCAAGCCCCTCACAGAGCCGCTTCTAAACGCATTCCTGAATGCAGGCAGAGAATATGCCGAAACCGGCGTTCTCTCCGAGCATACCATTCAACAGCTGACAACACCCATGATGCCGAAGGAAGAATACCTGAGCAACGTAAACGCTTCTGTCTGAAACCGGTAGCAAAGGGAGCAGAACTGCTTAACCACATAATACCATCCCAATACGGATTTCCCCGGCAACCGGAAAATATAGTCCTTGTCGCTTATGAATAAATACTGTCCGTGATATAAAATGGATACAAGATGCAGCTTAAATACTTTGGACATCGTACTTTTACGAACAACATCTTCTTTAGGTGGAATATCGTAAACATGAGGATTGCAAAACCGTTTCGGTAATCCTTATGTGTTTTGAGGATCTGCGATTATACATTAAAACGCCGCTGAGGAATTCGATCCCTCTCCTTTTAGCAGAAACCGGAACAGAAAGAAAGGGGTTATCGTTTCATGCGCGTTGTCTTTTGCGTGAATACCGCCCTTTTGTGCGCTACCAATCGCACAAGACAAACTGGCCCCTGGAGAGACTGATCAATCAGACTATATAGGATTTAACGGATACATCGGCTTGCTTTTTTAGACCTTATCGTATATAATCCTTATTACGACAGTTCGATAGTGCCATCCTGTCGTTAAACAAAACCAGGACTGCCGTTCATAATTGTTTTATGATGGTGGCTTTGCGTTTTGCAAGGCCATTTTTATTTTTGCAGCAGCCGAAAAGAAAGGCGAATCATGAAGCGTAAACGTATTTCAAAATCCATTTTGCGAAAAGAAGCTGACGAATTCAAACTGCTTATGCGCTCCATTCCGGCAGCCGTGGTTACGCTTTTTGTAGTCAGCGTGATTACCATGAACCTTCTGGCAAACAAGACGCTGCTCCAGCTTCCATGGATCGCGCTGGACGGCGGCATCCTGATTTCATGGCTGTCATTTATGTGTATGGATATTATCACAAAGCATTTCGGACCAAAAGCGTCCAACAGTATTACTGTACTGGCAGCGGTAATCAATCTGCTTACATGCCTGATCTTCTTTGCGGCAAGCATCATCCCCTCCAACGCCGGTGATTTCAGCGCCTTTGACGGAATATTCGGCGGAACATGGTTCATATTACTTGGAAGTACTGTGGCGTTTCTCGCTTCCGGCTTTATAAACAATCTGCTCAACTGGTTAATCGGCCAAAGCTTCAAGCATAATCCGGACAGCAAACTCGCATTTGGAATGAGAACCTATATTTCCACCTTTATCGGACAGTTTCTGGATAATTTCATCTTTTCCATTATTGTATTCACGTTTTTTGCGCCGATATTCTGGAACGGCTTCCATTGGACAGTATTCCAGTGCTTTACATGCGCATTGACCGGCGCTGTTGCCGAATTGATTATGGAAATTGCGTTCTCCCCCATTGGCTATAGGATTACCATGAAATGGAAAAAGGAAAGCATCGGTTTTGCATACTTTGAAGCGCTTATGGAAGGAGAGCTTTCATGAAGGTATTGATTACAGGAACTACACAGGGAATTGGCAAAGCAATTGCAGAAAAATTTCTTTCGAATGGACACAATGTAATCGGAATTGATCGTCAGACGGCAAGCATCTTCCACTCCAATTATACGCACATTGTATCGGATGTTCGCGACAAAGCAAATCTTCCCGAAATCAACGACGTAGAGATTCTTATCAATAATGCAGGAACGCAGAATGAAGATGATATCGACGTCAATCTCAAAGCGCTGATCTATATAACCGAAACATATGCCCTACAACCGAAAATCAAGTCGGTATTGAATATCGGTTCTGCCAGCGGACATACGGGCGCGGAATTCCCCGAATACTGCGCAAGCAAGGGCGGCGTACTGGCATACACCAAAAACGTAGCCATGCGCATTGCGCCATTTGGAGCAACATGCAACAGCCTTGATCCCGGCGGAGTAATGACAGAGCTGAATGAATGCGTAATGAACGATCCCGAACTTTGGGCTCAGATTATGAATGAAACGCCGCTTAAAAGATGGGCAACTACCGAAGAGATCGCCGAATGGGCATATTTCCTCACCATTGTCAACACCTTCTGTACCGGTCAGAATATACTGGTGGACGGCGGAGAAGCCATTAATTATCATTTTATCTGGAAAGACTGAACATAAACCCGCCCCGCATGCCATCCGGAATTCCGTGATGCGCCGCGGGGCGAGTTTTAGATTGCTTTATAGATTCTTATGTCAGTTCGATTATTTTACAGGAGAAAGAGTGATCAGCGTTACGGAATCCTCGGGCAGATAAACATGCGCCGCATACTCGGGAAGCGCAAAGGACAATCTGCTCTCTACACTCTTGAGCTGGTAGATCTCTTTATCATACAGATTGTCGTCATCCAGGCGGAAACTTTCCAGTCTGTACAATCCGCGTTCGACACCGGTCATCTTGATGTTGGCCACTTTATCCTCGCCTTCTCCCTCGGAGAAGTTGACAATCAATATCCGCCATACGCCGTCGCGTACGCTGGCGCACACGCGGATGTTTTCGTCCGAGCTCTCGGCGTTCAGCCGCTGGCCCTTCATTTCTTTAAGCATCTTGTAGACGAAGTACTGCGGACGAACTCTTCCATCCATGTCGAACAGGCCGAACCTGTGCGGGATTTCGTTCCAATGTCTGAGCATAAACGGCGTGATGGAATAGAACTGCTCGAAATCATCGGGATCCACATAAGCGTCGTACATATCGAACTGGAAACTACCGGTAATCGGCGTTTCATTCAGATCCATAAGTACCGCAGCAAGGGACGACGCATATCTTCCGGAATATGCTTGCTCTTCAATATATGCATCCGGGAACCATGTATTGAGCTCGGTTTGATAGATTTCTGCATCAAGACCGGCTTTATCCAGAAGTTCCTTGGTTTCTTTTGCTGCGTTCGCATGATCCGAGGTTTTGCCGCTGTATACGTTATAGGAAACAAAGTCGCAGGGCGTTTTATTTTCGGCAACCAGACTGATAAACTTTTCCATGTACGGCTTATCAAAGCCTGCAAGTGACGGACCGCCGACTTTCGCCTCCGGCCATGCTTTCAGGATTGCATCGACCGTCATTACATAAAACCTGTGATAATCCTCGGGGTTTTTGATCTCGTGCGGGCAGCCTCCAAATTCGCCGATATTAATCTCATTCAGAACGCCCCAGTGCGTGACGATCTTACGGTCGACGGAATAGCGTTTAACAAGCTCGTATACAATATTCTGCCACTCTTCTTCATTGTTCGGCCAGAAGATTTTGGGATCAACAACCGGGTACAGCACTCTCGGCTTCAGGCAAATGGACGCAAGAATCTTGGCCCCTGTCTTTTCAAGGCTATCCATGAATGCATCCATGCGGCTCCAATCGAACACGCCATGATCCGGGTATACAAAGAAATATTCCTGAAGGAATACGCGGATCATTTTGTTTTCAAGATCCTTAATCGGCTGAATGATGTTCTCGGGAATCGGGCATACGTTTGCGCCGCCGATGCCAACCATTTGTCTTTCATAGGTAAGCTCGCCAATCGGGCGATCAAAGTTTACGGTCAGGTCTTTACGGGGCATTTTGTCAAACTTAAAGTGCATGGCTGAAGCCTCCAATTCTCCGTTTTTTACCTTTTTACAGCGCGCCGTATTCGTCGTATACGCTGCGGAGCGTTCTTCCCTGTTTGAGTCCTTCACGGGTCAGGTTTTCCATGTGCGTTTTTTCCTTCGCGAGCCTGAGAACCTCGTCTTCCACCTCGCGCGGAATAACGACAATGCCGTCAAAATCCGCAAACACAATTTCACCGGGATGTACAACAACGTCGCCGCAGCGAACAGGCACATCATAATCCATTACTCTGCCTCTGCCCTTACTGTCAAGCGGGCGGATGCCGGTATAAAACACAGGGAAACCCATTGCCTTGATTCTGACACAATCTCTGATCTGGCTGTCGCATACGCAGCCCGCTGCGCCATGAATGGTGGCGACGGTGCTCATCAATTCGCCCCACGGAGCATTGGCTTTTGCGTAATCGGTAGAATGTACTACGACGTCGCCTTCTTCGAGGGAATCCATAAGATCGATCTCTTTTCCGTACGGATCCTCTTTTACAACATATTCCATATTCATCCACTGGACAGTTCTTGCACGTCCTACAAACACGCAATTCTTCTCATCCAGCGGTCTCAGGCGCTGATGCATACCCTGATTGCGATATCCAAGTTCATCCAGAATATCGCATACGGCGGCAACGTATAGATTTTCTTTAATCCAGCTGAAAGTTTCACGGTCTTTCTGAGTCATGTGGCGTCAACCTCCATGTGCATTCTTTATATGCGATAATACTCTACGGCTTTTTCGTCGATTTCAATTCCTAATCCCGGACCCTGAGGTACATCCATTGTGCCGTCGCTGTTAAGCGTAACGGGGTTCAGAATGATATCTCTGAGCATAGGACTCGAACTTACATTGTATTCAAGGAAAAGGCTTCTGGGAAGAGAAGCGTTAGCATGCAGACTTGCGCTTGTCAGAAGGTCGGTAAGCCATGCATGCGGACAAACGTCTATGCCGGCCACTTCGGCTTCCCAGGCAATGTGCCTGAACTGCGTAAATCCGCCGCAGCGAGACAGATCCGGTTGGGCAACATCGATTCCGCCCTGCTGAATCAACTGTCTGAAGCCCCAGCCGGTAGCTTCCTGTTCGCCTGCTGCAAGGCGCGTTTTCACACCCGCATCTTTTACGCGGCGATAACCCTCATAGTTTTCGGGATGAAGGAAATCTTCCAGGAAAAAGATGTTGTAGGGTTCCAGCTGGCGCAGAAGCTCTACTGCGTCATAAGCGCTTCTGTTTACCTTCCAGCCGGCGTCTACCATGATATCAATATCGTCTCCGACAGCCTTTCTTGCAGCTTCTACCAGCTTGATATCGCGTTTCCTGTCTGTACCAAATACACCCCAGCCGAACTTGATTGCGGTAAAGCCTTTCTCCAGATAAAACTCACATGCGCGCGTTATATCGTCGGGGCTGGGTCTGAAGAGCGTGGATGCGTAGGCACGGACACTGTCGCGATATGCGCCGCCCAGCAAGCGATAAACCGGCTGATTGGTAGCTTTACCAATAATGTCATGCAGTGCAATATCAAATCCGCTCAGCGCCTGCATTGCCGCGCCTCTTCGTCCGTAATAAATCGTTCCGCGATAAATCTTATCCCATAATCTTGCCGTGTCAAACGGATTCTCTCCGATTGCCAACTCGCGAATGCCTTCAATCATGTCGCAGCCAGAAGCCGGAGCAGCAATGACTGCATCCGCAACATGCGGAGCAGTTTCAACATCCGACCAGCCTACAATGCCTTCATCCGTCGATACTTTGATCAAAAAACAATAGGCTACGCCCGGCGCTTCTTCGCTGCCTGACGGATTTTTGTATTTTTCCGGCGCCTTTAAAACAAAACCCTCAACATTGGTTATTTTCATATTCCGTTCCTCACAGTACCATAGATACTTTCAGCGCGCTGTCTTTTCCGTTTTTGGCAGTTTGAATCGCTTCTTCCCACTTATCAAAGGGCAATTCATGCGTAATCAAGCCCTTGAGATTCAATGTTTCATCGGTAAGCGCTTCAATGGCTTCGTCCAGCATTTCCATGTCGTTGCAGCTTCCATGAATCTGAAGTTCTTTTACATGCAGCTTAAAAAGATCCACCGGCGCTTTTTCATGAACGCCCGAAAATACAGCGACTGTTCCTCGGCTTCTTAATGAATCGATGCAGATATCCATTGCGCGCGCAGTGCCTACAGCCAAAATGGCGCTGTCTACGCCTTCGCCATCCGTAGCTTTCCAGATGTCACCTACTACGTCATCCGTCTGCTTCTCATGAATGGTAATGGCGTTTGGCACCTGATCAAGCCGATACTGATGTCTTCCGACAAGAATCACCCGCTTCGGCTTTTTGGCAAACGCAAGCTTAGCAATCGCCACGCCGAACGGCCCGTCGCCAAGCACAAGTACATTGGAACCTTCCTGAACATTTCCGCGTTCAATGGCTTCCAAGCATACGCAGATCGGCTCCATAAGGGTACTTTCAGCGAAGCTCAGCCCTTCCGGCTTTTTGCGGATTCTGTCATGGCGAATGGTAAAATACTCGGCAAATACACCCGGCCGATAAACGCCAAGATGATCCATTTGATCGCAAAGATGGAATAATCCTCGTTTACAGGAAACGCACTGTTTGCAGGGAATTACGGGATGGGCCGTAATCTCATCACCGACCGAAAACCCTATTACATTCTCGCCTACTGCTTCAATAACGCCTGCACCTTCATGGCCGATGATCATTGGAAGTTCAATGCCAAAGGGATTGGATGCAATGTCGATCAGGTCGGATGTGCATACGGTTGCCGCACGCGTTTTTACGAGTACCTCTCCCGGTCCCGGAACAGGCTTGGGCATATCCATCATTCTGAGATCTCCCGGTCCCATCAGCACTAACGCTCTCATAGAAATCAGTCCTCCTTAATGCCCAAAGCCGCAAGGGCGTCCGCATGAATAATCGAATCGGTAATCTCCTGCGGCACAGGCTTGAGTCCGCTGTCTGCAAGCACGTCATTCACGCCCTTCATCCCGCGAATGGAAGCCATCGTCGTGGTTGCAGGGAAATCCGAGCCAAACAGTACTTTATGCGTACAGCCATATTCCACTGCGAGGCGCATGCTGTTATAGAACTGCCACGGTCTGTAATACAGCGCAGCAATATCTGCATACACATTCTTGTTACGGCGTATGACAGCAATCGTCTCCCCCTCCCACGGATGCGCAAGATGCGCAATCACCATTTTGAGATCCGGGAATTTACAGGCAATCTCATCAATATGCACGGGCTTTGAATATTCAAGCGGTACGCCGCTTGTAAATGTAGTTCCCATATGAAACAGTATCGGGAGATTCTCTTTCTGACAATAGCTGTATATCTCCAAATATCTCTCATCCAACGGATGCAATCCCTGATAAATCGGCGCAAGCTTTACGCCCTTGGCTCCGTTATACGCATGTTCATACCGAAGCTGTTCTATAGCATCAGCATCAGTAGGATCAACCGATGCAAAATACAGATACTTTTCTTTATGGCGTTTCACAAAATCGCAAACCGTTTGATTGGATATCTGCCAGCCTGTCGCCTTTGCACGCAGACCAAAGGCGATTACTTTATCAGCGCCTTCCGTAGCCTTCAAATACTCTTCTTCGGTATGTACCCAGGTGAGCGGATTAATTTTGCAGTTACGCATATCTTCCTGGAGCTTATCTGACAGGGCGCTTACATCCTCTACGTAGTGGGTATGAATATCCACAATCATATTGTTTCACCGTCCCTTCTTATGTATATCTAAAAACCCTAAGGCAATACGCGTTTCGTTGTTCCGCGGTACCATGCCTCCAACCGTCTGAAGCCTTCTGCGTATTTACAGCCCGCTGCATAGCCGCGTACACGGCCTACCGCATCAACAACCTCCGTCATATCAAAACCGGTTGCTTTCAGCATCCACTCATCTTGGCTTTTATGGCACTGGAACATCTTCTTTTTGATTTCAACGGTATCTGTGATATCAACATACTCCGTCGGCAGGAAGTTAATTGCCCCAAGCGTGTCCATATAATAGATCAGCGGCTGCTTTTCAAGCACGGGGTGCTTGGTAATAATGTTATGAACGCATGCAAGCGGAGCTGCTTCAAACACAAGCTGCGACGCATTTCTATGATCTACATGGTAGTCCTGATCATAATGCGTGATAATAAAATCGGGCTTTGTCATTCGAAGAACGTCCGTGATCATCAAACGGGCGGGCACAGAAATTTCGCTCATTTCATCATCCACATCCAGCCAGATCACCTCGGCGCCGATCAGGCTGGCGGAATTGGTTAATTCCTGCTTCCTTACGCGAGCCATATCGTCCGGCTTATACAGCGGATGACCCATATTTCCGTTGGTCAGAGAACACATATAAACCTTATCGCCTCTTTCGGCGCATTTGGCAAGCGTTCCTCCGCAAAGCAGTTCAAGGTCATCCGGATGTGCGCCTAACGCCAGTACATTCATTCTTTTTCCTCCTTTATTAACTCCGGAAAACTTACATCCATTTTATCACCGGATGCTTTCAGCATTACTGCCTGTTCATTCTTAAGTGTCAGAAGCGTTATGCCCCTTTTCTTAGCTGCGTCATCCACTGCCTTCTGAGAAACCGTGGAGCAGGGCAAAAGTCCGTAATGCATGGGTATCAGTATTTTTGCGCCCAGCTTTTCCGTAAGCAGCGCTGCTTGATCAGGATTCAGGTTTTCATCAATACCGTTTACGCAGGAGATGACTACGTCTGCATTCAATGTTTCAGGATTTATGAGTTCGTCTTTAAGGCACGTGTCTCCAGTTATGTAAATCTTGAGTCCGTTTGCACGGATTACAAGACCGATGCTGTCCTCGGTATGCTCCGCATACACCGCAGTCAGCTCCATATTCCCCCACACAATCTTATCATTCCGCATGAATCTGCAAATCGCTTCTTCTCTTACGTTCAGCGCCTTCAGATGGGCAATCGCCGTATCCGGCGCAAAGTATTTTTCGGGGTGATTGACAAGTTCAATCACCGGAATGGTCTCCGGATCCAGATGATCCAGATGATCATGCGTAATCAATATGGCATCCGGCTTTATTTCATCCATAAAGAAGCTGTTTACCCACATGCGACGCGCTTCCGGCCCAACGAGCCTTTCAACGGAATTGCTGAGATACGGATCTACACACAACACCCCGGCGCCTGCCGAAAGCATAAATCCCGCCTGCCCCAGATACTGAAGAGCAAATCCGTTTTCCGGAACAGTCAGGCTGTTAAGTAGCCTTATATCCGCCAATTTCTTCACATCCTCTCGTCAATCATCCAGCTTTCGGCGCCAAGGGGCTCCATATCGCTGGAATCACAGCGCAGGAAGTTGCTGAAGTTCGCCACAACGCTGGTACCGTCGCTGAATACGCTGCGCTGTACACATCCGTCATCGGAGAGAATTTCAAAGTCGGTCATTTCCAGTTTGCCAACACGCCTGTGAAGATCTGCGACGGGCTTGGCCTCTCTGAGGGCGAACTGTACATCCGGATCCTCAAAGCGGATTTTATACAGGAAGGTTTCGTTTCCTCTGCCGGTCCAGCCGTACATGGAGCCAAACGGGAATACATCGGGAATCGCACCCATAAGCGCGTCGTTGGCAGCCATCAGGCGGGTCTTGCCTCCGCCGTACTCCATATATCCGGAAGCAAACGTCCTGTTGAAGAAATGCGTGTTATAGTTGTGCGGCTCCCACCAGGTATGCAGGATGCTGTCGTGGAATACAAGGGACGTAAGCGGAATAATGGTAAACGGACGCTTCCAGTTCAGGGGGAACGCCTTTACGGAGCCCAAATCGTATTCTTTGCTGAAGATATCATTAAACGATTCACTGCTGACGGGCTTTCTTCCGTCCATGCCGAAATACAGCGTTTTCTTCAGCCACTCGATATCCTCTTCGCGGGAAAGCGGACGCCCCAGATGGTGTTTATGATCCTTCGCATAGCATTCGCCGATCATTGCACAGGTTAGCACATCGAAATGATCCCACGTCATCGCAGCCATACCGTGATCATTTGCCTTTTCCTGGAACTCGGCCATCTTGGTAGAACAGCATTTGTCCCAGATAAAGTCATCGATACGCCAGCCCAGAATATGCTTTCCGTCTTTATTGATGCGATACAGGTTTTCGGTCTGCGCTGTGCCGTCATTCATTGCCTCGTTGATCCAGGACCACGGCGCAATGTCATAACCAAGCGCCTTGATCTCCTCCATTTCCTCATCGCTCAGCCAGATGGGATCCTTTCCTCCCATTTTGAAGCCAAGGCTATAGGAATGCATCCGGACGGGATATATCAGTGCTCGATCAAAGCCGTAATCGCGAAGCTTTTTGAACTCTTTTGCATAGTTGATTTCATCCTGACAATAGCCTACAAAGCACATGATAGAGCCAAACAAGCGTTCAAGCGCGGGCCTCTTTTCGATTTTTTCATCCCAGGTAATGAATCTTCCGCGTTCGATAACAAGCGCTCTATAGCGTTTGGCTACCGCTTTGATCGAACGGTCTGTCAGGAAAATCTTGGCCTTTCTTTCATAACGCATTTCGCCCAGAGAAGAAATCTGGAAGCTCTGCGCAAAGAACTTGCCCGAAGCCTCTTTGGCATAACGCCAGAAACAATCGGCAATGCTGTCGGGCGCATACAGGAAGCCGCCGTTTTTCGAAAGCATGCCAAACATCTGCATAGAGAAATTATCGTGGCTTCCGCTGATCATCATTCGATCAACGATCTCGCCTGCGCCCTTCCAAAGAACGCCTTGCATGATGGGCATAATCAACTCTTTGTCGCCTTCTACGGGTTCAAACGCTCCGGGAAGCGCAACAGATTTCACTTCTCCGCCTACCGGAGGCAATGAAACTTCCAAACCATCGTCCAGAAGGGTATAGATCATCTGCACCTTCTGGCTGCCGGCCAGATATACAGTTTTTATCGCGCTGTCTCCAACCGTTTCGGCGCATTCGGGAATCAGAGGATGGACCTTTTCTTTCCAGTCATGTGCAGGTCTGTTGTTGTAGGAGATTTCCTCACCCCATAATGCCGTAGCAGGATCAAGCTTCCACGCCTGATCTCGAAGAACATCCTTGATAACAACTTCATTTGCATTCTCAGTTACAAAAAGAGCAATTTTTCCGTTATTAAGAGTCAGCATGATGATTCCTCCTCAAAGCATACAGTTCCATCTATTCCGACATCTTTCACTCGACCTTTGAAATCATATATCATTGCGGTGAAGCGCGTTGATACTTCCTCTCCCGCATTAAGCGTAAGCGCCGTTCCGGCTTCAATTGCCTTATTCAGTTGATCCGGAACGGAAGAAAGCGGTTCCATCGCAAATACGCGGGCATTCCCAAACCAGGGATAATGGTTCATTCCTTCGTAGATCATCCAAAGCCATACATTCGGAAAAACCTTTTCATCAAACGCAAGGGCAAAGCCTTTCCCGAGCTTGGGATTGGCAGCTGCGCAGAATCCTTTGCTCAGTCCGGAAACGCATGCAAGCCCCGCCCACTTACCCGGATACAGCGGAAGCCTGTCGAGTCTTACGCCGGTTGAAAGCTCCGGCCAGACAAACTTTTCATTCTCCGGATACTCGGAATAAAAGGATTTCGGAAATGTTACGCCCTCTTTGGCGGGTATATCTACAACGACGTCGCCGTCAAGAAAAACTCCGCCAAGCGCAGGATGGTGCCCCCAGGCAAACGGCATTTTATGCCCGCCCACATTTTTTATCTTTTCATCGATATATATGGCTGTTTTATCCTTTTTAAGGGTAAATGTTCTTGTTACTTCAAAAGGCGTTCTCAGCATGCGGGCAAAAAGTTCTACCACAACCTGATCATCATTTTCATTGATTGTTTTTACTTCAAACGGCAAAAGGCATGCTTCTCCATGAATTCCCAGTTTTGCAGAATGAATCTGCGCCGGATCACCGATAGACGGGAACAGCATTTGCCATCCGCCTTCGTAGTAATCAAGATAATTACCGTCCGGATCCCATACGGTGGGCATGTATTTCTTTGGGCTTCGGATTCCGTTTGGCGACGCCCACATAAAGTCTGTATCCGTAGCTTTATCACGGAATTCAATAATATCGGCGCCCTTATCCAGCAGCATTGTTACGCGAATCAGGGCATTCTCGATCGCTATTGCGCGCATATCCTCTATCGAAAACAAAGTCGCGCGCGGACCCTGCTTTCGAAATACGCCATTTCCAATCAATACCGTCACACCCCCTGCCATGAGCCCAGAAGGATGTAATCAATTTCATTCAGTACATTTTCAATAGCATATAGCGAATCGGCAAATGATTGTGTATTCATGGGACTGTTCTCATCTGCGGCCTGCAAACGAATTGCCTCAATCTCAGTTTTTGCTGTAACAAGATCTTTTCTGTAAACAGACAGCGCATCGTTGTTTGCTTTCAGCAGATAGATCGGCGGTGAGGGATATACGGCGTCAAGCCTCTCAAACAGCACGTCTCCCTGATGGTTGGGCGATATGTTCTGAAAATAGGATTCTTCAATAGAAAGAAGCACACTGCCCATTTTTTCCGCCTGATCGTCTGAAAGTCCATACACCGCCTTAGACGCTGTTTTCGCCGCTTGTTCATTCGTAACGGACAGATCTTTCATTATTTCACTCAGCGCAGCCAGCGTCACGCGGCATGACGGATTTTTGATAGGTTCCCCAAACACTTCAATAGCTCTGGCTCCGTCCTCGGCGCTGAAACGGATGCTGTCTGCATTGTAGCGAATATGCGGGAAAAACCATCTCAGCTTTTCCCAGGTTTGCGGCGGCGTTACTGAGCCTCCAGCGGAATCTCCGAATGCGCATGGGATTTCCTTTATAAACGCTTTTCTGAAATCCGAGCCCTGATCGCGGCATGAGTTCGTGACATCGCTTATGTAATCCACTCTTTGCGCCATTTTCTTTACATACGGGATATCGTCAAACGAGTCATACCGCATACCCCATCCGCTTACGCCAACCAGCTTATCCGGCCATTTTGTTTTTATATAGTCTGCTGTTTCGTAGATTAGCGCCGAAAAATACTCAGCATCGTTCATTTTTGCACACTTTTCGCACATGCATCTTCCCTTATCAAAGGGCTGCAGCTGAAAGGCCGGGCTGTCTACTTCATATACAATATAATCTATAATTCTACGCATCCATGCTCTGGCTTCGTCCTGATGATAACACATTACATCGCCATGGTTCTTCGTCATCCGGCCCCAGCTTTTTACATATTCTCCCTGAGATAAAGAGGGATTGGCACGGATAATGTTTTCAAATCCCCAGCTGTATACACCAAGACCTGTATACAGAGCAACTCCGCGTTTTTTTGCATATTCAAAGAGCTTTTTTACCAGGTTTCGCCTTTCAGGCGTAAGACATTTTTCAATTTCAACCGGCCAATCGTGCCCGACAAACAAGCCCCAGGCAACGATGCCGTTATATCCCCATTCGCGAGCAAAATCAATGAAAGAACAGTAGTCTTCCAGTAGTGACTCATCAAAATCCGTAACAGGCCATCTTCTGCCCATTGCCGGTTTGCTGCTGATATCCTGAATCCAGGAGGTGAGAATCCTCTGCTCAATTCTTCTCATGCATTTCTCCGTCCTATCAGTATCAAAAATTACGGGGAGGGATAAAGCCTCTCCCGGAGGAATTTCTTTTTAGCCGTTCTTCTCCTGGGAAAGATTCGG
>JAZSRC010000069.1:0-3359 GCA_045538305.1 Clostridia bacterium | reverse complement strand
TTCTTCCACCTTCCCAGTGGTTGAAAGCTCTGTTTTTTTTCGGGCTGTTGTGCAACAGCCCCTTATCCAAATCTGAAACCACTTTGTTGTTTTCAAAGGAACTTCCTTGATCTTACAACGCGATCACAACTGCGATTGTCTGAATCCGATTAGCCGATTTCGCAGCCGGGGGCGAAATCGCCGCCGTCTACGGTAAGAAGCTTAAGATTTCCCTGATCATCGGATGCGCACAGCAGCATGCCTTCCGATACAATACCGCGCATTTTGCGGGGCGGGAGGTTTTTCACCAGTACAACCGTGCGGCCCGGCATGTCCTCCGGCTTATACCACTGAGCAATGCCGGAAAGGACGGTGCGCGTTTCGCCATTTCCAATATCGAGTGTAGACTTCAAAAGCTTATCGCTCTTTTCAACGCGCTCGCAAGCGACTACCTTTGCGCATACGAGTTTTGTTTTAAAGAATTCGTCGATCGTTACAAAGCCTTCGCCTGCCGTCTCCGCCTTCTTTTCTTCTTTGGCGGGGGCGGGTTTCTTTTCTTTTTTCTCTTCCTTCTTGGGTTCCTCTGCAGGCGCCTTGTCTGCGTACAGAATCTCCAGTTCCTTCTTGATATCTACGCGCGGGAACAGAGCTTCGCCCTTTTTGACAATCGTGCCTTCGGTAAGGCCGCCGAATTTCTGAACGGATTCCCAGGTTTTAAGCGCGTCGTCCGTTACGCCGAGCTGCGCGAAAATGCGCTCGGGCGTGGAGGGCATGACAGGAGAAATGTGTACGGCAACCGCGCGTACGCCTTCGGCCAGGCAATACATAACCGTTTTCAGGCGCGGAAGGCCTTCTTCACTCTTTCCGAGAATCCAGGGCTGGGTAATGTCGATATAGCGGTTCATTTCGCCGACCAGCTTCCAGATTTCGGAAAGGGCGAGGGAGAACTGCAATTCGTTCATGTTCTTTTCGACAACGGCCGGAAGCGCTTCAAAGATTTCGATAATGTGTTTGTCGGGCGCTTCAAACTCGCCGGGAGCGGGAACCACACCGCCGAAGTATTTTTCAATCATGGCGACTGTGCGGCTGACGAGATTGCCAAGGTCGTTACAAAGATCGCTGTTCATGCGGGTGAGCATGGCTTCGTTGGTATAGTTACCGTCGGCGCCGAAGGGCATTTCGCGCATGAGGTAGTAGCGCAGCGCATCGGTGCCGTAGCGGGCAACGATGGGGGCGGGGTATTCTACATTGCCCTTGGATTTGCTCATTTTATCGCCGGAGAACAGCAGCCAGCCATGGCCGAATACCTGCTTGGGCAGCGGGAGGCCGAGCGCTTTGAGCATGATGGGCCAATAGATCGTATGGAAACGTACAATTTCCTTGCCGACCAGGTGAATATCCGCTGGCCAGTATTTCTGAAAAAGGGAGTCATCGCCGGAAAGGTAACCAAGGGCGGTAATGTAGTTGGAAAGCGCGTCGATCCATACATATACCACGTGACCGGGATCGAAATCAACAGGAACGCCCCACTTGAAGCTGGTGCGGCTTACGCAAAGATCCTGCAGACCCGGACGAAGGAAGTTGTTCAGCATTTCGTTGGCGCGGGACGGCGGCTGAATGAAATCGGGATGGGTTTCGATGTAATCGATCAGCCAGTCCTGATACTTGCTCATGCGGAAGAAATAGCTTTCTTCTTTGGCAAGCTCTACCGGGCGGCCGCAATCGGGACATACCTTTACGCCGTCCGCATCCTTCAGCTGCGTCTGCGTCCAGAAGCTTTCGCAGGGCGTGCAATAATAGCCTTCATAGGCGCTTTTGTAGATGTCGCCCTGATCGTACAGCTGCTTGAAGATCTTCTGAACGATTTTTTCATGGCGTTCGTCGGTGGTGCGGATAAAATCGTCATACTGAATGTCCATCAGCTTCCATAGTTCTTTGGTTTCCTGGACGATCTTGTCTACATACTGCTTGGGAGTTACGCCGGCGTCGGCCGCCTTGCGCTCAATCTTCTGACCGTGTTCGTCGGTGCCGGTAAGGAAATATGCATCGTAGCCGGTCATTTTCTTAAAACGGGTCATGCTGTCGGCGGCTACCGTGGTGTAGGTATGGCCGATATGCATGTTGCCGGAGGGATAGTAGATAGGGGTTGTGATATAGAATTTCGGCTTCTCCATGAATGTGAACGCTCCCTTCGAAAATAAAAACGCCTCTCGCATATGCTGCGAGGGGCGCGAATCGTATTCACGCGGTACCACCCTGCTTCGCCCTGTAAGGGCCTTACCGCCGGCAAAACCGGCTACGCCTGTAACGGGACGCCCCGCCGCGCACTTGCCTGCCGCTCACGCGCGAAGCTCCGGATCCATCTTCGCAGCCGCCTGCGCGTCGGTTTTCACCATGCCCGGCTCTCTTATGGCGCAACTTTGCTGTTACTCAATCCCTCATCGCATTGAAAACCATTATAAAAAGGAAATGTATGATTGTCAAGCGATTTTTCGGTGAAGAAGACTGTGCTGAGGGCGGCGCTTTGAATTTCGGGCGCACATTGACAAATCGGGACAGGTTGGGTAATATATTATGGAAGAAATTTCAATTGGAGGAACAGACTGTGTCAAGACTTGGCGATACCATCCGAGCGGCTCGCATTAAGTGCGCCATGACTGAAAAACAGCTTGCCAAGAAGACAGGCAACGCGGAAAGCTTTATAAAGGACATTGAAAGCGGAAAGAGAATACCGTCGGACGATCAGGCAAGACGGCTTTTAAAGGCCTTGGGCGCAGCCAATCCGGTAAGCACGGAGCTGGAAGTAGCAGCAGAACCGGAAGTAAAACTGCGTCCGCGTCCGATGCCGTATGTTATTCAGGTTCCTGAAAACGAGCCCAAACCCACTGAAAAGGAAATGCAGGAGAAGAATGCCGGGAACGACGCGTGGCTGGATGCGCTGGGAGGCGTGGTCAAACGGGTACCGGTGATTGATGAAGACGGTCTTGCAATCGATCACGTACTGTTTCCCATCATTGGCGGAAAAATTGAAGGCGGCGCGCCGGACAAAGTGCTCATGTTCCGCTGTCCCGACAATTCCCTTTCGGGCTTTCGCGTATTCGCGGGCGATATGCTTTTGGTAGTGCCGGACAAAACGCCGGTCGACGACGCGTTCATGCTGGTGCACATCAAGGGAAAGAGAATGGTAAGAAAAATCAAAAAGCTGGACGGCAGCAAGATTATGCTGCAAAGCTACGACAGAGAATTTGCATCCACCACGGTAATGTGGGCGGAAATCCAGATTCTCGGCAGGTGCGTAAAACTTCAGCGAAGCCTATAAAAGCAAAATTGGCAGACGCGAAAGCTTCTGCCGATTCAGGCCATCAAAAAAGTACCTTTTT
>JAZSRC010000009.1:0-12387 GCA_045538305.1 Clostridia bacterium | reverse complement strand
CGTACCGTCCCATTTGTCCTTAACAGACATAAAACCTCATTTTCTTTTTTATTCCCCTGAAAAATGTATGACAATCAACGACCATGCATTTTGCGTTAAAAATCATTTTATGTACCATAAACCTGCCCGGCCGAAAGCATTCGGCCGGGCAAACTGATCGCGCATTAGGAAAACAGCGCAGGTATAAGTACGTACAACAGGGCAAACACTATGCCAATGGTGCAAATCAAAAGGCCAAAAGTAACGGAATTTGTAAAGTACGAGCCGTATCGAAGATCGGTTACATCGCGCGTATCGCCATGAATCCGCGGACATATTTTCCAAAATACGCGTCTTACGGTGTCAAAGCTTCTTCGTATACAGGCCGCAAACACTGTCGCCGTCTTCGGTCTCACCTTCCCCTCACCCCTTGAAAACAGGCCTTCTCGAATGAAGAGCGCAGCGGCGTCCGATATTTCGTCCATCAGACGCGAAACGAATGAAAGCACACAAACGGCAGTACGGGCAAACGTATCCGCGAGCACATTCATGATCCCGGCAATAAAGCCCAGCACACCCGGAATATACTCCATAACCACCGGACGGTAGACAGCGTTTTCAAGATCCAGCCGTTCGGGCCAGCGGTTGATATAGCCTTCGGTGTTTCTATACATCCACTTCCGCACAACGGTAAGGTATACAACCGTACCGATCACAAGCGTAATCGCACCGCCCTTTATGTTTACAAGGCTGAAAAATTCAATATCATGCGAAAGCGCGTGCTGATTCAAAAACTCCTCGCTGATTTCAAAGGCTTTAAGAAGCAGACCGTTTGGCAATACGCCCAGTACGGGAATCAGCAATGCCGATATTCCGATGGCGATTCTGGAGCGAACGTCGATATAGTTTTTGTTCATACCGTCAAATCGCTTCTGAACGCTCGCGTCCGCGTTTTTCTGCCAGAAAACGGCGATGTACATTTTCAGCATATAGGCTGTAGTCAAGCCCGCCGCAAACAGGAACACCCATTCCGCAAACCGGAATATGAACTGTCCGTGCGTTTCATGCACCCATTCCACAAGGCCTTCGTGAATCAGCGTTTTGGATGCATAACCGTTAAACAGAGGAACACCTGCAAGCCCCAGCGCGCCCAGCAGAAACGCGACATGCAAAAAGGGCTTTCCGCGTCCGAATCCGCGTATGTCGTTAAGCTCCAGCTTATGAATGTTCATATACACAACGCCAGCCGCCATAAACAATACGAGCTTAAGCAGAGAATGGTTAACCATGTGCGTAACCGCGCCCGCCGCTGCAAGCGAGCCGTGCTCGCCCAAAAGAACCGCACAAGCAACGCCGGTCAAAATGTATCCAATCTGAGACATTGACGAGCAGGCCAGCGTGCGCTTCAGGTTAGTGGAAAAAACGCCCAGCACAGCGCCAAGCAGCATCGTAACCAGCGCGAGCGCCAGCATGGCGCAGCCAAATGCATACGACCCTTTGTACAGATTCATCGCAATCACGAGAACGCCGAACAGACCTGTTTTGGTAAGCATACCGCTTAGCAGCGCGCTGGCAGGCGCAGGCGCAACGGGATGAGCCTTGGGCAGCCAGATCTGAAGCGGTACGGCGCCCGCTTTTGCGATAAACCCATACAGTATGAGAACCGCTGAAAGCGTCAGGCCGTTATTTCCGGCTGCGCCCGAAATCGCTTCAAAGGAAAGGCTGCCGATTTCGCGATGCATGAGGAACATGCCCATCAATGTCACCATACCGCCCACAACCGCTACGCCAAGGTAGGTTCCGGCTGCGCGCATAGCGCCCGGAGTTTCGTCATGCGCCACCCATGGATAGGACGCCATGGACATGATCTCAAAAAATATGAACGTGGTGTACAGGTCATCCGACAAAAAGACGCCCATAGTTCCCATAAGGGTCAGAAGATTAAAAAGGTAGTATCGCGTTCGGTTGTGATAATGCGCAAAATACCTTTCCGACATCAATGAGGTCATAAACCACATGAATGCTGCGAGGCAGGCATACATCGCGCGGAAGCCGTCCACCCGAAAGGAAAGCCCGAAATAGCAGACCGACGGAACCGTAAGCGCAATTTCTGCGCCCTTCACGGTTTCCATTAACATATATCCAGTAAGCGTCAATACCGAAAAAGCGGTAAGCCGTACGGCGATTCCGCGCGCCTGCTTATGCTTTTTGCCCAGAATACGCACGGATACAGCCCCCAGAAGCGGGAGAAAAAGAACCGCCAGTATAACCATATGCATTCTCCCCCTCCTTACAGACTAGAGATTCCTGAAATGATCTCCATCAGCCGTCCGCTCATAAGGCTTGCGCCGACGACAGCTATCGTAACGACAATCATGGCAAGCTTCATCGGAAGTCCGGGATCATGGTTTACAAACCGCTCGCCATGAACAGGCTTTGCAAAATACGCGGGCAGAGCAATCTGAAAAATGTAAATCGCCGTCAGTATCGCTGATACAATCAGGCTGGCGCCCGCAACGACAAACTGCCAGCCGTTTTCTGAAAGCGCCGCTCCGATCAATTGATATTTGCTGAAAAAACCCGCCAGCGGAGGAACGCCGATCAGCGCCAGACCGCACACCGTAAAGCATGCAAAGGTAACCGGCATGTTTCTGGCAAGGCCGCGCATCTCATAGGTCTGTGTACAGCCGGTTTTAACCAGAATGGCGCCAGCGGTAAAGAACAGCACAATCTTCATAAGCCCATGAAACACCATGTGCAAAAGCGCGCCCGTCATGCCGTTTACGCTCATGATGCTGATTCCGATCAGCATATAGCTCAGATTGCTGACAGTAGACCATGCCAGACGACGCTTCACATGCGTTTCGCGAAGCGCGCGCATCGAGCCATAGACAACCGAAAAAGCAGAAAGCAAAACCAGTATCGTCTGGATATAGGTGCCTCGCATGAATTCAAGGCCAAACACATAGTACGTGATCCTGAGAACCGCAAACACACCCGCATTTACAACCGCAACCGCATGCAAAAGCGCCGTAACCGGCGTTGGGGCAACGGACGCCTTCGGCAGCCAGCGGCACATGGGAAACATCGCGGCCTTCGCCGCAAACCCGAAAAATGCCAGCCCGTAAGCAAGCCTGAGCGGAAGAATTTCCCGTGCGCCCTCGCCCATGATTCCTCCAAGGGAAAACGCAGCCGCCGAGTGAAGGTTCGCCATAATCATGCCTGCAAAACCAATGGATGCGCCGCCAATTAAGTAAACCATGTACGTTCTCGCAGCCCTGAACGATTCTTTGTTCTGTTCATGCCCTACCAGCGGTATGGTAACAACGGTCAGGCATTCATAGAAGATGTACATGGTAAACAGATTGGCAGACGCGGCGAGCAATATCGTAACCGCATACGCCAGTGTATAGCAGACAAAGAACATGCCTTCACGTTTTTCGTGCGCCATGTATTCAATCGCATACAGCGTTGCAAACGGCCACAAAAAGGCGGCAAGCGCAATAAACACACGACATGCGCCATCCACACTGAACGCACATATAAACGCATCCGATATGCGGAAAAGCTCGTATACGCCATCGTCTGTTTTTGAAAGCGCAGAAAATACAGCTAACGATGTGATAATCGTTACGGTTTCTACAAACACCATGCGCCAAAGGCGCTTTTTAAAGCGAATGTAGAAAAGCGCTATGCTTCCCAATATGGGAAATAGTGAAGAAAGAGCTAGCAGCATCTTTTATTCCGTCTCCTTTACATGATCAGGGAAGCAATCTGCGTAAAGTACTGAATCAGTCCGCCCGGGAAAACGCCAAGCATTACAACCAGACAGGCAAGCACAAGCATAGGAAGCGTCATGCGCATCGTAACATCGTTTTTCTCGATGGAAGCGCCTTCCTTGCCAACAAAAAACGCGCGTATGGAAACGGAAAGAAGGTAGGCAGCCGTCAGCACAGCGCTCAGAAGCAGCGCGGCAGGCCCGATCCAGCTGAACGCGCCGTCAAGCATAAGCGCACCGGAAGCCAGGTTCCATTTACTGATGAAGCCGCCCGTCGGGGGAATACCGATCAGTCCCAGAGAAACCACAGTAAACAGACACATGGTGTACGGCATCTGCTTTCCGATTGCAAAAAGCTCTTCAACCTTCGTCTTCCCGGTTTTATGAACCACCGCACCTGCAGACATAAACAGCGTGTTTTTAATCAGAGAATGGAACAGTATGTGCAAAAGTGCGCCAACAAATCCCGCTTCGGTCATGGTTGAAAGCCCGAAAAGCACATAGGATACCTGGCTGACCGTGGAATATACCAGACATTTTTTAAACACCTTTTCGCGGAACGCAAGCGTTGAACCCATTACAACGGTCATCAGCGAAAGCGTCATGAACGCGTACTGTACCCATGTACCCCTCAGAAACTCAACACCCGCCACATAGTAAACGGTTCTGATAATGCCAAGCACGCCCATTTTTGTTATTACGCCGGAAAGCACGGCGCTGGCAGGCGCTGGGGCCACCGGATGCGCCGTGGGGAGCCAGCTGTGCATGGGAAACATGCCTGCCTTTACGCCAAAGCCCACAATCATCAGGAAAAATACCCACTTCATCAGGCCTTCGCGCCCTGCAAGCATTTCCTTGGAAAATACGCCGCCGAGGGCAAAATCAAAACTTCCGGCATACGCACCCACAAAGAAGATGCCAAAAAGGGCCAATGACGCGCCGACTACCGAATAAATCAAATACTTAATTGCGGCTGCAATGGATTCCTTATCGCGATTATGCGCAACAAGGGGCATGGTAACCAGCGTCATGCATTCGTAGAACATATAAAGCGTAATCAGATTATCCGCCATGGACAATCCCATCAGCGCTCCATAGGAAATCAGGTAATAGCGCCAGAATTTTCCGTCGTTCGTATCATGCTCCAGATATTCCGTAGCGTACAACCCCACAAAGGCCCACACCAGAGAAATAAAAACAAGATAGAACTTGCTGACCCCGTCCACGGTAAAGGAAATCTTTACGCTTTGGGTAATCTTCCAAAGGGTGATAGAAGCGCTATCAAAAAAGAGCGTACCTGCAGAGATCGCAGCAAACCCAAACATCGCGCCTGTCATCACCCACGCACGCTTTTTTCTATCGCCCTTAATCCATAATGCGCTGATTCCCATGATCATGGGCAGAAAAACCGGCAACAGCAAATACATATTTCCAGTCATTATATAGCGCCTCCCATTCGTCTCATCACCAGATGTGAATTCCGCTTTCAATCATTGCCATGACAGGCTGTGCAAAGATTCCAAGCGCCGTGTTGAGCAGTATGAATACCGAAAGCGAGATGGACAGCACGAGGCTGAAGTTCGTCTCACGCGTAAGCGGATAATTTTCGCCCGGCCTGTAAATCGTAATGATCGTGCGTAAAAAATACAGTACATTCAGCACCGTACTCAGCATGAGAATGCCAAGCGCAATCAGCATGCGCCATCCGCCCATATCCGCCGCCGCCGCGGCCAGATATACCTTGGAGGAAAAACCGGCAAAGATCGGTATGCCCGTAATCGAAAAAGCACCCACAACAAACGCAGCACCCGCAGTCGGCGCGCGCAGGCCGCTTCCTCGAAGATCGCGATAGTTTTCATTCCCGCCCGATACCTGCGAAAGGCGGTCAACCGCCGGAAACAGCATAGACTTTGCAAGCGCGTGCGCCAGAATGTGAAACACCGCCGCCGCCATGCCGGCTTTTGTTCCAAAGGATACAGCCAGAAAAATATAGCCGATTTGCGCAACCGAGGAATAGCTGACCATGCGCCGGATGTTATGCTCACGGATCGCATCCACAGAGCCCATTACAATGGCGATACAGGCATAGAGAAACAAAACATCGTTCGCACCACAGGCCACATACGAATCAATTCCCCCGGCCCGCAGTATGATTTTCACATACAGAAAAATATACGCCTTGGATACAAGCGAGGAAAGCATGGAGCTTGCCGCCGGCGTTGCGCCGGAATAGGCGTTCGGAAGCCAGGTGTGAAACGGATACAGCGCCGATTTGATCGCAAGACCCAGCGTCATAAGAATCAGCGAAACCGTAAGCGGACGAATGTACCTTTGACTTTCAACAATCTTCCTTACGCTTTCATTGAGCTGCGGAAACAGAAGATGTCCGGTCAGGCAGTACAGAACCGCAAGGCCCAGAAGAAACAAACCGCTTCCCAGAAGGTTCATGATCATATAGCGCATCGATGCAAACAGCGCACCCTCGCGGCTTCTGATAAAAATCAGCGCCGCTGCGGCAATGGTGGTGATTTCAAGAAACACATATCCGGTAAACAGATCGTTTGTAAACACCAAAGCCTGAATGGCCGAAAGCAGCAGCGAGCACACCGTAAAAAACAAGCTTCTGCGGTTTTGGTGAATCTCCTCATCAAGCCTGTGATTGCCCGAAAGTAGCGATAACAGCATGACGACCGCAAACAAAAGGCTGACTGCACATTCCGTGCCGGAAACATACAATTCGTTCCCAAAAGGAGCGCCGTATTCGCCCATCCGGATGGTGTACGCGCCCGCGCCCATCACGCAAGCACACAGCCATATAGAAAGCACGCACGCCGCCACGCTCACAGAAAGCATAATGATTTTCGATGCCTTCGGCTTGACAATCGCGGTTACGGGCGCAGCCGCCAGCGGGAGTAATATCAGGAACATCGGCAGATTTTGCCATACCTCCATTTATTTTCCCTCCTCGCGCACGATTTCTGCAATTTCGTCAATATCCAGCGTGTGATAGCGCCGGTACAGGCGTACGGTAAGCGCCAGCATGATTGCGGTTACTGATACCGAAACGACAATGCCCGTCAGAACCAGTCCCGCCGGAAGCGGGTTTACATACAGACCGGGGTCGGTATTTCCGTCGATGTAAATTGGCGCCTGGCGACCTGAAATGTAGCCATATGAAGCCAGAAACAGATAAATGGCATTGTCCATCATGGAAAAACCGATGATCTTTTTAATCAGATTCCGGTTCAGAAGCAGCGTCGTAAAACCGATGGAGAATAAAATGATGGCTGCCGCTTCATCAACATGGTTGTAGATCACTTCAAGCATGCCTCAGAAATCCCCCTTTCGGAACATGGTAAACAGCGCATACATCGTACACGCAACGACAACGCCTACAAAGATATTGAGCGGCAGAAGCAGTCCGCCCGAAAATATGCTGCCCGGCGTTCCGGTGCCGATGCCGGAAGGCAAGCCGTTCGCACCGGTAACAAAGTGATAGGTCTTGGAGATCGAATACAAAAGGAGCGCACAGGTTGAAAGCGCTTTGAACGTACGGGCAGTAAAGAACCGTCGAATGCGTACATAGCCGAATACGGACAAATACAAAATCAGGCCTGCGCCAATGACGGAGCCGCCGGAAAAACCGCCGCCGGGCGAGAGATTTCCGTTTAGAATAATGTAAATACCGAACATGACGATCATCGGGAACAGCACCGAAGCGCCACCCTTCAGAATCTCGTCGTCGTGCGGTTCATCCGAGCTTTCGTCATAGTCATACGCCAGCAGGTGGGCGCTTCTGTCGGAAGGATGCATATTAAGCAGAATCATCACCGAGCAAACGGCGATAAACAAAACATGCGCTTCACCCAGCGTATCAAATCCGCGGAAGTTCAGTATAATACCGCTGATCACATTGACGGCGCCCGTATGCTCAAGCGTGTGCTCGAGATAAAACTCGGATACTTCGCTGTCAAGCAGCGTATCCGCGTTTCCGAAATAGGGCATATCCATCACCATGTACATAAGAAGCACAATCACAACCAGACAAAGCACTACGGAAACTACGGCGTTTGCCTTCATGTATACGCTTTTTGTGCGCTTTCTTACGGGATGAACGCCCGTTTTTATCGGTGCAGGAGCAGCCTCCGGCGTTATTTCCTCCTCAAATGCACCGCAAACCGATTCCATGATTTCCCGGTCAAGCGAATCCGAACCGCCGTCAAGCCACTTCCACAGCGCTTCATTTTTCTTTTTCATGTTTTTCATCCCTCACCCGATGGATCTTCTTAAGCGCCTGGAACATGAGCAGCGATGTAACGCCCGCGCCGACCGCAGCCTCCGTGATGCCAAGATCCGGCGATTCCAGAAGAATCCACACAACAGACATCGCAAGACTTTGCGCCATAAAAATAACCACCGCGGACAAAAGGTTTTTGGTAAGGCTTACCGATACCGCGCAAACGAGTATAAACACCAGCAAAAGTACATTCAGTTCTTCCACAGGCGCACCTCCGATTCCAGCGAGTGATCGGTTCTGAAAACCAGCAGCGCGATCAGGTGGCCGGACATGGGACTGGTCATCCATAAAAAGCCGATGACGAGCAACAGCTTCATGGACAGCAGGTCAAAGCCCGTATAAAACACCGATGCAAGCACAATACAAAACGCTGCAAGCGTATCGCCCATACCCGCCGCATGAACGCGGTTCAGGCTGTAGCGGAATCGGCTCACACCCAGAATCGCCATCGCTTCAATAAACAGAGCAGCAAAAATCAGCGCCGTGACAATCACGAAACGAATCCATTCAAGCATGATGATCTCTTCCCCTTCCGCGCTTCCGGTTCAGCGCAATAAAAATGCGCGTAAGCAAAACCACCGCCAGAAAGCTCAAAAGCCCGTAAATCAGCGCGATGTCCACCAGATATCCTTCCTGCTTCATAAGCGCAAGGACCAGTATTATCATAATGACGATGGTTCCGATCATGTTAACCGAGATGATTCTGTCGGCAGTGGTCGGACCGATCACCGTGCGCGCCAGGCATATAAACATAAAGATCCCCAGTACGCAAAGGGCAATCGTAAAGACGGTATCATACGCGTTCTCCAAGCGCCAGCACCTCCATCTTCTTTAACTGCTTTTCAAGCTTCATATCGCCAAGCTCATTCGCCAGCTTGTCTGTGAGACAATGCACAATGATTCTGTCATTCAGCATCTGAACGGAAACCGTTCCGGGCGTAAGCGTAATGGCATTAGCAAGCATAACGCGCCCAAACTTTGTTTTCAGTCCCGTTTTGATCGTGCGGATACAGGGATCGGCATTCCCCCGGCATATGATCATCAAAACCGAAAGATTGGCCTTGATAATCTCCCAAAGCAGCGATACGGCAAACCACGCCGCGCGCGGGAAAAGCAAAAACACAAGCCTTTCCTTTTGAAACGACCACTTCCCGAAACGGCACATAAAAACAAGCACCAGCGCCGACGCAATAATCCCCGTGACAATCACGTCAAAGCTCAGGCGTCCGTTAAGAACCAGCCAGAACAAAAAGAGCAAAAGTCCCATTTATGATCATCCTTCCCAGTGCCCGTACCCCATTTAGCAAAACATACACGCCAAAAATGAAAACGACCCGCCTGGTTTCATCAAAACAAAGCCGGCTGCCGCATAATGATAGCACAGGTTTCTGCGCGCTTCACCGTTTGGCAAAGCGCATCCGCCGTACATGCCGCACATCCTTTTCAGGCTGCGCCAAAATTTTTTCAAGAAACGCGATGAAGCAAGCATGCGCGTTTCGTTGCTGCAGCGCTCCATAAGAACGCCTTTCTCTGCCGTGCTGAGCCGAATGCATATTAGCAGATACTATGTTAAATATCTACCCCAATACGATTGTTTTCTTATTATATTGCACGGCGTTTTACATCACCGTCTGACCGTTGATATTGAGCGAAAACGCACAGCCAAGCTTGCCTGCAGCCTTTCTGCAAAGCAGCATACGTCCAAGGAAAATCTCAAAATAATCCGCAACAGTGGAAATCTCATCGTCAATCAGCAGAAACAGAGCGATATGCTTTTTCGCAGTATCGATTTCCAGACGCGAGGACGTAACCGCATAATTCACGCGATCATGAATATCAAACTGTGCCATATCAATGCCTCTAACACGCGAACGGCGAACATCGGTCTTGTCCGCAAGAATCAGCGCGGCGGCCACTTCGTTTACCGGAAACGCCGTCCCCTCGTCATGATTGCCGATTGCGGTTACAACCATGGAAATATCGCCGGCCGGCAGACCAAGCTTATCCAGAATCCTGAACGTCATCAAAGCGCCGCTCTGCGCATGATCGGCGCGGTTGACAACGTTTCCGATATCGTGCATATAACCAGCGATCCAGCTGAGTTCCTGCTGCTTTTCGGGAAATCCGAGCGCTTTCAGTATGTCGCGTGAAGTTTCGGCAACCTTCATAACATGCGCAAAGCTATGCTCGGTATAGCCCAGCGCCTTCATAGACTCGTCTGCGCAGGTAATATACTGGCGAATATCCTCATTGTTGCGTATATCCATAAGCGTCGGTTTCATAAAAGCCTCCATCAAACAAATTCCTTTATTCAGAAAACTTCTGCTGGTATTATACCTCCGTTTGTGTTATGATACAAGCTAGAGGCGTATATTGCCAAAAATCAGACTTTTCAACAGGAGGAACACGCAATGAAAAAGGCATGGATATTCCAGGGCGGCTGGGACGGACATGAGCCCCAGCTGACAAGCAAGCGTTTTAAAGGGCTTTTGGAAAAGAACGGTTATGAAGCCACCATTTTCGATTCGCTCGATCCTATGGGCGATCTGGAAGCGCTGAAAAAGCTGGATTTGATCGTCGCCTGCTGGACGATGGGCGAGATCAAGCGTGAATACACCCAGAATCTCTCCAAGGCCATTGGCTGCGGCGTGGGACTTGCGGGCTGCCACGGCGGCATGTGCGATTCCTTCCGAAACGACACCGAATGGCAGTTCATCACCGGCGGCCAGTGGGTAAGCCATCCCGGCGGAGACGGAATCCCCTACGTGGTCAATATCAATCACGGCTCCAGCCCGATTACCGAAGGCCTTTCGGATTTTGAGGTCGTGAGCGAGCATTACTATCTGCACATCGATCCCTCCATCGAAGTGCTCGCCACCACTCGCTTTCCGGTAGTTCCCTACTATCACATTTCCAACAAGCCCGTGGATATGCCCGTTGCATGGACTAAGTTCTGGGGCAACGGCCGCGTATTCTATACATCGCTTGGCCATCATGACGACGTATTCGATAAATCCCCCAACGCCGAAATCATGATGGAGCGCGGCATGCTGTGGGCAGGCGAAGGAAAGGCCTATGCCGAGGAACATGGTTTAACTACTGAGCGCTTTGAAAACACCGCAAAGATGTACTAAGGAGGCAGACGGATGAATAAGGTAAAGGTTGCCATGATCGGCGTCGGCTGCATCAGCGGAATCTATCTTGACAACATTACAAAGGTATTTCGCGATATTGAGCTGATCGGCGTATGCGATCTTGTCCGCGAGCGCGCGCAGGCCGCAAAGGAAAAGTATAACATTCCCAAGATTTACGAAACCATGCACGATGCGTTCGACGATCCCGAGGTTGAGCTTGTACTGAACCTTACCCGTCCTTACGAGCACTTCGAGGTCACGAAGGCTGCGCTTGAAAAGGGCAAGCATGTATACAGCGAAAAACCGCTGGGCGCAAGCCTGGAGGAAGGTCAGGCGCTTGTAAAACTGGCGGAGGAAAAGGGACTCATGCTCGGCGGCGCGCCCGACACGTTTATGGGTGCGGGTATACAAACCTGCCGCAAGCTTATTGAAGACGGCTATATCGGAACCCCGGTCGGAAGCGCTGCCTTCATGATCTGCAGAGGCCATGAAAGCTGGCATCCGGATCCCGATTTTTATTACCAGTATGGCGGCGGTCCGATGTTTGACATGGGCCCGTACTACCTGACCGCTATGATCAACCTGATGGGCGGCGTAAAGCGCGTTATGAGCGCAAGCAAAAGGTCGTTTGAAAAGCGCCTGATCACCAGCCAGCCCTTTGCGGGCACACCCATCAACGTAAATGTGAATACCTATGTCGCCGGCACTGTAGAGTATGAAAGCGGCGCTATCGGAACGCTGTTCACCACCTTCGACGCCTATTATCCCTTCCAGGCCCGTTTTGAAATCTACGGCAGCGAAGGCACGCTGTTCGTGCCCGACCCGAATACCTTCTCGGGCCCTGTCAAGCTTTTCAGGCCCGAGGACGGCGAGGTTCGCGAAATCCCGCTGGTATTCGACTATGCCGAAAACAGCCGTGCATTGGGCCTTGACGACATGGCTGTCGCCATCCGCACAGGCCGCGCCGCCCGTGCCGATTATAACCAGACTTTCCATGTGCTTGACATTATGACGGGCTTTGAGCGAAGCGCGCAAAGCGACGCATGGATTGACATGAGCACCAAATACATCCGAAAGCCTGCAATGAAAAAAGCAGCTCTGAAGGGCGAGCTGGACGCATAACTCGGTTGATACGATAAAAAGCGGGGCCGCTGCAGTTTATGCAGCGGCTCCTCAAGCCATCAAAAAAGTCCCTTTTT
>JAZSRC010000095.1:0-37074 GCA_045538305.1 Clostridia bacterium | reverse complement strand
TCTCCCATCAATGAACAACACGTCTATCGGGATGGATACATCGCCCTTCACGCGTGCAAACTGCGGACGATCGCACAGTCGGTCCACTGAAAGGTTTGTAATCTCTCCCTCCGTAGTAGACGATCTGCACGATTCAAACGTCCAGGTACCGCAGGGCTGCGGAAGGCACGTGGCGTTCTCGGCATTTTCCAAAGCATCCTGATAAGTAATCTCGCCGCATACCCCGCACTTGCAGTTGCACTGATTGTTTGCGCAATCGCAGCGGCACGAGCGCGTTATGTCCTGAGGAGTGCATCCGGTTGTAAGTACGGGAACAATATTGGAGACCGTAACCACTTCGCTGTCCAATTGCTGCTGCTGTAAACATGAATCGTATACATTTTTCACCTGTACGCAGATTCTTTCAGTAATTCCGTTCATCGCATTCCCGGTGATTGCGCCTGGGCATGCATCGGCATTGGCATTCTTATAACTGTAAAATGACATGCGCATTCCTCCCATGTCTGTTTCTGTTGCGGATGCGCAGCGCACCCACATGGCATCATATGAATCGAGCGAGAAATGGTGCGTATTGACGCAAGCAATCCCCACGCCACAAAGAAGCATTGCATACAAAGGAGTAATTTTATGAACAGTACCAGAATTGATTTCGAGTATCAGAACCGCGCCTGCATCCTTGTAAAACCTGAAAACCCGGCAAAAGGAAATCCGTGGGTGTGGCGTGCAGAGTTTTTCGGCGCGTTCGATACCGCCGACCGGGAACTCTTGTCCCGCGGCTGGCACATCGCCTACATCTGCCTCTCCGATATGTACGGCTGCCCTGATGCAGTTGCGGAAATGCACAATTTCTATCTGTACCTTACCTCCGAATACAGATTAAGCCCCTTTCCCAGCATATTCGGCTTCAGCAGGGGCGGACTGTATACCTGCAACTATCTGCTGGCGCATCCCGATTGCGCATCCTCAATCTATCTTGACGCGCCGGTAATGTCCATTCATAATTGGCCGGGCGGCGCCACACCAAGCCAGAAGCATTGGAAAGAATGCCTGGAATGCTACCATCTGACCGAAGAAAGTGCCAAGGATTTTCGTAACAACCCATTGGACAATGTGCAGAAAATGGCAAATGCAAATGTTCCCGTAATCCTTGTCGCAGGTCTTAAGGACAAGCTCGTTAACTACAACGATAACGGCGGCCTTTTTAAAGAGCGTTTTATCAACTGCGGCGGCGTGATCAAAACGATCCTGAAACCCGAATGCGACCACCATCCGCATTCACTTGATGACGCATCCCCTATCGCCGACTTTATTGAGGCGGCTTTCGAATCCAAAAAACACTGAGAGAATCTTAAGCGTATTGCATTTCCTTTTCATAAAGCAAGCCTTTGAATTCCGAATTCTCCTTTTTAGACTGAAGTCTGCTTAGAAAATCAATTTTTCACTTATTCTGTGTCATTAGTGTTGGCAAATGTTCATAAAGCTGTAAATGGAAAGATGGAATTTCCGGGGAACATATGTTACAATAGTGGAGTCTAATGACTGAAAGAATTGAATCCATTTCGGAACGGAGGAATGCTTTAATGAAGAAGAAAATCTCAGTTGTACTTGCAATGGTTCTTGTGTTTGCAACCATGCTTCCCATGCTTGCATCCGCCGAGAGGGTATCTCTTGCTTATGCAGGCGGTTCTCTTCACCTGCGTAAAGGCCCCGGTACAAATTATGGCACCAACGGTTACGTAAAGAACGGCGACTATATCGAAGTTCTCAAAAAGGGCAGCGTCTGGTCCAAGGTAGAAACCTCCAGCGGCAAGGTTGGCTACATTAAGAATCTATACATTTCTGGCATCGGTGACAACTATGCCGACGGCACAGTGTATTACAGCGGAAGCGTAACCGGCACCGTAAAGACCAAATATGCAGGCAGCACCGTTAATCTTCGCGCCGGTGCCAGCACTTCTACCAGCGTCATGAAACAGCTGAAGTCCGGCACCAAGGTAAAGATCCTTGGCGAAAACGATAACTGGTATCTGGTTGCAACTGCCAACGGCACTCAGGGATACATGAGCAAGAACTATGTTTCCAAGTCCGGCGCCGCAACAACTACATATGCAACCGTAACCGGCTCTGTCGTCAACATGCGCAAGGGCGCCGGTACCCAGTATCAGATCATAACTGCGCTCACCAAGGGAACCAAAGTGCGCGTACTTTCCACTGCCAACAAGAACTGGTGGAAAGTTTCCTATGGCAGCTACACCGGATATATGTCGGCAAATTACCTCAAGAAGTAATCGATGTAAACCCGGCTGCATACTCCGTATGAAAACTCAGGATGCGTTTTTTCAAGCATCCTGAGTTTTTTATTGCTGTTTATTCATACTTCCGCAGCGGATTTCATCATAAGCCGTAATAAGCAGAATGCGCCGGATTTATCCATTCACTGTCATATAAGAAAGCGGAGCAACGACAATAGATTGCCATTGCTCCGCTTTAACTTTCGCTTCTCAGCGAACTATGAAGAAGAATCCTATTAAGCTTATCGCAACCAGGAATAACAGCGCAACCGGCAATATAATAATCATTGCCGAGATGATCATTGCGGGCAGATCTCCCTTTTCGAGCTTGGAGGCCAGCTCTTCCTCATCATATGCGCGCTTTGAATCGCCATTCCTTTTGCTGATGCTTTTCAGCTGTTTTTCAAACCGTCCCTGAAAAAGCATTTTTTATCCCTTCTGGCTGCCGAGGTGATGGTGGCAGGCTACAAAGTGATCGGGTTCAACCTCTTCCCACTGCGGTACCATATGCTTGCAAATCTCGGTAGCATACTTGCATCTCGTATGGAACTTGCAGCCGGACGGCGGACGAACGGGGCTGGGAATATCGCCTTCCAGAATCTGTATTTCTTTATCTGCATCTACATCCGTCGTGGGAATGGCGTTCATCAGTGCTTCGGTATACGGATGCTTGGGATTTGCAAACAAATCCTTTGAAGCGGCAAGCTCAACCATATTGCCAAGGTACATAACGCCGATTCGATCGGAAATGTACTTAACAACGGAAAGGTCATGCGTGATGAACAGATAGGTCAGATTCTGCTGTTCCTTCAAATCCTTGAGCAGATTGATAATCTGGCTCTGAATGGAAACGTCCAACGCGGATACCGCTTCGTCGCAAACCACGAACTTCGGATTTACAGCCAACGATCTTGCGATACCAATTCTCTGACGCTGACCGCCGGAGAACTGATGCGGATAACGATGAATGAAGTACGCCTGCAGACCTGCGTCATCCATTACCTTGATAACTGCCTGCTGAAGGCGGTCATCGCTCTTTTTGAACATGTTGTGCGCCTTCATGCCTTCAGAAATAATCTGTCCGACAGTCATACGCGGGTTCAAAGAAGAGTACGGATCCTGGAAGATCATCTGAAGATCGCTTCTTAAGTGGCGAATCTCATCATATTCCAGTCTGGCAAGATCCACGCCATTATCACGATACTGCTCAAGCCTCTGGAACTCTACGTCGTTTGTATAGGGCTTACGCATATCATTGATTACTTCATGCGTTTTATCCAGAACTTCCTGAGCCTGATCGATCTTCTTCTGGAGCTCCTCAATCGCCTGTTCTGCTTTTACGACTTTCTTTTCTTTGCCTGAAACCCCTTTTTCTTCCTTCTTTGCGGTTTCAAGGGCAAATTTTGCATCCTCGAGGTTCAGAACAAGCTTGCTCATCTTCTCCTGAAGCTTGCACTTTGCTGCAGAAGCTTTATACGATTTTGTAAATGCCGCCGCTACAGACGGAATATCCTTTGCAATCAGGAAACCGCCGATGAGGTTTACAATATCGAGAAACGCATCGTTTGCTTCCTTACGTGCAAATTCGCATTCGTTCATCAATTTGTATTTCGCGGGGCCGTCCTTCATCTTATCCGCTTCAGCCTGAAGCGCATCGCGCTTCTTTTCAAGCGTATGCAATTGACGGATTCGCTTTTCGAGATTTGAATAGGTTTTTCCTACGTATTTCGGCGCAATATCATCAAGGCTTCTGCCGTAATACATCGTACGGCCATCCGTCTGCTTGTACAGCTGAAGAAGCGTTCTTCCAAGGGTAGACTTACCGCAGCCGGATTCGCCTACCAAACCCAGCGTTTCGCCCTGATAGATATCAAGGGTAATGCCGTCGTTTGCCTTTACGTACAAGCCCTTCTTTTTGAGGGGGAAGTACTGCTTGAGGTTACTGATTCTGAGAAGCGGAGTCTTATTGGTTGTGGTTTGCATGACGCTCCCCCTTTCTGGGATAGAAGCAGCGAATCTGCTGACCGGGTGCAACTTCTACAAGCTCAGGCTCCTCATCAATACACTTCTGCGTGCAGTATTTGCAGCGCGGAGCGAACTTACAGCCTTTCGGCAGATCCAACGGATGCGGTACAGCACCGGGGATAGCGTCAAGCCTTTCATCCGTGGGTGTATCAAGCCTGGGAATCGAAGTCATCAAGCCTTCAGTGTAGGGATGTGAGAACTCCGGCTTGGAGAAAATGGTTCTGGACGGAGCATGCTCAACAACCTGTCCGCAGTACATAACGGCAACATCGTCAGCCATTTGGCAGATTACGCCAAGATCGTGAGTAATAAACAGAATGCTGGTGCCGCGCTCTCTCTTAAGGTCGTTCATCAGCTTCAGAATCTGTGCCTGAATCGTTACGTCAAGTGCTGTGGTAGGTTCATCAGCGATCAGAAGCTTCGGCTGGCAGGCAAGTGCCATGGCGATCATTACACGCTGTCTCATACCGCCGGAAAGCTGATGGGGATACTGCTTTGCCACGGTTTCAGGGTTCGGAATCTTAACATCCTTGAGCATTTTTATAACCATTTGTTTGGCCTGCGCTTTGCTCATACCCTGATGAATCATAAACGGTTCACTGACCTGCTTCTCTACAGAGAATACAGGGTTCAGCGAAGTCATCGGCTCCTGGAAGATAACGGAAATTTCATTTCCGCGAATCTTATACATTTCGTTGCGGTCGAGCTTGGTGAGTTCTTTTCCGTTAAAGATTATCTCACCGGAGTCGATGTAGCCGTTTCCATCGAGAAGCTGGAGGATACTCATGGCGGAAACACTCTTTCCGGAACCGGACTCGCCTACAACGCCCAGCGTACGACCAGGCTCTACGCTGTAGGATACACCATTAACAGCCTTTACCGTGCCGCGCTTGGTTGTGAAGAAAGTATGCAGATCTTTCAGTTCAAGAAGTGCCATTATCGTCCACCTCCTTATCTTTCATTGCTCTTCGGGTCAACCGCATCTCTGAGGCCGTCGCCAATCATGTTGATGCAGATTGTACACATACCGAAAATTGCCGCAGGGAACGCCCATCTCCACCAATACTGCTGAATAACAACAGAGTTATTCGCGCCGTCAAGCAGGTTGCCCCATGTCGGCTGCGGCAGCGGAATACCGAAGCCAAGGTAAGAAAGAGTAGACTCGGTAAGCATGCAGGTTGCGAAAGAAAGAGTCATGCTTACAAGGAGAAGCGAGAATACATTGGGAAGAATGTGTCTGAATACAATCGTAACTTCCTTGATACCCATTGCTTTGGCTGCCGTTACATACTCCATTTCGCGCTGCGCAAGAATCTGAGCGCGAACCAGACGGCAGGTTCCCGTCCAGCTCAGAACACCCAGAACCACCATTATCAAGTACATCTTCTGGTTCGAGTCAAGGCGCGAACCGATAACAGCGGAAAGAATCATAGCAAACGGAATAAACGGAAGACCGCCGATGATCTCGGCAATTCGCATGATCAGAATATCCGTTTTGCCGCCAAAGTATCCGGCAAGACCGCCAAGCAGTACGCCGATAACAGTTGCGATAACAACGGAAATTGCGCCTACCGTCATCGTTACGGCGCCACCGTTTACGATTCGGGTCAGCATATCGCGTCCAAGATCGTCACTTCCGAGCAGGAAGCCCTTAAGACCCCAGGTGATGATTTCGCCGTCTGTGGTCTGTACATAGTTCTGGTGATTTCCAACAAATACTTTGTTGATTTCGGCCTCGCCGTTTTTCAGCGTTTCCGGAACTTCAGACTGCTTATACTTGTTGTTTCCCCAGGAATGCACCTTACCATTTTCAAGAACTGCAGTAAAGTGATAACGTCCGCCATAAATGCTCTTTACCGGCGCATCAAATTCGGGAATCTTGTCTTCACCGCGTACGGTGTTGCCCCATACGAACAATTCGCCTTCTGCTGTAATTGCTGCGGCAGCAGTTGATGTAGTGGTAATATCCACAAACTTTTTGTTCTTCATTGCCTTGGGAAGCGTGGCAAGCGGATTATCTTTTGCCTTATTACCCGCATATACTACGGAACCGTCCTCAAGCAGACATACATAATGGTTTGCGGTAAGGCCAACCTTGGCAATCTTTCCCTGATACTTTTTGTTTACCTTGATATCATTCTGGTTAGCGTTGCCCCAGAGATACAGATCGCCTTCATCCGTTACAACGGCGGAAAACTGCGTGCTGGCTTCCAGCTGCTTTACAGTCCAGCCATCCTTCTGATCCTTAAGCATCTCGTTAGAAAACTTGTTCTGCTGAAGGCGGGTATTGCCCCAAACGTAGAGCTGACCCTGATCATCAAGTGCAACTACATGGTCGTCACCGCTGGCTACCATTGTAATATTGGCTTCCTTGACTTCGCTGGGAATATCGGAAATGTCAATCTTGTCGGTAATCTTCGTATTGCCCCATACGTGCACATTACCGCTATCGTCGATGCCGATACCATAGGTATCGCCGGGCGCAATATCAACGATGTTGTCGCGGATATCCTTCGGAACCTTCATCATATTGTATCCCGGAGGCTGATTGGTGAGCGTGGAATCCTGTTCGCTGAGATCGAGAATCCAATACTTCGGTCCAATCAGAACAAATGCAAAAATCAGAATGAACAGCGAAAGAGCAAAGATGACGGTCTTCTTTTTCAAGAACTTCTTCATCATTGTCTTAAAAGGCGTTTGAAGCTGTTCTTCCTTCATGATATCTACTATTTCCTTGCTGCTGCCAAGGAACATGCGCTTGAACCAGCGTACAAGGAAGAATTGCTTTTTGTTTTTAGACATTATGCTTTCCCTCCTTCAATTACTTATCAACGCGTACGCGCGGATCAACAAGTCCGTAGCTGATATCGATCAGAAGAGCACCGATCAAAGATACGATCGAATAGAACATCTGGATGGCAAGAACGAGCTCGAAGTCGTTGTTGTTCAGACCAATCCAATACAGTCTGCCCATACCGGAAAGGGAGAAAGTATTCTCTATAACAACAGAGCCGCCGAAAATGCCGATGAACCAACCAAGAATACTCGTGATTACGGGAAGCAATGCATTTCGCCATGCATGCGAATAAATAACTACCTTTTCTCTTAAGCCCTTTGCACGAGCGGTACGGATATAGTCCATAGAAAGAGCTTCGATCATGGAAGAGCGAACATAGCGGGTCATTCCGCCCAGAGAGCCAAAGGTCATTACGATGACCGGCAGAGAAATGTGATACAGCATATCAACAAACTCGTCCCAGGATCCCGCCTCATATGTGGCTCCAGGCGTTTTCATGCCCATTACAGGGAAAATCTTCCAAACAACACAGAAAAGGAACATAAATACCAGCGCAATGATGTATACCGGGATGCTGTAGCCCAGCATGGTAACAACCTGCGTAGACTGGTCGAACTTTCGATTCTTATGAACCGCGCAGAAAATTCCAAGCGGAATCGTGATGCCAAGCGCAGCAATGGTAGAGAAGATGTTGATGAAAATGGTGTTCTTCATCGGAGAAATGATGGCATCTACAACATTCTTTTTGTAATAATTGGAATAACCAAAGTTGCCCTGAAGCAGACCGTTGAAGGACTTACCATCGGTATCCGTCCACAGTCCCATCCAGCGCAGATAGCGTACGATCATATTATCGTCAAGACCCATTTCCTGACGAAGCTGCCTATACTGCTTTTCGTACTCATCAGGCTTAAGCGTTTTACGCAGCGGCTCCATTTCGGCCCTAGCCGGATCAGTTGGTATTAAATTGTAAAGCATGTACATTGCGAAAGAGATAATAAGGAAAACAATCACAATATACACGAGACGTTTCAAAATATATCTGCCCATCCGGCGTCGCCCCTTTTGATGCACATTTTGCCATATAATCCTTCATTTTTTAAAAAACTATATGGTATTTGCATTATTTGTACCGGTTTCCCTTGATTAACATGAGGGGACGGGCTTTTCAGCCGCCCCCTCATGCCGCAAATTAAATGTCGGCTGAATTATTCAGCAACAGTTGCGTAAACGATTGCCTGCTGGAAATCCCAGAAGGAATCCTGAGTGTAGTTCTCCAGCCAATCCGGATACATGGTGATGTATACGTTGCTGTACAGCGGAACCTGGGGCATGAGCTCGTTCCAGCGCTGGATGAACTTCTGCCAGAGGATCAGGTAGGTGGTGGTGTCGGTGGACTCTACGCCGTATACCATTTCCATGGACAGCCAATCCAGAACATCATCAAACAGGTAGTTCAGGTTGTAGCCCTGAGCTACGTAGTGAGGATCGGAGGTGAAGGAATAGGACTGGTCATAGAGGGGAGTGAAGTTGGTGGCCAGGTTGAACATGCCGTAGGTGGGTACGCCATACTGCTCGCCCTGGGAAGCATCACGATAGTAGAAGTTGAGGAGCTCGGAGAAGGTCATAACATTCTGGTTGATCTGAACGCCAGCAGCCTTGGTGGCTTCGGACTCAGCGAGCATAACCTTCAGAAGGTCGGATACGGAGTTGCCTTCGGAGGAAGACCACTCGATTACGAGGGGCATCAGAACGGTGCCGTCTGCGAGAGTTACGTTGTGCTTGTAGGTGCCGGCTTCTTCAGCAGTTACCTTCTTATAGCGGATGCCTTCGGTCCACTCGCCGCCTTCAGCGTTGAGTACCCAGCCATCTTCAACCAGCAGCTCTACGGCGCCAGCGGGATCATAGTTATAGGGATTGAGGTTCTTCTCGAGCCATTCCTCGGAATCCTGGAACTGCCACAGAGCAGTGCCGTAGGGGCCGTTTACAACGCCGCCCCAGCCCATGCAGAAGGTGTTGGCGAACTCGTTGCGGTCAAGCAGCTTGATGATAGCCTGACGTACGGGGAGGAACTGGGTGGGACCAAAGTCGCACTGGAAGTTGATCATGCCGTAGCCGGGACGATCGAACTGTACGTAGTCGAAGCCGCCGTTCTCGATGATGTCGAGAGCAGTGTTGACCTGGGAACCATCGGTGATGGTATCATAGAAGTTGAAAGCGCCGGTGGCAATAGCGTCTGCCCAGGTGGCGTCTTCAGCCTTAACAACAACGATCTTCTCGATGGAGGGCTTTACGCCTTCGAAGTTGCCGTTGAAGTTGGGGTTGATGGTGAAGGTAGCCTGCTTAGCAGTCTCATCATACTCAACCAGGTTGTACGGGCCAGCAGAAACGCGGTCCTCGCCTGCATAGAAGCGAACCTTTTCTACATGATCCTTAAGAGCTTCGGAGGTGTATTCGCCAGCGATGTAGCAGCCTTCGCCGTCATCCTTGAGCTCAACGCCTTCGCCCAGCCAGTACTTCATGCTGTAAGCGCCGAAGGAGGCATAGGAAAGATCATAGAAGTAGGGCAGGTAATCGGACTCGATGGTTACGGAGAAGGTGTACTCATCGATCAGGTTTACGCCGGAAACGTAGGGAACTACGCCGTCGAAGTAATCCTGGCCGCCAACGATCTGGGAGGAAGCAGTGGACTTAACACCCAGCTCAGCAGCTACCTTGGAGCAAGCAAATACGGTGGACCATACGAAATCCTTAGCGGAGATGGCTTCGCCGTTGTTGAATACGAGGCCTTCGTTAACGGTGATGATGAAGGTCTTGGTGCCGTCATCGTTCTCAACCATTTCGAGGTCGCTGGTTACGGTGGGGTTAACAACCAGAGCGCCGCCCTGATCGGTAACAACCGTGGAGCATTGATCGGCCAATTCGCGAATCATAGCGTCAGTCGCGTTATTGGTCCAGTGGGAAGTGAACCAGAAGTCGCCGCCGATCTCGGTGGTGGAACCGTAGATGACAGTGCCCTTCTCAGTTTCCTCTGCAAAAGCTGCCATGGAGAGTACCATGGTCATGGCAAGAAGCAGTGCAAGAAACTTCTTCATTAGAGAATCCCTCCTTGAAATATTACCTAAGATACCATATATCCCGGTTGTAATAGTATCGCATATTTATTTTGAAATTGCAAGACAAAAATGAATTAAATGTTTGGTTTAACATGAATACCATAATTTTTCAGTGATATCTGATCTATACCAGTCCTAATCAGCACCAGTCAGCACCAGTATTTATATGTGCTTAAAAAGAAAACGAAGCCGTTTCCGACTTCGCTTTTCCTTTATTCTTCGCTCGCTGCCTGAATGCGCGCCAGCGATCTTCTTAGCTTGGCTTCCAACGCCGGGTAGCCTGCCTCCCCTATTCCGGACGCAGCAAGCTTTTCACGCGCCGCCTGTTCCGCTTTTTTAGCGCGTTCAAGATCGATGTCATCCGCCCATTCAAAGGTAACGGTAAGGATGGATACCGTGTTGTCGACAACGGTAACCACACCGCCGTTCAGCGCAGCTTTTCTGGTTTTTCCATCCTGTGTAACACGGCATACTCCAACGCCCAGCGCCGAAGACATTTCCGCATGATTGGGAAGAATCGCTATATCGCCTGAAAGGGTTCTGACAATAACCCTTTCCGCCTCGGCGTCAAACGCCAGCTTGTCCGGCGTTACGATTTTAAGCTTCATCTGAGCCATGCGTCATGCTCCTTTTTTGGCCTTTTCAATAACATCCTCAATCGTTCCTGCAAACAAGAACGCACTTTCGGGCAGGTCGTCATGCTTGCCTTCGATGATCTCCTTAAAGCCGCGCAGCGTTTCCTTCAGCGGTACGTACTTACCTTCCATACCTGTAAACTGCTCGGCAACGGAGAAGGGCTGGCTGAGGAAGCGCTGTACCTTACGTGCGCGCGCTACGATCAGCTTATCCTCTTCGGAAAGTTCATCCATACCCATGATCGCGATAATATCCTGAAGCTCCTTATATCTCTGCAGAATGCCCTGTACAGCGCGTGCAACGTCGTAGTGCTCCTGACCGATTACCTCGGGCGTCAGGATACGGCTGGTGGAATCCAGCGGATCGACGGCGGGGTAAATACCCAGAGAAGCAATATTTCTGCTAAGAACCGTAGTAGCGTCAAGATGCGCAAACGTAGTTGCGGGCGCAGGGTCGGTCAGGTCGTCCGCAGGTACATATACAGCCTGAACGGATGTAATGGAACCTTTGCGGGTAGAGGTGATTCTCTCCTGCAAAGCACCCATTTCAGTGGCGAGCGTTGGCTGATAGCCTACAGCGCTGGGCATACGGCCCAGCAGCGCGGAAACCTCGCTGCCCGCCTGGGTAAAGCGGAAAATATTGTCGATGAACAGAAGAACATCCTGATTCTCCTGGTCACGGAAATACTCTGCCATGGTAAGGCCGGAAAGGCCTACGCGCATACGTGCTCCCGGCGGTTCGTTCATCTGGCCGTAAACAAGCGCGGTCTTGTTCAGAACGCCGGATTCCTTCATTTCATTATAGAGGTCATTGCCCTCACGGGTACGCTCGCCTACGCCGGCAAATACGGAAATACCGCCGTGCTGCTTGGCAATGTTGTTAATAAGCTCCATAATGATAACGGTTTTGCCAACACCGGCGCCGCCGAACAGGCCAATCTTACCGCCCTTGGCATAAGGGGCAATCAGATCGATAACCTTGATACCGGTTTCCAGAATCTCGGTAGAGGTTTCCTGCTCCTCGTAGGAAGGGGCGGGACGATGGATGGGCCACTTTTCTTCGGTTTCGGGATTGGGCTTATTATCAATCGCTTCTCCCAGCAAGTTAAAGATACGGCCAAGGCATTCCTTTCCAACGGGCACCTGAATCGGCGCGCCTGTATCGACCGCCTGAGCACCTCTCTGAAGGCCGTCGGTCGAATTCATGGAAATGCAGCGCACAGTGTTGTCTCCGATATGCTGCGCAACTTCGCAAGTCAGCTTTCGGCCGCTGAATTCCACAGTGATAGCGTTCAGCATTTCGGGGAGCTGACCGTCGGCAAACCGAACGTCAACAACCGGCCCGATGACCTGAACAACGGTTCCAGTATTCATGTCTTAACACCCTTCCTAATGCTCCGCTCCTGCGACAATTTCCGTCAATTCCTGCGTAATTGCGCCCTGGCGCGCACGGTTATAGTTCAGCTTCAGGCTTTCGATCATTTCTCCCGCATTGCGCGTGGCATTATCCATTGCCGTGCGGCGAGCGGCGAGCTCGCTGGCAAAAGCGTTTCGCGTAGCGGAGAACACAAGACCGGATAAATAAATCCGGACCGCCTCGTCAAAAAGCCGTTGTGCATCGGGTTCGATAATCATCTGCTCCAAAGGGCGCTTGCCCTCAGGAAGCGTAATGGGCAGCATTTCTTCCAATCTGGCTTCCTGAGAAAGCATGGAAGCAAAGTTGGTATACACAAGCTTGATTTCAGACCATCTGCCTGAAACAAAGCCTACCTTTACCATTTCGCCAATCGCAAAGGCCTGCGATACCTGAAAGCCCTCAATTTTGGAATACACATCTGAAACAATCTCTTTTCCCGCCATGCGGTAGCGTTCAAGCGCCTTTTTACCCACCGGAAGTACTTCGAAATCCTGTCCGTTTGCATCTTCCGAAACGCACTTGAATATGTTGGCGTTATAGCCGCCCGCAAGGCCGCGGTCACCGGCAAGCACGATATACAAAGTTTTTCCACTTTCGCCTTTTTTCAGATATTTGGCGTTTATTTCCGCCGCGCCGTAACGGGCAATGTCATTAATTGCCTGATCGGCTATCTGAAAAAACGGCTTGCTGCTTTCCATACCGTCGCGTGCGCGGCGAAGCTTGGAGGAAGCCACCAGCTGCATCGCCTTAGTGATCTGCATGGTGCTTTCAACGCTTCGGATGCGCCTTTTAATGTCCTTCATGGACGCTCCGGCCATGTCCGCGCCTCCTTACTGCCTCTGCTTCAGAAAATCTTTCGTGTAGGCTTGAATTGCATCAGCCAACGCCTTATCAGCCTCGGCAGACAGATTGCCGGTCTTGCGGATTTCTTCCAGAATATCCTGATGCTGGGCGTTCATGCGCTCAAACAAACCCTTCTCGTATTCCTTCACGTCCTCAAGTCTGATATCGGTCAGGAAGTTGCGGGTTACGGCATACAGGATTGCAACCTGATCCTCTACCTTAACGGGCGCGTTTTTATTCTGCTTGAGAATTTCAACAATGCGCTCGCCCTGGCGCAGACGCGCTCTGGTATCAGCGTCAAGATCGCTTCCGAACTGCGCGAAGGACTGAAGTTCACGGTACTGACTGTAGAGCAGCTTGAGCGTACCGGAAACCTTCTTCATCGCCTTGATCTGCGCATTTCCGCCTACGCGGGATACGGAGATACCGGGGTTGACGGCGGGCATGATACCGGAATGGAAAAGTTCCGTTTCAAGGAATATCTGTCCGTCGGTAATGGAAATAACATTGGTGGGAATATATGCCGATACGTCGCCGGCCTGCGTTTCGATAATCGGAAGCGCCGTAAGCGATCCTCCGCCGTATTCCGGAGCCACGCGAGCCGCACGCTCCAGAAGTCGGGAATGCAGATAGAATACATCGCCCGGATAGGCCTCGCGTCCCGGAGGACGACGGATCAAAAGGGAAAGCGCGCGGTACGCAACGGCATGCTTGGAAAGATCGTCGTAAATTACGAGCACATCCTTGCCCTGATCCATGAAGTATTCGCCCATTGCGCAGCCGGAATACGGCGCAATGTACTGCATGGGAGCCATTTCGGAGGCGGTAGCAGAAACTACGATGGTGTAGTCCATAGCGCCGGCCTGCGTAAGAGTATCCACCAGCTGCGCTACGGTAGACTGCTTCTGTCCGATGGCAACATAAATGCAGATAACATCCTGACCCTTCTGGTTGATGATGGTGTCAAGCGCTATGGTAGTCTTACCGGTCTGACGGTCGCCGATGATAAGCTCGCGCTGACCGCGTCCGATCGGAATCATGGAGTCGATCGCCTTGATACCGGTTTGAAGCGGCACGCTGACGCTCTTTCTTTCAATGATGCCCGGAGCATTGCGCTCGATGGGGCGCGTCTCGGTTGCATCAATAGGGCCCTTGCCGTCTACCGGCAAGCCCAGTGCGTTGACAACGCGGCCGATCATCTTATCGCCTACAGGAACGGAAACGACCTTGCCCGTGCGTTCTACGCTGGTGCCCTCGCTGATACCCTCGTCTTCACCGAGAAGTACGACGGCAACCGAGTTTTCTTCAAGGTTCATTGCCATGCCATAGGCGCCGGTAGAAAACCTGACAAGCTCGTTGGCCATAACGGAGTCAAGGCCCGAAACGCGGGCAATACCGTCGCCAACCAGAATAACGCTGCCGGTTTCCGCCTGCGTAATCTTCGTTTGGTAGTTTTTGATTTGTTCTTTAATTATCCGAGATATTTCCTCGGGTCTGAGCTGCATGTCTCTCGTCCCCCTAACATCAGGCGTCCGCATTCAGGCTTCTTCTGAGAAGCGCCATGCGGGTTTTGATGGTATTATCGATGCGGCGGCCATCCACATCCACGCAGATTCCTCCAATCAGGGACGGATCCACGCGCTCGGAAAGAATGATCTTTCGGCCTGTCATCCGCGAAAGCTTATCCGTAATCTTCTGTTTCTGCCCTGCAGTCAGAGGACGCACGGTGGAAACAGTCGCAAGGGAAATATTGTTGTCGCGGTAGTAATCGTCTCTGAACCGCTGAATGCACGCAGAAAACTCCCTTATGCCGCCCCTTTTCACAAGCAGCATCAGGAAATTCAGGAGATACACGTGTATCTGCCCTTCGAACGCTTTTTTGATAACTTCCTCACGCTCGGCAAGCGGTATGGTTCTGATATCAAGCAGCGACAGAAAATCCGGAAACTGGCGAAAGCTTTTTTCCACCATTTCCGCCTGATCCAGAATTTTCCATTCCAGCCGCTCTTCACGCGCAAGGATATACAACCCGTCGCCGTATTCGTTGGCAAAGCTCGTCACTTGCCATCACCTGCGTTCTTAAGAAAATCCTCCACCAGCTGATCGTTATCAGAGGCGGAAAGTTCGCGGCCAACCATCTTCTCCGCGATATCCATGGCCATATCCGCAAGCTGTGTCTTAACCTCCTGGAACGCCTTGCGTTTCTGCTGTTGGATATCGTCCTCAGCCTTACGGCGCAGATGGGCGGCTTCGTCCTTGGCAGACTCCACAATTTCATCGCCGCGCTTCTGGGCGGTGATGGTGGCGTTCTTCACAAGCGCGTCGGCTTCGCTACGCGCCTGCTGCATGCGTTCATCATAGGTTTCCTTGAGCCTGTTGGCCTCATCCCTTGCCTGGTCGGCGTCGGCGTAAATGCCGTCTACCTCGTCCTGACGGGCTTTGAGCATATTCATGACGGGCTTAAACAGGACCTTCTTGAGAATCAGCACGATCAGGAATAAATTACAGATCTGGAATATGATAGTCCACGGTACGATGGATACAAATTCCTGAACATCTCCCGGCATTGATCGTCACTCCTGCTTTGTATTACTTTATTGATCAGAGTTTTCCAACCAGCGGGTTGACGAACAGCAGAATCAGTGCAACGATCAGAGAGTAGATACCGGTGGTCTCCGCCATAGCAACACCCAGAATCATGGTGGAAGTAACAGCGCTCTTGGCTTCCGGCTGACGGCCGATGGCTTCGAGTGCTTTGGCTACCGCGTTACCTTCTCCGATACCAGGACCGAGGCCAGCGACCATCGCGATACCGGCGCCCAGTGCAGAGCAGCCCAGAACAATTGCCTTCGAAAGAGTCTTCATCATCTCTTGATCCATTTTGTGTCAACCTCCAACAATGTAATTAAATTAAATTATTTTATTCACTCGCAGCAGCCGAGGACACATATGCCATCGTCAGCATCGAGAATAAAAACGCCTGAATGCAACCGGAGAATACGTCAAAATACAAAGAGAAAATTGCCGGAACACCCACCCGGAGAATCGGGATCTGGGAAAGCAAGCCGCCGACCTCGCCGGGAATCGCTCCGAAAAGCATTTTGGAGAACGCGCCCATAGCGCCGTTCAAAAGAGTCATAACAACTACGCCTGATGCGACGTTACCGAAATGACGGAACGCCATGGAAACCGGCGTTGCGATTTCACTGATAATATTGATCGGAAGCATAACGGGAATGGGCTCCAGATAGCCCTTCAGATAACCGCCGAGGCCGCCATACTTGATTTTGTTAAAGGTAATCAGCACAAATACAACCACCGCCCAGGCAATGAGCGTAGAAAGATCAGCTGTCGGCGCATAAATGCCCGTAAGCCCCGAAAGACTGCACAGCGCGCTCATCAGCATAACGCCGGCAACCAGAGGCGCATAGTTGCTGAACTGCGGCAGCATATTGCCTTTTACCAGATTGTTGAACGTTTTCACGATAAACTCGGCAATCAGCTGACGGCGCGATGTGGGACGCACCTTCAGATTACGGGTAATGATAAAGCAGAACAGCGTGAGCAGAAGCATTACGATCCACGTATTAACGACGGTCTCCGTAATCACGACGCCGCCAATATTAAAGAGTATTTTTGCACCGGTAATCTGGACGTCCATGGATTTACTTCACTTCTTCCGTTAATTCAGTAGTTTTTTTGCGAAGCCTATCGATAACAGGGAAAATCATAACAACCATTCTTGGAGAAACCAGCATGATCGCCGTAGCGACCCAATTGAAGCAGGATACCTTTACGGATACCATAAACACCGCACCCATGATAACAAGCCGCTTGATATAGCTTGCGCTCATCATTTTTTTGCCGCGCTTGAGCTTTTCCGCCTCGTCGCCCTCCAGCTGAAGGATCTTCTGAACCTCGTACCCCAGCAGGAAAAAGCACACTACGGCGCACAAGCCGCCCAGTACGGAACCCAAAAGCACGGCATAGTCAAACCAACCGGCTATCAGCGCGATTACATTCAAAAGCACGATGCAGGACAGCGCACCGTAAGCAATCCGGCGCGTTTCCTTCCATACAGCAGGTTGAATTACCACCGCATTCCCTCCGATTATATAGTATTGATTACAGTATACTATTTTAACCCTTTTCATTCAAGTCAAAATCCAGAAAAAAGGGTTAAATACACATAATTTTGACACTCTTTCAGAATTTGGAAATGGTTTTGTATTGATTCTTTACCATTTTTCTCCCAGTCAAAAGCAACGGGAGCGCTATATCCTCAAGCGCCCCCTCCGCCTTTTCTGTTTCATCAGCCAATGGCAAACTCGCCATCCGCATCCATACTCACAGGCGTTTCAAAAAATGCCTTCACGCCGTTAACCATATGGCGCACGTCTTCCGCACCCGCGGTTTCCCAGCTGGAATGCATGGACAGCTGCGCAAGGCCAATATCCACGGTATTCAGAGAGAAATGGCTGTTGGAAATGTTCCCCAGCGTGCCGCCGCCCAGCATATCGCTTCTGTTGGCAAAAAACTGATACGGAATATCCTTTTCATTCAGAATCGCACGCAAAACAGCCTTGGATGCGCCGTCCGAAGTATACTTCTGATTGGCGCTTTCCTTAATGACGATGCCTGCATTCATGATGACCCAATTGGTTGAATCGGAAAACTCGGGGTGATTGGGATGCATGGCGTGCGCATTGTCGCACGACAGCATCATGCTTGCGCTCGCGGCGCGCATAAAGGCTTCTTCGTCTCCGCCAAGGGCATACACCGCGCGGCGGATAACGTCCGTAAGGAAGGTGGAATCCGCGCCCTGCTTGGTAGTAGAGCCGACCTCCTCATTGTCAAACACAGCCGCAACCGGCATGCCGCTTTCGACGTTCGCTTCCATCAGAGCGGTGATACCGGTGTATGCGCATTCCAGATCGTCGAGCCTTCCGGCAGAAATAAACTCTTCGTTCACACCCCACACCGACGGTTTCACGCGGGAATACAGATACAGATCGCTGCCGAGAATATCCTTTTCCTCCGCCTGTACGCTGTCGGCAATGATCCTTTTGAATGCGCCCTTGGCGCGCGCATCGCCAAACAGGGGCGAAAGGTCCGTCTGCGGATTATACTTAAAGCCATCATTTACCGAACGATTCATATGAATGGCTACATTGGGTATAACGAGCATATCCTTATCGATATTCACAAGGCGGGTAGAAAGGCCCTTTCCGGTTTTTAAAAGTACGCGGCCGGCTACGGAGAGCGGCTTATCCAGCCATGATGAAAAAATCATGCCTCCATACCTTTCGCTGTTTAGCTGAATATACTTCCCTCTCACATCAATCTCGGCGTTTTCCTTGATTTTAAACACCGGCGAATCAGAATGACTGGCTGCGATGCGAAGGGCAATCTTTCCGTCTTTCGGCGCAATAAACGCAATAACGGAAGATAGATTGCGCGTGACGTAATACTTTCCGCCGGGCGTAAGGTTCCACTTTTCCGATTCTTTAAGGCAGGTAAAGCCGGCCGAATCAAGCATTTTCGCAATTTCATCGATTGCGTGAAATGCAGTAGGCGAAGCGTTCAGAAACTCAATCAGTCCCCTTGTGTACATGGCAATCATTCCTTTCATGGCGCATATTTACAGCTGCAGACAGTATATCAGTAAAAGATGCGCCGGGTAAAATGCGTAGAAAACAAATTTCGGCAGTTTCACATATCGCTTTCTGAGGGGAAGATAAATGAAAACAAGCGCCCACATAGCATAGATCTGCGTACCGGCGTACTTTCTTCCTGTTGTAATGAGGGATGGCATCGCCCAGTCCAGCATAAACAGAAACACGGCGATAAAGGACGCCAGCGGCTTATCCAGAAATGCATAAAACAAGCCCATCAGAACGATGGCGTCTATACCGTAATCCAAATCTCCCTTCAGGCGATATGCCAGCAGAAAAAGCAGAATCGACGGCACGAACGCCTTCGCGCGGATCATGCCGAGAATCGCAGCGCCCAGCGCAAGAGAAAAGAATATGTTCAGTTTGCCCGTATAATAATGCTCAAAAATCAGATCCAACCGGTAAAAGTTCCCCGCCCAGTCAAAGCTGCCGATGGGTACATGCCCCATCGCCTCCATGTACAGCGGGTGCACCAGTATACCCATGAGAAGCAGCCGCAAAACGTATTTGAATACATTTCGGGTATAGGCTGCGCCCACGGCAATTCCATACGCAAACATGGGCATGGCAAGTCGTCCGACCGCGCGCAGGATATTCACAGCCGGAAACAAAAAAGCAAGTTCTCCGCTCCCCCTCAGCACATAGGCGTCCGGAAAGATCATTTTTCCCATATGATCGATAATCATCGCAATACAGGCAATGATCTTGAGCAGGTCGGTATCATTATTTAGCTTCAATGCTCGCGCGTCCCTTTCGGGTTTCGAGACGCGCAGCACATAACCGGCAATGCTTTTATAAATTGCCGTCAGAAACCGCATCAGACAATCACATCCAGTTCAACAGGCTTGACGCCAAGCTTCTCGCAGCTGACGGCGTCCGGCTGGCTGCCGCCAATGTACAAACGGAAATGTCTACCGGCCTTGATGCGGCGGCCATCGTCCGTTACGCACTCAAATGCGCGCTTGGGAACGGGAATAATTACGCGCTTTTCTTCGCCCGCGTGCAGGAACACTCGGCCAAAAGCGCACAGGCTCCAGTTAAGGCCGTGGCTGTCAAATTCCAAAGGCTTGGAATATACCTGAACCACTTCCTCCGCGTCCATATCGCCGGCATTCTTTACTTTAATGCTGACCGCGCCCTTCTCGGCGTCGTATCTTCCATCGGTATAGAGGAACCTGGTATAGCTAAGTCCGAAACCAAACGGATACAGCGCCTGACCCTTAAAGTAGCGGTACGTGCGGCCCTCCATGCTGTAATCCTCAAAGGGCGGCAGTTCATCCACGGAATGATAGAAGGTTACGGGGAGTCTTCCGGAAGGAGATACGCGCCCAAAGATCAGATCCGCGCATGCCGCACCGCCAGCCTGTCCGGGATACCATGCCTGCAGTATGGCGTTTCCTTCTTCCACACGAAGCGCGCTGCCGCTGGCAATCACGGTAACAACCGGCTTACCTGTGGAAACGACGGCATCCAGAAGTTTTCTCTGGCAGGGCGGCAGTTCCAGGTTGTTCTTATCGCCGGAGGAATATTCGTTGCCGGTATCGCCCTGTTCGCCCTCGATGGTGGGATCAAGGCCCAGAACCAAAATGGCAACATCGCTCATTTCCGCAGCCTGCTTGGCTTCCGCAAGCAGGTCGTCATCCATAGACAGGTTGCTGGTCGCCTTCTTATAAAGATGTGAGCCCTTGGAATAGTTTACACGAATGCCCGCCTCACGGCAGAAGCTGCGGATGCCCTCCAGGAACGTTACATAGCGCGACGATGTGCCGGAGTAATTTCCCTCCAACGCCGCGATGGAATCTGCATTCGGGCCGATTATCGCTACAGACTTGAGGGCTACGGGATTGAGCGGCAGAACGCCGTCGTTTTTCAGAAGCACCATGCTGCGGCGGGCAGCCATCTGCGCCAGCCGGTTATGCTCATCGCAGTCGTTCACATCGTAGGGAATATTGTTGTATTCGTTGTTCTCATCGAAAAGGCCTAAAAGATAGCGAGTGGTAAATGCGCGCACACAGGATTCGGTAATATCTTCTTCGGTAATCCTGCCCTCCTGAAGCGCCTGAAGAATCATCAGATAGGTGTTTCCGCAGTTAATATCGCAGCCGTTCTTCAGCGCCAGCGCAGCGCTTTCGGGCGCAGTGTCGGTGATTTTATGGAAATTATGGAAGTCCGCAATCGCCCAGCAGTCCGATACATAGTGTCCTTCAAACCCCCACTGGCCGCGAAGAATATCCCCCATCAGGCGTTTGTGGCCGCAGCAGGGTTCGCCGTTGGTGCGGTTATACGCGCCCATTACCGCCTCAACGCCCGCGTCCTTGACAAGCGCTTCGAATGCGGGAAGATAGGTATCCCACAGATCGTATTCGGATGCCTCCGCGTTGAATTCATGTCTGAGCGCCTCGGGCCCCGAATGAACGGCATAATGCTTTGCGCAGGCTGCCGTTTTCAGATACTCTCCCTTGCCCTGTAAGCCGCGGACAAACCGGACGCCCAGACGCGAGGTGAGGTACGGATCCTCTCCATAGGTCTCCTGCCCGCGTCCCCAGCGCGGATCTCGGAAGATATTCACGTTAGGCGACCAGAATGTAAGGCCCTTATAGATATCACGATCGCCATGCGCGGACTGAGCATTATATTTTGCTCTGCCCTCCGTGGAAATCGTATCGGCAATCTCCTCCATAAGATCTTCGTCAAAAATAGCGGCAAGGCCGATAGCCTGCGGGAATACGGTAGCCGTTCCTGCGCGTGCAACGCCGTGCAGCGCCTCGTTCCACCAGTTGTAAGCCGGTATACCCAGTCGGTCGATGGCCGGGGCATTATAGCGAAGCTGGGAGGCCTTCTCCTCCACCGTCATTTGTGCCACGAGTTTTTCGGCATAGGCGCGCGCCTGCTTTCGATCCATTCTGTCAGACCTCCTTGCATTCATTAAGAAAACCTGATTACATTTTACATCCCCACTGTCATTCTGTCAATCGGAGGCATTCAAAACGTACCCGTGCGCCCGTTGACAAATCATAATGACCCGGCGATAATAGAACCCATAAAGGAAGTGAAGCATATGCCCTGGAGAGAAAGAACCCTTCGGATGATCGGCCCTGATGCCGCCCAAAGGCTGGCAAACGCGAAGGTTGCCGTATTCGGCCTTGGCGGCGTGGGCTCCTACGCCGCAGAAGCGCTCGTCCGCGCGGGCGTAGGCAGTCTTTTGCTGATAGACGGCGACGCCGTTGAAATCACAAATCTGAATCGCCAGCTGATCGCCACCGTAAACACGCTCGGTATGCCAAAGGCCGAAGCAGCAAAGGCTCGCGCCCTGTCCATCAACCCCGCCGCCCGGATCGAAGCAAAGACGCTGTTTTTTGACGAAAGCACGAAAGCAGAAATCGATTTTTCGGATTTGGACTATATAGCCGATTGTATTGATTCGGTAAAATCCAAGATCCTGCTCATTCAGTGCGCAAAGGCGCACGATGTAAAAATTCTTTCCAGCATGGGAACCGGCAACAAGCTTGATCCTACCGCATTCAGAATTGCGGATATTGAGAAAACAGGTGTTTGCCCGCTTGCGCGGGTTATGCGAAGGGAATTAAAAAAGCGCGGAATCTCGGGCGTTAAGGCCCTGTATTCAGAAGAGCTTCCCTTTAAACCCTTGGACGGAGAACGGGCGCCCGCATCGATCTCGTTTGTACCGTCCGCAGCGGGATTGATTATTGCCGGTGAAATCATTCGCGATATCGCTCAGCTTACAGCGGGAGGCAGCGGAAAATGAAAGGCAAAAACCGGATCATCGTTATCGGAAGCGGCGGAGCCGGCAAAAGTACGCTTTGCGTAAAGCTTGGTCAAAAAACCGGGATTCCTGTAATCCATCTTGATTCGTTGTACTGGAAGGAAAACTGGACGCCTCTGGCAAAAGAAGAGTTTGACAAACTGCTTATGCTGGAACTTGAAAAACCCGAATGGATTATAGATGGAAACTTCAACCGCACCCTCCCCCTGAGGCTGGAGGCAGCAGACTATGCTGTTTTCCTCGACTTTCCCCCGATCACATGCGTGCTTGGCGTTCTGAAGCGCGTAATATGCAATTATGGAAAAACCAGACCCGACATGGGGCCGAATTGCCCCGAACGGTTTGATTTATCGTTTTTGAAATGGGTATGGCGGTTCCGCAAGCAATATCGGAATCAGTATATGAAGCTGCTTCAGGATTCAGGAAAGGAATTTATCATCCTCAAAAGCAGAAAAGACTGTAGTCTGTTTTTAGATAATTTTCATTAATATTTTTTATACTTCAGTCTGTTTTAAACAGATCGCCCCATTCCTTTCTCAATACAGACTTCGGTCTGTATTATTCTTTTCCCGAAAATGGATGTACATATTTCTACCGAATGTCAAATCGGATGCGCTGTACATTACAATAAAGACTTTAGTCTGTTTTTATCAGGAATTCGTATCAAAAAAACATGTCGAGAATAATCTGAATTCGCCGCACACATCATAACAGACCATAGTCTGTTTTTTAGTTCCGCATTCCCAAACCTCTTTCTGTTGCCGATTACAGACTATAATCTGTTTTTCTCTTCCGTATTTCCAAATCTTCTTCCATTGCTAATTACAGACCGTAGTCTGTTTTATGCCCTGCATTTCCATATCTTTTTCCAGTTCCAGCAACAGACTTTAGTCTGTTTTGTTTGTCTATAATACAGACTTTAGTCTTTATTCAATGCATTTACTTTACTTATTACAGACTATAGTCTGATATATACAAAATAAAAGACCGAAGTCTATTCTAAACATAAAACTCTGTTATAAAAACAAACTTCGGTCTCTTTTTAAATTTTCCCTTATTCTTCTTCCGCCCAGTTCTTTGCGCGTTCCACTGCCCGTTTCCAATTTCGAAGCATTCTTTCACGTTCGTCGGCAGCCATAGCGGGAACAAATTCATCGCTGGGCTTCCAGATGTTCATCAGCTGTCGATCATCCCACAAACCCACGGCCCTGCCAGCAAGCATCGCCGCACCGAGCGCCGTAGTTTCAATGGTCTGCGGACGCATGACGCGAACGCCCAAAATGCTGGACTGGAATTGCATCAGGAAATCATTGGCGCTGGCGCCGCCGTCTACGCGCAGCATTTCCATTTTGATTCCGCTGTCTTTGACCATTGCCGTCAATACATCTGCAGATTGATAGGCAATCGATTCCAGAGCTGCTCGGACAATATGGTTCCTGCCTGTGCCTCGGGTCAAACCGACAATGGTACCTCTGGCATACATATCCCAATGCGGAGCGCCCATTCCGGTAAATGCAGGCACCATGTATACACCGCCGTTGTCCTCAATAGCTCCGGCGATTTCATTTGTTTCTCTGGCGCTTTGAATCAGCTTTAATTCATCCCTCAGCCATTGAATCGCCGCTCCGGCTACAAACACGCTGCCCTCAAGCGCATATACGGGCTTACCGCCAATGCGCCAAGCAATCGTTGTCAGAAGGTTCGATACGCTCTTTACGGGCTTTGCCCCCGTATTCATCAAAAGGAAGCAGCCTGTTCCATAAGTATTCTTCGCCATACCTGGCGCAAAGCACGCCTGCCCGTACAACGCCGCATGTTGGTCGCCGGCAAGGGATGCAATCGGAATCTCTTTACCCAGTATAGATGCGTCCATCATCCCGATCACCTGTGAGGAATCCACGATTTCAGGAAGCATGGCATGCGGAATATTCATGGCCCTTAAAAGCATTTCGTCCCACGATTGGGTATGAATATTAAAAAGCATCGTTCTGGACGCATTGGTCGCATCCGTTACATGTACCTTTCCCTTCGTCAAACGGAACGCCAGATAGCTGTCCACCGTGCCAAAGCAGAGCTCACCCTTTTCGGCGCGTTCCCGCGTTCCCTCCACATTGTCAAGGATCCATTGAAGCTTCGTACCGGAAAAATACGCATCCGGAATCAAACCCGACCGGTCGCGGATTGCGTTGCCAATTCCATCCTTTTTAAGCCTCTCCACCAGCGGCGCGGTTCTTCTGCACTGCCAGACAATCGCATTCATGACGGGTTTACCCGTCTCTCTTTCCCATACAATCGTCGTTTCGCGCTGGTTCGTAATACCGACAGCGGCAACGTCATAAACGGATATTCCGCTTTTCCCGAACGCCAGCTTCAGCGCGTTTACCTGACTGAGATAAATATCCTCGGGATTATGTTCAATCCAACCGGGCTTAGGATAAATCTGCGAAAATTCAATCGCGTGAGAAGCAACAAACGCGCCGTTTTCATCAAAAATAACGGCGCGTGAGCTGGTAGTACCCTGATCAAGCGCAATGACGTATTTCATAACAGCCCTCATTTCCAATAATCGTTTTCAGCCAATCTCTACCAGATACAGTATCATTTCCTCCGGGTACATGCCGTTTTCATCCGGTTCCGTCCCCACATACATCATGGACATTTCCGAATCCTCGTAGAGCATGTACTCCTCCGGATAAACAAACTGAAGGTCAACCCCTGCAGGCGCTGTAAACACGACTTCCTTTTCATCATCATCCCCGAACGCAATAAACACGCGCACTGTACGCGTTTCGGCGGGCTCAATAATGCTAAAGATATCTGCCGGAATATCGTAATCCGCGTCAAGGGTAACACGACCGGTGGCAGTCAGGATTCGGCTGCCGCTTCCGTCAACGCTGTATTCCTCAAAGCTCTCAAGCAGCAGGGTTTCTCCATTCAGCACATAATAAACCGCCTGATATCCATCCGCCGGATTGTCCGAATACATCGTCCGGGTAGTTACAATCCAGCTGCCATCAATCAATCTTGCAGAAACCAACGTTTCATGCGGCTCCTCAAACCTGAAAAAGTCGCGCAGCATTTCTCCCGTTACGATACTGTACTCATCCAGAATATACGCCGTCGCATACGGGCACATACGCCAGGCATCAAAGCCCGCGCCAAGGCCGTTTGTAAGCACTTCGATATTCCCCTCGCTGTCTTGATAAATCAGCCGGACTTCTCCATCTTCGTCAAGGCAGGCAAAAGTATATGTGGAAAAGAATTCCTGGCCATAGTCGTCAAAATACACAAGCTCCATGCCCACACTGGAATGCGCCTTCATAAGCTGCCGGATTTCCATTCCCCGTTTAACGGCATTCATGTCCAGCGTCTCCTCGGCTCCTGCAGCAGCGGGCAACAAAAGTATTACAACCATCATCAGCCATACAAGCATTTTCTTCATGTTCGCCCCCGCCTTTCACGATCCCATATCGTATTTTAACATATATCGCGCAGGATTACCATGTCTTTTTGAAATTTCAAGACAAATTTCTGATTTTCCGTAACAAACTGTCACAAAAATCACCCTCAGGCAGATAAGAGCCCGAGGGTGATTTACACTGATACCCGATCAGAAAAGACCGGTGATAACGCCATTGTCGTCCACATCGATTCCTTCAGCGGCAGGAACCTTGGGAAGTCCGGGCATAGTCATGATTTCGCCGGTCAGCGCCACGACAAAGCCTGCGCCTGCGCTTACCTTGAGATTCCTCACGGTAACCTCAAAGCCTTCGGGCGCGCCCAGAAGCGTGGGCTTATCCGAGAAGCTGTACTGCGTTTTGGCTACGCAAACCGGAAGCGCGCCGTAGCCCATTTCGGTAAGCTTCTTGGCTTGCTTTTTGGCTTCGGGAGTAAGAACTGCCTTTACGCCGCCGTATACGCGCTGAACAATCTTGTCAAGTTTTTTCTGAATGGAGTCATTTACATCATAGGCAAAATCAAAATGGTTTTCCTTTTCGCACAAACGGACAACTTCCTCCGCCAGCGCTACGCCGCCTTCGCCGCCCTTGGCCCATACTTCGCTGAGAACCACGTTTACATCCTGCTTTTTGAGTTCTTCCGTCAAAAGCGCAATCTCAGCTTCCGTATCGTCCGGGAATCGATTGATGGCGACGACGCAGGGAAGGCCGTATACATTCTGCATGTTGCCCACATGGCGCTTGAGGTTCGAAATGCCCTTGGTGAGCGCCTCAAGGTTTTTAACCTTCAGCTGATCCTTTTTGACGCCGCCATGCATTTTAAGCGCACGAATGGTGGCGACAACAACGACAGCGTCAGGCTTCAGCCCGGCCAAGCGGCACTTGATGTCCAGGAATTTCTCGGCGCCGAGGTCTGCGCCAAAGCCCGCCTCCGTTACGGCATAATCGGCAAGGCGCATCGCCATGCGGGTAGCGATTACGCTGTTGCAGCCATGAGCAATATTGGCAAAGGGGCCGCCGTGCACGAGCGCAGGCGTATGGCCCAGCGTCTGAACCAGGTTGGGACGGATCGCATCCTTCAGAAGCGCCGCCATGGCGCCGGCTGCGTTGAGCTGGCCGGCCGTTACAGGCTGATCATCATAGGTATAGCCCACAACAATCCGGGCAAGTCGTGCTTTAAGGTCAGAAATATCGGCTGCCAGACACAGTACCGCCATAATCTCGCTGGCAACGGTAATATCGTAGCCGTCTTCGCGGGGCGTACCGTTCACCCGTCCGCCCAGACCGTCGACAACAAAGCGAAGCTGTCTGTCGTTCATATCCACGCATCTGCGCCAGGTAATCCTGCGGGGATCGATGCCCAGAGAATTGCCCTGATAGATATGGTTGTCAATCATTGCAGCCAGAAGGTTATTTGCTGCACCGATGGCATGAAAATCGCCTGTGAAGTGCAGGTTGATGTCCTCCATGGGCGCTACCTGCGCATATCCGCCGCCTGCCGCGCCGCCCTTTACGCCGAATACCGGGCCCAGTGACGGTTCGCGAAGCGCAACCATAACGTTCTTGCCAATTTTGCTCAGGCCGTCAGCAAGACCGATGGTCGTGGTGGTTTTTCCTTCGCCTGCCGGCGTAGGCGTAATTGCTGTTACCAGGATAAGCTTACCGTCTTTGTGGGTATTCTCCTTCAGAAGATCCAGAGAGATCTTTGCCTTTACGCGTCCATACGGCTCGAGATACTTTTCATCAATACCTGCGCGCTTGGCAATTTCGGATATATTCTCCAAAGTAGTAGACTGTGCGATTTCGATATCAGTTTTCATGCCGTCACCTCCGTGGCATCATAATAACTGATACGCACGGCAAAAGCAACAGAAATCCGAACATTTAACTAATGTTTCTCTGAAACGTTCGATATATCACATTTCGGTATCATAACGATAACGGAAACGTACGCTTCCGATTCTTCGACGCTTAACGAAGCTCCGGCTCCGGTTTCATTTAACCGTTTAACAGCATTCCGAATGGCATTTACATAGATCCTCCCATCCCGAATCATGCTCTTTATCTGCCGTTTTTCCTTTTTATCATCCTCAAGCGCCTTTGCAACCAATCCCTCAAGCTGCTTTACGGTAAGCTCCTTTTCACCGGATAACCTCGCAAGCTCCCTTTGCTTTTCTTCCATGCCGTTCAGCCTCAAAAGCGCCCTTGCGTGCCGCTCCGTAAGCTTATACCGAGCCACTTCCGCACGAACCGCATCCGGAAGACGCAATAGTCTGAGTCGATTAGCGATTGTGGAGGGATTTTTTCCAAGCTTCTTGGATAGCGCATCCTGCGTGATCCCGCTTGTGCGAATCAGCTCCCGGATTGCCAGCGCTTCTTCAAAAAAATCAAGCTGTTCCCTTTGTATGTTCTCTATCAGCGAAAGCGTACGGCTCTGAATTTCGTCCGCCTCCATCACAAATGCGTCCACCCATCCTTTTCCGAGCAACTTGATCGCCCGGAGCCGCCGCTCCCCCGCAATCAGAAAAAATCCGCCCTCCTGAGTCCGTCTAACGGTAATCGGAGAAATCAATCCGTTTTCCCGAATAGACTCGGCAAGCTGGCGGACCGCTTCCTCGTCAAACGCCATACGCGGCTGATATGGATTTTCTTTAATATCCCGTATCCGGATGCGCATAAGCATCCGATCCGCCCGTCGGATCTTTCCAAATGTTTCCGCCATAAAATCCACCCCTTACTGATGGAATTTATACGGATCAATCATTCGAAATAAAACCAATCGACGAAAGTATTTATATCCATGCGGTTTATCCATACAGCTTAAATACATTTTTAAATCATTTATCAGAATAAATCGCCGCCCTGCAGGGCATATATTGCCCATACAAGACGGCGCATTGATGAATCGGTTTAAGAGTCAAACTACAGCGGCTTCTTTTCCGCTACGCCCGGCCTCCGGGGAAATCTGTCAGGCGTAGGAGCCGTTTTCTCAATTTCGATAATCCTGTGGTCCCAGTCTCTCCCCGGAATCTGCGTTCTGTGAATGGCAAGGAGTTTTCCGTTCAAAGCAGAAAGCGCATTTTCCGCCCTTTGCATTTCATCGTCGGCATTCGGCCCTTTCATGGAAAGCATGCGCCCGCCCACTCTTACAAAAGGCATAAGCCATTCGGTCAGTACGTTCATTTCCGCAACGGCGCGTGCGGCGGCGATATCAAAGGAATCTCTGAATTCCACTTTTTTCGCCGCTTCCTCGGCTCTGAAATGCACGGCCTGCGCGTTCAGATCAAGCGCTTCAATCACACTTTTCAAAAATCCCACGCGCTTATTGAGCGCATCCATCAGCGTTACGCGCACATGCGGACAAAGAATGGAAACGGGAATCCCGGGAAAACCCGCGCCGGTTCCAACGTCAATCAGCGTTTTTGCATCCTTGATGTACGGAACTACGCTGAGGCTGTCCAGATAATTTCTGTCCGCCGCCTCTATGGGATCGTCCGCAACGCGGGTCAGATTCATTTCCTTATTGGTTTTTACCAGCATCTCGTGGTACAAAAGCAGCTTTTTTGCCTGCTCGTCCGTTACCGCAATGCCCATTTTCTCCGCGGAAGCAATAATATGGTGAATCATGCCTGTTTTTCCTCCCGCCTGCGCTTTTCCATTAGAATCATCAGTACCGTAATATCGCCCGGGGACACGCCCGGAATGCGCGAAGCTTGGCCAAGCGACTTCGGCCTCACCTTATTGAGCTTCTGTCTTGCTTCAATCCTCAGGGTATCCACCTTCAGATAATCGATGTCCTCCGGAAGAGTCAATTGCTCCTCGCGCAGGAATTTTCTGGTTTCCGATTCCTGACGATCAATATAGCCTTCATATTTCAAAGCGATCTCCGTCTGCTCGCGGGCGTCGTCCGCAAGATCGGGCAGCGTCGCGTCGGCAATCCGCAGATCCTCATATTTCAGATTCGGCCGTTTGATCAGGTCGCTCAGTCGTGCGGAGGCATTCATGGGCGTTTCGCCCTTTTCCTGCAAAAGCGCATTCATCTTTTCCGTCGGCGCTACCCATTTTCCGCGAAGATACTCAATGCCCTGCCGAAAGCCGTCCAGCTTCTTAATCAGCTTATCGTGTCTTTCCTGCGTGATCAGCCCGGTTCGAAGCGCCATTTCGGTAAGCCGCATATCGGCGTTGTCCTGCCTGAGCAGCAGGCGGGATTCGGCGCGAGAGGTCATCATGCGGTACGGTTCATCCGTGCCCTTGGTCGTAAGATCGTCGATCATTACGCCGATGTAGCTGTTTGCACGGTTGAGCGTAAGCGGTTGTTCGCCTTTTATGGCAAGTGCGGCGTTAATGCCCGCGTACAATCCCTGCGCCGCAGCCTCCTCGTAGCCGGAGGTGCCGTTGATCTGTCCTGCAAAATAGAGGCCGCGAATGTGCCTTGCTTCAAAATGATTACTGAGCTGGGTGGGATCGATACAGTCATATTCAATGGCATAAGCAAGGCGCATAAGCTCCGCATTTTCCATACCGGGAACGGAGTGATACATCTCCCGCTGTACCTCCTCCGGAAGAGAGGAAGACATGCCCTGAACATACCATTCAATCGAATTCAGCCCCTCGGGTTCAAGAAACAGCGGATGCCTTTCCTTATCGGCAAAACGAACCACCTTGTCCTCAATCGACGGGCAATAGCGCGCGCCGGTTCCTTTGATGCTGCCGGAATACATGGGCGAAAGATGGAGATTGCGCCTGATGATTTCGTGCGTCTTTTCGGTGGTATAGGTCAGATAGCATATCGTTTGATTTACAAGGTTCTTCGCATCCGTCAGAAAGGAAAACGGCACTATCGGGTCGTCGCCATACTGCGGCGTCATTTTGGAAAAGTCCAGCGTACGCACATCCACGCGCGCAGGAGTGCCCGTTTTAAAGCGTCGGATTTCAAAACCGTTGTCAATCAGCGCTTTTGTAAGCCCAGTGGCGGCAACGAGTCCCTGCGGTCCGCCTTCCCACGAATGCTGACCGATAATGATGCGGCTTTTCAGGTATACGCCTGTGCACAAAACCGCGGCCTTACAGGCAATGTGCGCGCCGGTGGCAGTGATTACTCCATGAATTTCGCCGTTTTCCACCATCAGGTCAATGACCTCGCCCTGTCTCAGGATCAGATTTTCCTGATTCTCTACGGCAGTCAGCATGCGCTTTTTATACTTTGCCTTATCCGCCTGCGCGCGAAGGGAATACACTGCCGGACCTTTTCCGGTATTGAGCATGCGCGACTGAATAAATGTATCGTCAATCGCCTTTCCCATTTCGCCGCCCAATGCGTCTACCTCGCGGACCAGATGTCCCTTGGCTGTACCGCCAATGGCAGGGTTGCAAGGCATCAGCGCAACGCTGTCTATATTCAGCGTAAGAAGGAGCGTCTTAAGCCCCATTCTCGCACCGGCAAGCGCTGCTTCACATCCGGCATGCCCAGCGCCCACAATAATCAGATCAAAATACTCGAACGCCACGTTCGTTCCCTTTCCTTCCCAGCCTATTTATACTGGCTCATATACATATCATAATAAAAGCCGTTTTTCCGTATCAGTTCATCATGCGTACCGATTTCCTGAATTCTGCCGTCTTTCATGGCGACAATCACGTCGGCATTGCGGATTGTTGAAAGCCTGTGGGCAACAATAAAGCTCGTTCTGCCCTTCATCAGGTTTGAAAACGCATCCTGAATGCGCATTTCGGTACGGGTAACAATGGAGCTTGTCGCTTCATCCAATATCAGCACCTTGGGATCGCGCAGCATGACGCGCGCAATGCACAAAAGCTGTTTCTGTCCCTGAGACAGCCCTCCGCCGTCTTCCGAAAGCACCGTGTCATAGCCATCCTTTAATCGACGGATAAAGCCGTCCGCATGCGCTTTCTTTGCAGCGGCAATCACCATTTCGTCCGTAGCGTCCGGATTTCCGAATCGAATATTCTCCTTCACCGTACCCGCGCGTAGCCAGGTGTCCTGAAGCACCATCCCATACATCGCTCGGAGATCCCGTCTGGAATAATCGCGTGAATCTACGCCGTCCACGAGGATTCTGCCTCCGTCTACATCGTAAAAACGCATAAGCAGATTGATCAGCGTTGTCTTTCCGCAGCCCGTCGGGCCGACAATCGCAACACGCTGTCCGGGCTTAACAGTCAAATTCAGGTTTTCAATCAGCTTTTTGTCCGATTCGTAGGAAAAGCTGACATTTTCCATTTTTACTTCACCCTTAACAGCGTCCGTCTCCGAAGGAGTATCCGGATCGCCTGAGATCTCCGGTTGATTGATAAACTCAAATACGCGCGCCGCGCAGGCAAGTGCATTCTGAAACTCCGCAATAACGCCGCTGATCTCATTAAAAGGCTTGGTATACTGACTGGCATAACTCAAAAATACGGTTAGCTGACCAACGGAAAGCGCATGCCCGCCAACAGAAACCAACGCGCCGATAACGGCCACCAGCGCATATACGACGGAGTTTACAAAGCGCGTGGACGGATTGGTGATGGAGGAAAAGAAAATGGCGCGAAGGGAACGCTTGCGAAGCTCGTCGTTGGCTGTCTGAAAACGCTTGGTCATAGCCTCTTCTCTTCCATAAGCCTGAACAGTCTTAAGCCCTCCCACGCATTCGTCTACAATACGCGTAACCTCGCCGCGCTGAGCGGACTGTTTGACAAACATATCGTAGGTTCGGTTGGCAACAAAGCTCGCCATAACCAGCGAAAGAGGCGTTACGACAACCACAGCCAACGCAATCCACGGATTCAGCAGCAGCATGAAAACGAGCGTAATCAGTATGGTAAGCACGCCGGAAAACAGCTGCGTGAAGCCCATAAGAACGCCGTCGGACAGGCGATCCACATCCGATACGACGCGAGAAAGGATATCGCCTACCGGGTGCGAGTCAATCGTTCCGAGTGTAAGCCTGCCGATTTTTTGAAAGGCAGCGATTCGGATATCCCGGGCGGTATCAAATGCAAGGCGGTTGTTTATGGCGCTTAACAGCCACTGAAACAGACCCAGCAGCAGTGCGCACGCGGCGATTTTAAAAAGAATCCTTACAATGCCCCCCATATCCACAAGCCCTTTTTCAATGGCAAGATCCACGGCGTCACCGGTGAGAATCGGAATATAGAGAGAAATGCCCACCGTCAGAAGCGCCAAAAGGAGGGATGCTGCAATCAGGTACTTCGCCCGTCCGAGATATCCAAGCAGGGTTTTTACAGTATGCATCTGTTTACGCATGATCTTCACCCTCCGGGAACTGACTGAAATATATTTCTCTGTACAGGGGCGAGGAGGTCATCAGCTCATCATGCGTGCCCTGCGCGGCAATCAAGCCATCCTCCATAACGAGAATCTTGTCCGCATGGCAAACGCTGGACGCCCTTTGCGACACGATAAATACCGTGCTCCGCCCCTGCATGCTTCGGATTGCGGCGCGAAGGCGCGCGTCCGTTGCAAAATCAAGCGCAGAAGCGCTGTCGTCCAGAATCAGGATTTCCGGCCTTCTGACCAGCGCGCGCGCAATGGAAAGGCGCTGGCGCTGTCCGCCGGAAAGCGCGCGTCCGCCCTGACCGATATCGTAATTCAGGCCGTCCTTCTTTTTTTCGATAATGTCCGCACCCTGCGCGCGAGAAACCGCTTCCATAATCTCGTTTTCATCGGCGTCGTCCTTGCCCCACCGCACATTATCCTCAATCGAGCCTGAAAACAGCGTTGTCTTCTGTTCCACAATGCCGATTTTCTTTCTGAGAGAAGAAAGCGGAATCCTTCTGACGTCCGTACCGAATACCGAAATGCTGCCCTGCGTCACGTCATAAAAGCGCGGTATCAGGCTGACAACCGAGGATTTTCCGGAGCCCGTCGGCCCCACAATGCCGATGGTATCGCCCTTCATAGCCGTGAAGCTGATGTTCTTCAGCGACGCTTCGCCCGCGCCTGCATATGTCAGGCTTACATTGTCAAACCGTACGGCAACGCCCGCCAGGCAGTCAAACGCCGCCGCTTCCTCTACAGACATGTCCACCGGCATGGAAATGACACTTTCCACGCGTTTAAAGCAGGCAAGCGCTTTAGTTACGGAAACAATCAGATTGGCAAGCTTGATCAGCTCCACCAGGATCTGTCCCATATAGTTTACAAGCGCAACCAGTTCTCCCTGCGTAATCACACCCGATTCCACGCGCAGAGCGCCGCTGTAAATCAGAATCACAAGCGCAAGGTTTATTACAATGCTGGTCAGCGGTGTGGTGAGCGCGCTGACATGGCCCGCTTCGCGCCTTCTGGCGTTGAGTCTGTTGGCTTCGCCCATAAAGCGGGCGTTTTCGCCATCCTCGCGTCCGAACGCACGGATTACGCGCGCACCTGTCAGATTTTCACGGGTAATTCCCATTACGCTGTCAAGCGCCGCCTGTGCGCGGGAAAAGCGCGGCAGCGAAAGCACCATAATGCCAAACACCAATACCGACAGAACCGGTATAGCAACCGCAAAAACCCATGCGCTTTTTACATCCACAAAAAACGCCATAACCATCGCGCCGAACACGACAAAAGGCGAGCGCAGCATGAGCCTTAACGCAAGGTTCAGGCCGGACTGCACCTGATCTACATCACCAGTCAGGCGTTGGGTCAGCTTGGCGGGGCCGTAGGCATCCTGCTGCGAAGCGCTTAGGCGAACGACGCGCGCAAACAGCGCTTCCCGGAGTCGGGCGGCAAAGCCAACGGACGCGCGGGCGGCAAAATACTGCGCGGTAATGGAAAACACAAGCCCCACCACGCCCAGCAAAAGCAGGAGACCGCCCATTTTCCACACGTATCCAGAATCGCCAAGACCGATTCCTTTATCAATCATACTGGCTATGACCAGCGGTACAAACAGCTCAAACGTAGCCTCCAGAAGCTTAAAAAGCGGCCCGAGCACGCTTTCGCGGCCATAACCCTTCAGATAAATTCCAAGTTTTTTCCACATATTCCGGCTGCTTCCCCTCATCCGTTATTCTACGGGATCCGTAAGCCTTAAAAGGTCGTGTGCAACGGGCGTATAAAACAGCTTTCTGATTTCTTCCGGATCTCTCGTCTGCCCGAGTATCCACATCAGTTTTACAACAGCCGTTTCCGGCGTCATCGTATACGCCTCCAGAACGCCGCCTTCATTAAGGGCGCGCCTTCCCACTTCATATACCGCCATATCGCTGCCTTCATAGGGAACCTGCGTAGTGACGGCGACGGTTTTTCCTTCCGCCCTCCAACGGCTGATTTCCTTCAGCAGTTCTCCTCCATCCGCTGACGGAACGCCGCCGACGCCGAAGCTTTCCACAACCAGTGCGTTCAGGCACCCGCGAAGCGCCTTCAGCGCTTCGGCGCCCAGGCCCGGCGTGAGCTTCATTGCCGCCACCTTTGCCTCCAGCTTATCGTAGAAAACGGGCGCATCGGGTTTCTTTTCGGGTATATACCGCAGTATCTTCCCCTCGCGAACCAGGGCGATGTTGGGATAGTCCACGCATTCAAAGGCATTTCGGCTTTTGGTACGAACCTTTCTGGCGCGCGTGCCTGCGATCACGCGGCCGTCAAATACAATGGCAACGCCGTGCGATTCGCCGTCGGACGCATAAGCAAACGCGTCATACAGGTTGGTTCTGGCATCCGTGTCCTCGGTAGTAATCGATTTCTGTGCGCCGGTCAGCGCTATAGGCTTGGGCGACGACTGGATCAGGTAGCTGATTGCCGATGCCGTATAGTGCATGGTATCCGTACCATGGGAGATAACAAACCCATCGTACAGCTCATAATTCTCGCGAATGCAGCGGGCGATGGTAAGCCAATCCCCGGGACGCATGTTCGTGGAATCCAGATTCAGGGGCGAAACCGCGTCTATACTGTACATACTGGAAAGCCTGGACGCGTGCGATAAAAGCGTACCAGGACTGAGCTTCGGCGTAAGGCCTGCTCCCTCGTTTTCGCTGGCAATGGTACCGCCGGTTGCAATCAAAAGCAATTTTTTCATATGTCCACCTCGGATGTACTCACACATAATCAAGCCATATTACTTCGATATTATTATACACGCTTCATATGAAGAAAAAAGTCATTTCGCGCAAAAAAAACGATTTGAGAGTTGTATTTGGAAACGCACGTTCATCTGACAAAATGTTTACATATTAAACGCAATAAATTCCTAAATCATGTGCTAGAATAGAAAATGAAAAATTTCCTGATTGTAGAAGAAGGTGCTTTGATATGACGAATGTAACGATTATTTCCGGTTTCCTCGGCGCCGGAAAAACCACACTGATACAAAAGCTTCTGAAGGAAGCATTTACCGGCGAAAAATGCGTGCTGCTTGAAAACGAATACGGCGAAGTCGGCATCGACGGCGGCTTTATGAAAAACAGCGGCATTGAGATTACCGAGCTCAATTCCGGCTGCATTTGCTGCACCCTGGCAGGCGATTTTGCGGACGCCATCGGAGAGATTGTTGAAAAGTTCCATCCCGATCGTCTGATCATCGAACCCAGCGGCGTCGGCAAGCTGTCCGATATCCGTCGCGTTGTCGAGGAACACGAAAAGGAAACCGGCTTGATTCACCTGTCCGGCTGCGCCACGGTTGTCGACTGCGCAAAGTGCAAAATGTACATGAAAAACTTCGGCGAGTTCTTTATTGACCAGGTAAAGTGCGCGGAAACCGTCATTTTCAGCCGCACCCAGAATGTAAGCGAAGAAAAGTTGGAAAATGCCGTCCATCTGATTCGCGAGCAGAACGAGAACGCTCGTCTGATCACCACCCCCTGGGATCTGATTACCGGTTCCGTAATTATCGACGCAATCGAACATCCTCAGAGCTTGATTGATGTAGACAGCATTATTCCGAAACATCATCACCATCACCACCATCATGGCGAATGCTGTGAGCACGAGCATCACCACCACGATGGCGAATGCTGTGAGCACGAGCATCACCACCACGACGGCGAATGCTGTGAGCACGAGCATCACCACCACGACGGCG
>JAZSRC010000080.1:0-42393 GCA_045538305.1 Clostridia bacterium | reverse complement strand
CGTGTAAGCAGTGATGTTGTCCTCGGAGTCGTAACGGATATCGGATTTCTGGTTGGCAAGATTGCTGACGGACAGCACGTTACCCTCAGAATCACGGCCGAAGCTGGTACCGTAGGCTTCGCGATGCAGGAAGATATTGGTAAACTTCGCCTTGTTGCAGTTTCCGGTGTACATGATGTACAGCGCAATCTGCGTATAGTCTTCGCCTGCGGAAGCGGCGCGGCAGTTCTGCTGCCAGCCGACCCACTCGTCGTTGAACGGATAGACCTCCGGGATAACCCAGGTACCGTCGCTGGCCTTCTTCAGACTCAGCGCAAGCGTAAAGCCCTTGTTTCGGGTATTCGCATTCGGAATGCTCTTGCCGTCCGCCCAGCCGCCGACTACAAAGATATCGCCCTTCTTGCCGATCATATCGTAGTACTGGACAAAGCCCATTTCGTTCTTGTCAGGGCGACCCTCAACCTGCACGTAATTGCCTTCCAGCATCGCGGGAATCGTGGGATCGTTCGAGCGGTTAAATACGCCGGTGTTCACGGTCAGGATATTGTTTGCGCTCTGACTCCAGTCCAGAGGCAGCGTCTGAGCGCCGCTGGTGGTGGTGTAACGGAAGTCGCCATTGGAAACCAGGTTGAACGCATTGGCAATCCTGCCCGTCTCCAGCTGCGGACATGCAAACCATGCAGTGCCGCTTGTCGCGTTACAGACCAGTTCGGCAAAGATCGGCGTATCTTCGGGCTGAGCGTCCAGCGTTACGCGGATGCGCTCCCAGCCGTCTGTGGGAAGATCGTTGCCGACAGCTGCAGCGGTAGAACCTTCGAGCACCTCGCTGGTCGCCAGAACAACGCCGGAGCCCCAATAACCGTCGATGATTCTCAGGAACGCGCCGCCGTTATTAAGCGCGCTGGTTTTGACATAAGCGGAGAAGGTAAACGGAGTGCCGGCTTCCACTTCCAGAAGCTGTCTGTAGATTGTTTCGCCCGCGCCGGTCTTGACCATCTTCGCACTGCTGCAGTTCAGGCACAGGTTCGTGCTGTCCTTGGTCACGGTACCGCCCGTCTCGAAAGCGTCCCATTCGCTGTTGAAGTCGGACTTGCGCAGACGGTTGACTACGGCCTTGCGCATCTTGGATACTTCGGATTCCTTATTTTCAAAGTTGCTGTCGAACTTGGTGAAGCGTGCAAAGCCCAGATCGTCACGGACGCAGATTACATTACCGGAGTCGTTGAACTGATAGTACAGCTTCTTGCCTGCATCGGAAGAGGTATCTTCTACAGCGGTGACGGTAGTCGTCATAGCGCCGTATTCAAAGACCTGCTTTGCACCGCGATTCGTTACCGTACCGGAGCTGTTGGTGGAAACGGTTTCAAGAGAGGTGATGTGGCGCGCCTGATCCGTAGCGGTATAGCCGTACAGGGACAGCGGCTCATAGCCGACATTGATCTGAACGCCGTCATAGTTGCGCGCTTTGGTCAGAAGCTTCGTGGTTCCGTCATAGCTGTAGGTGGTATGTGCGGAAGTACCGCCCAACTCGCCATATCGTACGCCGGTCAGGCGGCTGGAGCTGTCGTAAGTGAAGTAAACCGAACGGGTGCCGCTGGCAGCGGGAATCTGAATCTCCGACAAAAGATTACTCGTGTACCTGAACTGAGTTACACGACCGACAGGGTCGGTGATTTTGTCGATACGTCCTGCAGTCTCATAGCCGGATACAAAGCTGTAGGTGGTTACGTTGTTGCATGCGTCGGTCGTCGCTTCAAGATAAGCCAGACCACTCTGAACAACGTTAAAGCGAAGGCCGTTGTGTTCCTTATCGTAGATAAAGATTTTCGTCTGCGCTGAATTGAAGCTCATTTCCAGATCCATGCCTTCGCAGTCCTTATAGGGCTGAGTGCCGGACCAGTCGAAGAAATGCTCGGTGCCGTCGCCGTCTTCCCAGACGAGGTATTTGCGGTCGTTGTGCGTTCGGGCGGTGACCTTCTGATGTGCGTCCGTCTTCCAGCCGTAGCCGCAGTTGTAGCTGTTGGAGGAGCTCAGGCAGCTGTTGTAAAAGTGGCTGACGGATACGGGATTTCGGTTGCCGGTCATAACGGTGTCGCTATGTTCCAGAACCATGTTGCCGTTGAACAGGTCGGCATAAACCGTGCCCGCGCGACCGGCGCTCATCTGCTCGTACTGCCACCAGCCTTCAAGACCTGCGTGGCTGATGTAGTTGACGTACATTACGGGGCGATAGGCAGTGTAAGCATCCGAGGAATACAGCTCACTGTAGTTGTTTCCGGTAATGTTATCGGGCGTGCGGAATGCGACGCCATTGTTGTTGCTGTTGCCGGATGCATCGCGGGTGCACCATTTGCGGTACAGGTTGGTCAGATCGAAGGAGATCCAGTTGCTGGAACCGGATACGCATTCCAGCGCGTCTTTGGAAATGTTTGATTCAAGATCCGGATTCAGGCTCGCCCAGTTGGTGTTTGCGGATTCCCAGGGCTGCTTGACTTCATAGGCGCCGATGTAATTCGAAGAAGGCGCATTCTTGGGACACATCTGCAATACTGCGCTGATCACGGTATCGCTTGCGGGAACAACGGCCAGGGTATTGAACTTCAGTAAGCTTACATAGCGCGTAGTGCCGTTGCGTTTGCCGATCATGAGATAAGGATCGGTATAGGGTTTTGCAGTCTGACCTTCGCCAATGGAGGTGTCCTGAATGTTGGTAACCGCATGGGTGGAATTGATCGTCGGATCGATCGTAACAGGGAACTGCGCTTCCGCCATGAACTCAGCGTCCGGGATATATTCCAGACGAATGTAATTGCCGCAGTCGGTCAGGACGATATCAGCGACGGTTTCCTTACCGGCAGCATCGTATACAAACGGGGTATCCATGGTGAATACGATCTTGCCTGTAGCCTTGTCTTTGATCAGCAGCTGTCTGCTGGGACTTACTTCATAATCGAAGTCCTTGGGCAGACGAAGCTTTGCATGCTTCAATGCAGCGGCGTCAGAGAGGATGATATCCTCCTTTACCCGTTCGCTGCCCAGCGTGTAACGAACGGAGACTCCGGGAAGGATGTTCTCGTAGGTGTTTTCTGACTTCAGCTTTGCAATCTCGCCGCGGCGTTCCTGCTCAGTCTCCATTTTGGTTTCCAGATCTGCTGCCTGAAGACTTTCAAGCGTGCGACCAACATACTTTGGAAGCTTTTGCGCTTTCTTCATGAGACGCTCATGCTTAAGTTCTGCGCCGGAGCGGATCTTGGCTCGGATCGGCTGGGCTTCTTCCTCAAAACGCCATGCAAACTTTCTGCCGCCGTCAGTGATTTTGGCCATGCTGCCGCCGTCCATCTCCTGAGGGAATTCTACATGCATGCGGTTTGCGCGGTTACGCAGAACGCGGCGCCCCTGCTCGTTTACGGTTTCTTCCAGCGTATTGTCAATTTCCTGCCAGGTTTCTTCTTCCGACTCACGGTAATGGACAGGCTCGGAATAGACAACAGCCTGATATCGGTTTGCACCCATGTCAAAGTGCTTTACCATTTCTTCGCGCTTCTCGACGAGTTCATCTCCGACAGCGCGGGTGAACAGCTTCTCCATGCGCTCCGCTTTCACTCGCTGAGGCATACTGAAGAAGGACTGTTCTTCCGGGTTCATGTTCTTCTTGTTCATGTGTTTTCCTTTCTGATAGTATTGGGTGTATGGGATTTGTGGGTATACTGACGCGGTAATGTTTTTACCAGAATTCGTCAGCGGGTTACGCTGAGCTTAGAAATCTCTCAGGAATCGTCAACGTCACAGCTTTCGAAGTTGTACATTGAAGACAACTCATCTACAGACTTCTTGACGTCTTCGATTCCTTTCTCGATCTTTACGCTCAGATGATCGATGGTCGCCTGGTAACGCTCTTCTCTTTCTTTGTTCTCTTTGAGCATGCGGAAGAACAGATAGATATACAGCGCCGCCCAGACACCCTGTTCAAGGGCGAGCTCGAGAATGCTCGTTGCAGCTTCCTCCATTTTTTCTCACCTCCTTCCTTATCTTTCCTTAGGTCCATATCATGCACGTCACCTCTCTCTTCAATGAATTTATGGTTTTCGTGGTTTAGCGATGGATATAAAGATTGCTTTTATTCCGCAATATCTTCAACGAATTTCTTGCTGACCCAGCAAAGCTTTCCGGATACTTTGATTGGAATCCAGTCATCAATCTCAACTGTTTCATATTCATCGCCAAACCTCGCTACCTCAACAATTTCATAATCCTTTCCGGGACCGCTGCGGATATTGACAGTGCCGCCAGTTATGCGAACGAGTTTACCATTCGCATCTTCTGGTTTAGAAATCTCCTTAGCATAGAGGCCTAAATGCTTGAGTGTTGAAATGTCTGCCTGACCAGTTTCAATCAAACCATTCTGTTCCTGATATTTTTTTACAGCTTTCTCAGTGTTTCTTCCGTATTCGCCATCAACATCCAGACTATAACCAAATGTATTGAGTTTCTTCTGGAGTGCGATTGTTCGATTGCCCTTCATTTCGATACGCAGAGTGCAAATGGGATTATAGCGGGTAAGTGCACATAACTTTCCGGAGTAAAGATCAATCGTATTCGTGCAAACACCGTATTTTGTGCCGCGTGCATGGACGATTTTAGTTGAATTGGCAACCATTGCCACATGCGTGATCTTGTTTTCGCGTTTTGTATCGGAATCTGTGCATAAAAACTGCAGATCTCCCGCATTCTTTGCTAGATTGATTGTAGAGCGATTACCAAACACTTTTCCGATTTCTGTATAGGACTCAGGCCACAGCAGTTCAAACTCGTCATCATACACTTCAAGATTACTGGTAGGAACATTACCGCCGTAGAACCAGTCTTTCCCCTGTGCGCTGTAAGCGCGTGCAATCAGAGATGAACAATCAAAGATCTCTGGCTCAAGCCGCTTAGCCTGGCTGTAGCGACAACCAACCTTCGCCAGCGCCCATTTAGCTGCTTCTGTTGCGATAGTTGTGTTATTCATGATATTGCCTCCCCGCGGTTGTTAGTATTTTGACATGTTATATTTACCCAAGCTATTTGTATGATTCATAGCTAGTCATCAAAAAAGCATCAAGCTTATAAATCTCTTTCAGGTAGTTGAGAAAAACACATATGTGCATGGAGTTCACAAAATATATTTACTCTTTTCACTTTACTAAGATTTGGAGTGGTTTTGTCAGGGACTAAATGCTGATGTTCTCGAATTTTCTTATTTAAATAATGCGATTAAGTGTTTGGATAAAAAATAAGCCGCCTGCACATCTTGGCGCGATGCCGAAAGTGTGCAGGCGGGTTTATTATATAAACACTTGATTGGATGGTCGCAAATTGATATAATTATAGTCATAATTTATACAGATCGTATTAATCTAGAGTTAGTTAAAAAGAGTAGTATATTGTAGGTATATTCTTTTGGGGTTCTGAAACACAAATTGCCTTCTTATCAAGACAAAAAACAATGATGATATATTTAGTTCTAGAGGAGGATAGTTTATGGATGAGTTTTTCTATAAGCGTTGGGATGGTAGGATCATTAGGTGTGCGGATATAACAAAAAATAATTCTGGTATAATTGATGCAATTGGAAGAGTGGAAATTCTATTGGCGAAAGATACAAAAACGGAGCCTTCAAGTTCGGACTTTAATCAGGTAACGTATGTTGCTGCTGATGATGCTTATGAATTAGCATGCAATCTGAAGGTTTCTGCAAAGGAGTTCATTCAATCGATTGAAAGAAAAGGGTTTCATTACGAAAGGATTTCTTCTATTGTGGAGTTTATTAATCTAATATCATTTTATAGATATCAATCTGTACTGATCCATGTAGCTTGCTTGATTCAAGGTAGGCCAGAAGCAGAAGATATTCAATCAGATATTATAAGACAACTCAAATATAGCATTGATCAAAGATGCGCGAATAAGAACTACATAACAAGAACATTACAAAATGAAATAGGTAAATTGAAGGGAAATCAATTCGAACCATTGCGAAAAGAAATAGAACACACAATAAGAATATATGAAAAAGGAGGAGGATTCTGTCATTATAGAGGAGTAGGAAAGTGCTATTACCCTGAAAAAGCTGGAATATTTCGTTATGAAAATATGTATGAAGAAGATCGTTGGTATCGCTCAATGAAGATTAATCATCAAATTGAGTTGAATAAGAAACCATATTTAGATCGCTTAACAACTCTCCAGCACTATGGTTTACCAACAAGACTTTTGGATGTAACATCAAATCCCTTTGTAGCCTTATATATGGCAACTAATAAGATATATACTGGAGATCCAGAACAAAAGGACACTGGCGAAGTAATAGTGTATTTTGATGATTTTAGTTTTGAGATTAACCATGATTGGAAACTAATAAAAACGAAGAACTATGGAAATAATCCTATTTCTGTGTATGATGGAAAGTCATACGATAGCAGTGTAGTCTTAATGATAGCTGCTCTCGTGAAACTAAAGTATGAGAATAAACAGCGAATGTTTACGGTAATTACACTTTTTAGACAGTTGATTGATGTTATCGTAGATTCAAACGACGAGGCTCGCGAAATGTTATGTAATTTGGTCAATTTTTGTATAAGAGTTGCTGCAGTGTGTCCGATGAAAGAGTGCTATTTTACGGCAGATGAGAAGAATCATGCGCAAAGAATACTGGATAACGTGCTCGGAAAATTAATGCGGTCAGACAGATATACGTTCGATAGACCAGCTGAAATCTGTTCAATTCTTTGGAAGTTATCTTGGGAGCGTAATTCAACAGATGAAATAAGAAATGGAGAAGAGTTTGAGAGGGAGTTCGAAAACTTTACATCTTCATACAGGTATTTACTTTCAACTGTGCGTAGAGAAAATCCTGCCTTTATTGATCATGTAAACATCTTCGATTTACTTAGAAGTTTTCATGTCAGAAGCGGAATGAACAATGATAGGATTCAAGCACAAATGGGAAGTAGTATCATTTGTGGACTCGATGAGAATTACATTAATGATAGAATGCCCTCTAGTAGAAAGGTTTATTCCATTAGATTGTTTGTACAGAACAAGGATGTATTGGCAAGCGAATTAAATGCCTTAGGCTTCAATGATGCGAGTTTGTTGCCGGACATGGGACATTTAGCTGATTATCTAAAGGATCAAGTTCGACATATACAAAGATAAGTTGCAGATGTTTTTGTTTTGCTATATATGTCTTTTTATAAAAGTTTGGCTCATGCCAAGAACATACTAAATGCAAAACCTTATGCGTATGTGCACTGATGTAAGTTGCTCCTTACACTGGCGGCTTGTTGTGAGTTCCTATATATCATGATTGCATCAAATTCTGTGGGATTGGCCAGTAATGGTGCGATTTAAGGCTCATTATGAGTTGCAAAAGCTTTTAGTTGCGAGAAATAGGCTCTTAGATAGAGCTTCTTTGTAAAGCGGTCGTTTAAAAGCCTATGAGGTCGTGTATGTTTTTGATCAAACCATTGATTTTTCTGTTTCTTTAATGTATGCTGGTAATAAATACGCAGTATTCAGAAAAAGGAGAGGGAAGCTTTATGTTTTTTCGACCTGAGGCAACACCGAGTGGTTTTCGGTATGATTTGACCGGATTATCATATTATGAGATTCACAATGATGCAAGTATTACGTGCATTGATTCGCAAATTGGAGCAATTCAGCGAAGAAATGAGAATTCTTGTTATGGTGCGTACCACAGAGCAAAAGCAGGTGAGTCATATATTTTGGTCACGGTACTAAAAACGTATAGTAAAAGCGTGATTTATATAGTTGAAGATTTAGAAGCGTTTGCTGATGCGTTTGGAATTCGAAGAGAGAGCGAGCATGCTCACGATATTGATTTGAAATTGTGCGACAGGAGCTCTGATGATAAGCGATATGTATATGTGGACGTGACGATGAAATGCGGATGTAAAATCGGAAAAGAGAACGCACGTGCAATACACAGTGCGTTGAGAGAAAAGTTTGGATGCGAGGTTGTCTTAAATAGTTTTCCGAGCATTTCAAAGAATAGTTGTACGCTGAAAGCATATAGGAATTCTGTAAAGATTGATAATGAACGGAAATAAGTGTGCGATTGATTCACATGTGCTATTGTTGCTTGTTTAGATTGGTGCTGTGTAGCATATGTCGGTTTTATGAATGATTTTGTGAACAGAGATTCAATTATTGAATAGCTGAGTGGAATTCCTTGATGCACAGAAAGGTACACAACCCTTAGTAGGTTATAAATGCTATAATAGGTAGAAATTTTTTGAAATCTCTTTGACCGTAACTCTTAATCAGGGTGTCCAGGGTTCGAGTCCCTGAAGGTGTATAAAAGAAACAGCACTGTGTGAAAACATGGTGCTGTTTTTTATTCTTTACCTGTATCATATAAGCCTTTTTAGCGGATTTAGGGCGCATATGAATAGAATAATCGTGACCCTTCTTCTGAGTATCGCATGAAGCGGAGGTTTCATTTTGAGGCGGCACAATCAGCTTTATCGAGGTGCAATACCTGTAATCTTTTGAATATCGTTAACCGGCGGTCGGCAGGTTGTGCCTTCGCAGATATAGAAGGTTGTTTTTTCATCCAGCGCAGGGTACTGATTGTTTGGTTTCTGCAGGCGGAGAATTGCGGCAGCGGGAAAAGAGCGAATGAGCGTTTGCGCAGCATTTGCAGATGGAGAAACGATGATTACTTTCATAGATGGAGAATGAAACTCCTGCAGTGCGCTAAGAAACATGCTGTATCCCATTGGGTATGCCGAAGCTTCCTTTGTAAGAAAATCCAACTGATTCAGTGCATATGCCTGATAGGTTTCCTTGCCTGTCAGCTGCCATAGACGCACAAGATTCCATGCCATCAAGGAGTTTCCGCTGGGCATGGCTCCGTCATAGGTTTCTTTAGGCCTCAGGAGCAGGCGCTCGCCATTTTTGCCGGAGAAAAAGAAGCCACCGGTTGGATTATCGGAAAAATTGCTCAATACGATTTCGCAGAGCTCTTCCGCTTTATCAAGATACGCCGTTTCGAGCGTGGCACGGTAGAGGGAAAGCTGCGCGTAGCAGTATGCAGCATAATCGTCGAGAAATGCATTTTCGCCCAAGTGCCCGGAAGCAAGGCTTGCATACAGTTTTTCGCCGGATATCAGGTGCTCACTGATAAATCTGTCCGCGCGTTTGGCTGCATCCAGCCACCGGTATTTTCCGCTCTCCAGATACACTTCGCACAGCGCGGAAATCATGAGTCCATTCCATGCAGTCAGGATTTTATCGTCCAGATGCAAAGAATGCCGCTGCTTTCTGTATTGATAAAGGGGTTCGAGAAATTTTTTGAACGGTTCTTCAAAGGGATTGCCGCTTAAAAGGTTCAGAATGCTTTTTCCTTCAAAATTGCCCTTTGGCGTAATACCGAAATGCTGGCAGAAGGCGGACGCTTCCTGCTCCGGAAGGACGCGTCTGATTTCCTCCGGTTTGAAGACATAGTATTTGCCCTCTTCACCCTCGCTGTCAGCGTCCTGTGCACTGTAAAAGCCGCCGTCGGGGGAGGTCATTTCATTAAGCACATATTCTGCCGTCCTTTCTGCAATTTTCAGGAAGAGTTCGGCTTCGGCCTGATCGCCCAGAATGGCGTGCGCCCGGCTGTAGGCCATAATAAGGAGGGCATTGTCATACAGCATCTTTTCAAAGTGGGGAATAAGCCACTTCGCATCGGTGGAATAGCGGCTGAAACCGCCGCCAATGTGATCGAACAGGCCGCCGCGATACATGCGCATCAGTGTTTTTGAGACCATATTGGCACAGGCTGCCTCGTGGGTACGGCGGTAGTTCTCCAGAAGGAAAAGGAGATTGTGCGGTGCGGGAAACTTTGGCGCGTCGCCAAAGCCTCCGTTAACCTGATCGAAGGCGAGCTGATACTGCCTGACGGCTGTCGTGATCAGGTCTTTATCCGGTTTTTCGAAAGCGGCCGTTCGATTAAGATGCGTGATGATCTCCTCTGCGTGATCCAGAAGCGCTTCCCGGTCCTCGTCCCACTGGCGGCGGATTGTGCTCGCAAGTTCCATAAAGCCGATCATTCCGCGGCTGCTTCTTTTCGGGAAATACGTTCCTGCGAAGAACGGCTTTTGATCAGCAGTTATGAAGACGCTCAAAGGCCAGCCTCCACTGCTGGTAAATGCCTGACAGACGCGCATATAAACGCTGTCGATGTCAGGGCGTTCCTCCTTGTCCACCTTGATGGAGATAAAGCCGTCGTTCAGAATGCGGGCAACATCATCGGATTCAAAGCTTTCGTGCGCCATCACGTGGCACCAGTGACAGGTGCTGTAGCCGATGCTGAGAAAGATGGGCTTATCTTCTTCGCGGGCACGGGCGAAGGCTTCGCTGCCCCACGGATACCAGTTTACCGGATTGCCCGCATGCTGTCGAAGATAGGGACTGGATTCATATTGAAGGCGGTTTTTCATGTCACTTCTCCTTTAAATCGCCTGTGGCGGGATTGTCAATCAGCTTGCCGTCCTCGGTGAAGCGTGAACCGTGGCAGGGACAGTCCCATGAATGCTCGTGCGGATTGTATTTCAGCGCGCAGCCCATGTGCGGACAGCGGGGAACAACAGGGGTGATCAGATTGAACGCGGATTCCGAGGCGTTGATCAACAGTTGGGGAGTAAGCATGGAACGAGAAGGATTGAATATTTCCGCCCATTCCGGAGTTTTCCCGGTTATGATACCGCTTAAAAGCATCGCGCCCACCATCGCGCCCGTCATGCCCCATTTGTTGAAGCCGGCAGTCACGTACAGATCAGGCGTTCGGCCGGAATACTGGCCGATATAGGGAATACCGTCTAACGACATACAGTCCTGTGCAGCCCATTCCATGACGGGATTTGCATCCGGATAATGTCTGGACGTAAATGCATGCAGTTCCGGATAGCTTCCGCCCTTCTTTCCGGTGCGGTGACCGCCGCCGCCCAGAAGCATATAATCTCCGTACCGGCGGAAGGACATGCCTTTATCATTTTCGTCTACATACATACCGTCAAGCGGATAATCGCAGTTGAGAGCGAGTACATAGGAGCGATGCTGATACAGCTTCATGAAATAACTGCCATGCTTGTTCAGCATGGGGAAGTGTGTGGCAACAATGATCCGGCGCGCATGGATCCTGCCGCGTTCGGTACGAATACAGTTTGGCGCGAGCTCCAGTACGCGGGTGTGTTCAAAAATGTTCAAACCCCGGCAAATGGAGGCGGCAAATTTCAGAGGATGAAACTGCGCCTGCGCCGGTACGCGAATCGCGCCTTTCGTATATATGGGAAGCGGCAGGCTTCGAACATATTCAGCCGGCACTTTCAGACTGTTTAGCGCAGCCAACTCCTGCATAAGGATGTTTCGGTCGCAAGTGGAATAAACAAAATTGTCTAAAGTCTGATAATCGCAGTCTATGCTTTCCGCCCATTCCCTGTATAGATTCAGCGCAGCCTGATTAGCGGTTAGATATTGCTGCGCCTGTTCGCGCCCCAGACGTTTTATCAGCTTGTGATAAATAAGACCGTGCTGCAGGGTGATTTTGGCGGTTGTATTCTTTGTAACGCCGGAGCATAGAGTATCTTTTTCAACGAGCGCGTAATCAATGCCTTCAGATGCAAGCATGCGCGCGCAGAGGATGCCTGCCATTCCGCCGCCAATGATCAGTACGTCCGTTGACAGGTCGCCGTCAAGCGGTGCAAAGGACGGAAAATGTGCGTCATCTTGCCATATGGATTGCCTTTTCATCGTTATACCTCCTCTGCCCGCCATACGACTTTACCGTCGATGAGCGTCATGTGTACGGAGGATGCAATTTCAAGCGGATTGCCGTTGTACAGTACGATATCGGCGTCCTTGCCTTCCTTAAGACTTCCGATGCGATTGTCCACGCGGCAGATTTTCGCGGCGTCAATGGTGATGGCTCTGATCGCGCCCCATTCGCCCATGCCTTCCTTTGCGGCGAGACCGGCGCAAAGGGGAAGGTACTGGATGCGAGAGACGGGATGATCGGTGGTTAATGCTACCGTTACGCCGGCTTTTTTTAGAATGCCCGGGGTCTTGAAGTCGGACAAGCTTACTTCATCCTTGCTGCGGGATGCAAGAGAGGGGCCTACGATTGCCGGATATCCGCTGTCTGCAATCTCTTCTGCGATGAGGTGGCCTTCGGTACAATGATCGAGCGTTATGTCGAGATTGAATTCTGAAGCAATGCGTATGGCGGTGAAAATATCATCGGCGCGATGTACATGTGCTTTCAGCGGGATTTTCCGAAGAAACAGTTCCCGGTAGCACTCCATTGTAAACTGACCGGAACTGCCGCTGTCAAAGTATTGTCTGGCAAGCGTCAACTCTTCGCGGATCAGAGAAGCGATGCCCATGCGGGTGGAAGGGATATTTCCGTTGGTTCCGTAGCATGTCATTGGGTTTTCGCCGAAGGCCAGCTTGATGGCGGCAGGAAACAAAACAACCATATCGTCTACACGGCGTCCGCAGGTTTTGATGAAAGCAAATTGCCCTCCTATGGGATTGGCGCTGCCGGGACCGATCATTACCCCTGTGACACCTGCAGCCAGCGCATTGTGAAAGGCGCTGTCCATTGGATTAATTGCATCAATTGCACGCATGCATGGCGTGATCGGGTTCGTATTCTCATTGCATTCATCGCCCTGGCCGGTTTTCTTTTCTACAGAGATTCCGATGTGACTGTGGGCGTCAATGAAACCGGGATATACGCGCAGACCGGAAGCGTTGATGATCTGCATGCGCTCGGTTGACAATATATGATTGGAGATTTGAAGAATTTTGCCTTGATCAATCAGAAGATCGCCATGAAAGGCGTGTTCTGATTCCATGGTATATAGCAGCCCGTTTTGAATGAGCAACATTTTTTGCGCCTCCACATTCTTTTGCGAATAGTTTTCCGGGATGAGCGGCAAACTATTCCCGAACAAAGAAAAGGAGGGATTCCCCATGATGGATAATAACAACCAGAACAATAACCAGAATCAGCAGTACAGCAACCAGAACAATAACCGGAACCAACAGTACAACAACCAGAACAATAACCAGAATCAGCAGAACAACAATCAGAACAACCAGAGCAATAATCAGAACCAGCAGAGCAACAAACAGAACCGGCAGAACGACAACCGGAACAATCAGAATCAGCAGAACAGCAATCAGGAGCGCTAAAGGGGAAACGGCGTCCCGCACGGGTGCGAACTCCGCCGCCGGCAGGCGTTAGATAAGGGAATACGATGATCTGTTGATACTCGGCATCAGGCCGGAAGCATTGCAATAAGCTGTGCTTTCGGTCTTTTTCTATTGATTCTTTGCGGAATTCTGTTTAGTGTCAGCCCTGTCCGGCATTCGGGGGAGAGAAATCGGATTTTTTAAGGGTATGCTTTGAAAACAAAACGTCTTTTTAAACGTTAGGATTGACTGATTGAAGAATCTGTCGGCTTATGATAAAATATGTGTCGGGCAAACAGAAGCTTACCGAAGAGGCGGACAGGGAACTTTCCGGCTTTTACTAAAGTCTGATACATGGAAAGGAGGCATACTTATGCGGAAAATTACGAAAATACTGATACTTGCTGTAGTGTGTATGCTGGTTATTGCGTCTTTCGCATACGCGTTGGCGGAATCTTATACGATCAAGCTGAATGCATCCGAGCAGATTTATAAGGGCCCCGGCATGGATTATGGATGTGCGAAGCTTGTCGGTGAAAATGGGGTTTACACCATTGTAGAGGAAGCAATTTGCTGGGAAGGTTATCTGTGGGGCAAGTTAAAATCCGGTGCCGGATGGGTGCGCCTTACTGATGTGCCGATGGAAGCTGACATTTTGCCCGCTGAATCAGCCCGGAAGGTTAGACTTGCTGCATGGGTACCGATCTTTGATGCGCCCAGAGAGGAAGGCGGCGCTATAATAGACATTGTAGGCCTTGACGGAGTATATACCATCGTTCAGGAAAAAACAGATGCTTTTGGTGATTTTTGGGGAAGGCTGAAATCAGGCGCTGGCTGGGTAAACCTGAGCCATGCGGAAGAGTCGGGAAATCCGCCGATTACCGCCTACTTTGCCGAAGTGATTGATGAAATCCCCGATCATTGGTGTGATTTTGTTGTTGACAACTCTGAATACATGACGCGGGTCGCAATACGCGTAAACGAATATATTACAGATTTTTCCTTTCATATGCTGACATACGGCGACGGTTTTGAAACCCTGGAGGAGTATTGCAGCCTTGACTGGCTTGGCGAAGATACCTATTTTACAGCGGGTATTGTGTTCTACGGGGATATGACAACTTACGGTATTTCCTTTGCGGATTCGAACGGAGTAGAAAGGCGTTTCGCTCTGTCGCTGAGTGGGTATGACGGATCGATTGAATTATACGAATACTTTAGTTTGGATTGGTAAGATTGTTTTGCCGATAGCGTTTAGTGCGAACGCAAATATGGGCGCTCCAAATACTTGATAAAGCGGGACAAATGTATTATGGAACTCAGAAAAGTATTTGATACCATTCCCGAGCAATTCGATAAGTATCGGCCCCGGTATTCAAGCGAATTATTCAGGGATCTGATCGAATATGCTGATATTGGGCCGGGCAAAACCGTATTGGAACTGGGTCCGGGAACAGGACAGGCAACGGAACCGATTCTGATGACGGGCTGCGAATATCACGCCATAGAGCTTGGCGCAAGTCTTACGGAAATGATGAAGCAAAAATATGGCGCGCAATCTAATTTCAGCATTGTGAACGACGACTTCATCACACATGATTTTTTGGACCAAAGGTTTGATATGATTTACTCGGCAGCAACCATTCAATGGATCCCGGAGGAAGTTGCATTTTCCAAATCCTTTGCGCTCCTCAAGCCCGGCGGAACGCTGGCAATGATGCTGACACGAGGCGATTACAAAACGCCGAATGAAAGCTTGTTTGAGAAAATACAACAGTCTTATGCCAAGTACTTCAAACCCGAAATCCCATATACGCATGGGAACTTTCGGTATGCAAATGCCGTGAAATACGGGTACGAACACTTTGAAAAGCGTGAATATCCGGGTATACGCGAATTCACCGCCGATGAATATGTCGCTTTCTCGGGTACGCATAGCGACCATATTGTTATTCCCGAACCCTATAAAACGCAATTGTTCAATGGGCTTTGCGAGGCGGTACTGGAAGCCGGAAATAAGATTGTGTTTTTTGATACATATGTGCTGTATCTGGCTCGAAAACCGCTGAAATAGAAAATATGCATTGTGTGAGGGGAACTATGGAAACAATCCTTAAAAGCTTTCTGGATATCGAAGGCAGGCTGAAAGCGTTTCCGGCCAAAAGAAAAATGAAGGTTTATGCGCTTATATTTCTGGCCGGTAAGCTTGAAAAGGGAACGGAGTATTCTGAAAAAGAGATCAACGAAGCGCTGCGAATGCATCATACCTTCAACGATCCGGCTACCCTTAGACGAGAGATGTGCGATTATGGGTTTTTGAAACGAACCCCGGACGGGCGCGTCTACCGCCTTTCGGAAACGCAGCCAACGCTTGAAGAGCTGGGATTTTGAGCGACGCATAAATTGAGCGCCTCGTACGAAACCGTACGGGCGCTCAAATGTATGTTCACTTGGAAAAATTATGCTTTTTCAAGAGCGAGGGTCTTGGTGGTCAGGTCGCAAACCTCGGTGGGGCCGTAGTACTGGATGGCGCCCGGGTAGGTAAAGCAGGTTTCCACTGCCCACTCGGCTCTGTGCTCTTCGAAGAATTTGAAGGGCTTACCGTCGAGTTCAACCAGTGCCTTGCGGATAACGGGCTTATCCTGGCCGTTGCGTCTTTCGACATTCATCATCTTGGTGATGGGCATACCGCCTGCGATCCACTCGTCTGCGGGCTTGGAGAGGTTGGAAACCTTGGAAAGGTATCCGTTGTAGCCGTACTGAATCAGCATGAAGGCGTTGTAGCCGAGGGAGTAGCAGTAATCCGCATCGAAATTGGACGGGAACGCGCAGCGGCCTTCATAGCCGAAGAAGTGATGCAGGGGAGAGAACTTGCCCTTGTAGGTACCGGCAGCCTTGCGCGCGGCAAGGTTGTCCTTAACGAGGGCGGAGAACAGCTTTTCAGACTCGATCAGAGAAACCTGAACGTTGCCATGCGGGTCGCGCTCGAGGAACAGCTGCTGCTGAATGCCTTCAGGCAGAATGGCGAATACCGCCATGGATTCCTTGGTCAGGCCGTTCTCGATGAAGGCGTACTTTTCCTTCCAGCTGGGAAGGGCGTTGAAGGCAGCGGTCTTTTCGCCGGCGAGCAGCTCGTTGATTTCGGCAATCAGAACGGAGAACTCGGGAACGAATTCTACGATACCTTCTGGAATGATGGCTACGCCGAAGTTCCAGCCCTTGGCGGCGCGATTGGCTACGGAATCAGCGATATAGTCGGCAATCTGGGCCAGAGACATCTTCTTGGCGGCAACTTCTTCGCCGATCAGGCAGATGTTCGGCTGGGTTTCCAGCGCACATTCCAGCGCTACGTGGGAAGCGGAGCGGCCCATGACCTTTACAAAGTGCCAGTATTTCTTTGCGGAGTTGGAGTCGCGCTCGATGTTGCCGATCAGCTCGCTGTAGGTTTTGGTAGCGGTGTCGAATCCGAAGGAGCACTCGATGTCTTCGTTCTTAAGGTCGCCGTCGATGGTCTTGGGGCAGCCGATTACCTGAACGCCGGTGTTGTGAGCAGCAAAGTACTCGGCCAGAACGGCTGCATTGGTGTTGGAGTCGTCGCCGCCGATGATGACAATAGCGGTGATGCCGTGGCTTTTGCATACTTCTGCAACCACTGCGAACTGCTCTTCGGTTTCAAGCTTGGTTCTGCCGGAGCCGATGATATCGAAACCTCCGGTATTTCTGTACTGGTTGATATACTCATCATCAAAGACGATATAGTCGTCGTTCAGAAGGCCGCTGGGGCCGCCCTTAAAGCCGTACAGTACGTTGGCGGCGCTGGTTGCCTTAAGCGCATCGTACAAACCGCAGATAACGTTGTGTCCGCCAGGAGCCTGGCCGCCGGAAAGGATAACGCCGACGATCTGCTTCTTGGCTTCGGAGGTATTTTCGCCCTTCTGGAAGGTGATTTCGTTTTTGCCGTAGGTGTTGGGGAACAGCGCCTTGATTTTTTCCTGATCGGCTACGCTTTCAGTAGCCGCGCCCTACTTATCGCAGATTTCGGAAATACCGTTTCTGGGCATACCGGGCAGGTTGGGGGCGTACTGATATCTTGCGATCTGCAGGGGGGACAGCTTCATATAAAAAACACTCCTTCACGTTGAAAATAACCATGCTTTGTGTATTATAATCCATTTATAGTTAAAGATAAACAATAAATTTCAACATTTTATTTTAAATAAGGGAAAACCGGGTGTGCGTATGCGCCGCATGGCGATTGCGTACAGGCGCTGGCAATGATATAATGAATACCATGATCACTTGAGCGGAGGCAATATGAATTTTGACCGATTTGTACACGAAATAATCGAAAACAACTGGGCGGTTTTCGGTGCGGAGGTATATGAAAACGGGCAGTGCATTGCCGAATATGGCGATGTACAGACCCATCGGCATCCGATTTATTCCGCCACAAAGTCCATTACCTCCATCGCCGTCGGCATGGCGCGTGATGAAGGGAAAATCGATATCGATAAATCCGTTCTTTGCTATCTGCCGGGAAGCTTTGAAAAGGGCATGAACGCCCGGCAAAGGGAGGCATACCGCTATATTTCGGTGAAAAGGCTGCTATCTATGTCTGTTGACGGCTATCCGTTTCGGCCGGAAAGCGATTGCTGGCTTCGGGAAGCGCTGGATTTTCCGCTTGTAAATACCGAGCAGCCCGTATTCCATTACAGCAATTTTTCGGCATATCTGGCTGGCGTGGCGGCTTCGGAGGCGCTGAACGAAGATTTGTATCAATACCTTACGCGAAAGCTGTTTATGCCGCTTAAGATCGTAAGCCCGCCCTTTGAACGATGCCCGAACGGGTATTTTTACGGAGCATCTAAAATGGAGCTTACGGTTCGGGAACTGAGCGCAATAGGCCTGATGCTGGTAAACGGCGGCGTGTGGAATGGCGAAAGGCTGTTGTCCGCCGAATATATTAAGGAAGCGTCGTCCGTTCAGCAAATGAACCGGGAAGGCGGCTACGGATATTTCTTCTGGAAATACCGAGATGGATTTTCAATCAATGGAAAATGGGGCCAAAAATGCTATATACTGCCCGTGGAAAAACGCGTGATTACGTTTCTTTCTCATATGGAGGAAAACGAAGAAGCGACGGTTACGAGTATGGAAAAGCATATATTGGGGTTAAGCGTGTAAAAAGGCGCGCGGCAATTACAACGAGTTTCGGAGGCGATGAACGTGCCCGATAAACATTATGCGTTCTTTCAGAATACGAAGTGCGAATACTTTCCCTGCCATAAAACGGATAAACCGGACCAGTTCAACTGTTTATTCTGCTATTGCCCTTTGTATGCGCTTGGGAAAAACTGCCCGGGGGCATATTCGTACAACGAGGAGGGCATCAAGGATTGTTCGGATTGCCTGTTTCCGCATGTGAAGGGAAACTACGACCGGGTGCTTGAACGGTTTCATGATCTTGCGGAGCTGGCCCGGGATAACGGCAGGAGCGAGTGATTATGGAAAACGTCGTTATACGGGGCGGCCGCATCATTGACGGAAGCGGTAGCCGCAGCTATCAGGCGGACATTTATATTAAAAACGGAATGATTGCCGATATTTCCGAACATATCGACGCGGAAGACAGCCGTATTCTGGAGGCTTCCGGCTGCGTGGTTGCGCCCGGTTTTATCGATTCACATGCGCATTCCGATACGTCGTTTCTTTCCGACGATTCCTGTGCCTCAAAACTCAGTCAGGGGATTACCACGGAGATTACGGGGCAATGCGGTTCAAGTCCGTTTCCTGCAAAAGCAACTGGGGATGGGAAATGGGAATCGTATAATGCCTTTCTTCGCTGTTTTGATGCGAACCATCATAAAATGGCGGTGAATCAGGCGATTCTGGTCGGACATGGCACGCTTCGCGCCGCCGTAATGGGATATGAGGACAGAAAACCTTCTTTGGCGGAGCTTTCCCAAATGAAGGCGCTGCTTGAACGCGAGCTTTCCATGGGCGCATGGGGCATGTCGCTGGGACTGGAGTATTCGCCCGGTTTTTTTGCGGGCGCGGATGAGCTTTCCGAGCTTTCCGAGATTGTCAGGCGATATGACGGACTGGTGCCCTGTCATATGAGAAATGAAGGGCTGAAGATCGACGACGCGATTGATGAACTGGTGGGTATCGGTCAAAGAAGTGGAGCCAGGGTTCATATATCGCATTTGAAAATTGATCATTTCCGCGCACACGGGCGCGTGGCGCAGGTGTGGGAGCGAATCGAACGCGCAAAGCGGTCGGGCGTCAGAATATCAGCGGATCTGTATCCGTTCACGGCTTCCTGTACGGATCTGACAATCCGCTGCCCCAAATGGAGTCAGGAGGGCGGAAGCAAAAACGTTGTAAAGCACTTAAAAGGACAAAGACGCGAGGAAATCGTTTCGCATATCCGAGGGCACTATTTCAATCGGGAGCGCGCCGAAACCTGCCTGATCAACGACGACGCCGGACTGTGGCCGGAGATTGTCGGAAAAACCCTTCGGGAAATCGCCGAGGATCTATTAAATACAACCGATTACGCCGAAGCCGCGGCGGAAATATTGATAAGAACCGGAGGACAGGCAGGCGGAATTTTCTTTGTGATGGATGAAGGCGATATGCTGTATTTCCTGTCGCAGGATGTCGGAATCGGCTCGGACGGTTGGGCGCTTTCGGGAGATCCCAAGAGGGTAAAGGGCAAACCGCATCCAAGGTCCTATGCTGCGATTACGGAGTTTTTCCGTCTGGCGAGGGAGAGGAAAATCTGTTCGCTGGAGGCAGCCGTTCATCGCGTGACGATGAAACCTGCGGAAATGATCGGGCTTACGGACAGAGGCCTGATCCGAACGGGCAATGCAGCCGATATCACTGTATTTGATCCGAATACGATTGCCCCTGAGAGTACATATCTGGAACCTGTCAGACTTTCAAAAGGAATACGGCACGTGCTGGTAAACGGTGAGGTTGCGCTTTATGAAGGCGTACAGACAGATGTAAGAAGCGGTCGTTTTCTGAAGAAGAGTTTTTGCCGATCCTGATAAGTCGTAAAGCCGCCCGATTTGTGTTTCGGACGGCTTTTGATATTTATTGGTATTATAGCTTGTGAAGTTATGATTGAATGCTGATTGCGATATTTCCCGTGCTGGTGGTGATTTTGCACCTGCCGCCAGGGGCTGCTTCAGGAACGCTGACGCTGCCCGTACTGGTGTGAACGGAAAATTCCTTTCCGGTAAGCAGGCTGCCTCTTACATCGCCGGTATTGGTTGTAATCGTAATATCCTGTGCGTCGCAGCTGTCAAGCCGTATATCGCCCGTACTTCTGGTAATGGTAAGCGTTTTTGAAGCGATTACATTTGTAAGAGTGATTCGGCCGGTACTGCCGCTTGAGTTCAGGCTATTGCAGCGGATATCGGTCAGGAGTGTTTTGCCGGTTGAAATGGTAAGATCAATCGTTTCCGCCGAGATCCCTTCGAGGGTGATGCTTCCCGTGCTTGCTTTGATAAGTATGCTTTCGGCGGAGGCGCGGTTTGTTACATCGCCCGTACTGAGCGATATGTCGATTTCGTCAAATTGGTAGGCGTCAGGAATTTCAATATCTCCGGTGCTATTCCGAATAAACAGCCTTTCGTATTCGCTTCCCGGCAGAAAAATAGTGATTTTCGGCGAATCGAACGCTATGAAGATAAACTCATACCATTTTCGCTCGTCCTGTTCGCAGATGGAAAGCGTGTCGTCTGTAACGGTAACGGTATGCTTTTTGGTGTTCAGTTCATATAAAACGACTCTTAATTCATTTTCTGTAGATGGCGTAAAAAGGATGTCCGCCGTGGAGGTGTCAATGAAAATATTCCGGAATGCTTCTTCGGCTGTATGCGTGTTTGTTTCATATTTTCCGGTGCTCAGCTTTCTGAAATCCCAATCCAGTGCGGGCAACACCGAAAGAATCATGGCCAGACCAACCAATAGGAAAACTGCGCCCGATATCAGCCAACCTTTCGTTTTTCGGGTCATTATACCGTCCTCCTTCTTGGAAGAATGCGATAGACAAATGCAAAAAGGTTCTTTGTAAGGAACCATGCGCCCTTTACGGCTGCTTTAGCGGTGAAATATAGGTAAATGGAGATCCCCGCCAGTACGAAACCGGCGCCGATTGCAGCGATGCCTGTATGCAGATGGCCGCTGAAAAGAAAGAATATGCCTGCAAGCGGTACGGCAAATGCGCAGACTGCAGTCGACAGAGGCACTGCCAGGACGGACAGAACCGCAGCCCACAAAGAAGCAAGCACAGAAATGAGTACGGCGAAAATGGAAATCACAAGCGAAAGCCAGATGGGGGACCCCAGAATCAATAAGGTGATTACCATGGGGTTGGTCCGGGGTTTGGGCGTTGTTGTTTCCCTGGATGAACCGGAAACGCTTGCCGCAATGCTTCGGGCGATTGCGTCAACCGGACCGATCTTTGCAATCGCTTCTTCCTCTGAAAAACCTTCTTCCACGTAATCGTCAATCATTTCGCTAAAAAAGTTTATTTGCGTCTCGACTTCTGCCTGCGGAAGGCCGGACAGCCTGCTGCTGAGGTCCGCAAGAAACGCACGCTTAGTCATTTACATCCTCCTCTCGGGTTACAAAGCGATGTACGGCCAGAAGCTCATTCCATTCATTTTTAAAATCATCAATCCTAGCAATTCCTGCTTTTGTGATGTGGTAGTATTTTCGAAGCCGTCCGTTGTGCTCTTCCGTGCGTACCGTCAACATACGCGCCGTTTCCAGCCGCTTGAGGATTGTGTACAGGGTAGACTCCGAAAGCACGATGTACGGCTTTACGTCTTTGATGATTTTATAGCCGTATGAAGCTTCGTTCTTGATGGCAGCCAGAACGCATACATCCAGCAGCCCTCGCTTCAATTGGTGATCCATCGAATACCTCCTTTAATGGAATACATCATAACACGAAGTATATGATTTGTCAACGAACTAAGGAAAAAATGCGGCGGCAGGGAATGGTTTTGCCTGCCGCCGCGAATTATTTTCGATAAAAAAACATAGGCGCATTTACGCGCCAACATTTTAATTCTACCAGATAATGAAATGAAAGTCAATACTGCATGTAAAAATTCTGCAAATCATCCATAGTTTACATTTTAAACTTTGTGCAATATTCGGTATTGAAAATTAGAGGCATTTGAATTATAATGTAATCACAAAACAGGAAGGGTGATACCGATGGACAGGTAAACAGTTCCTGAGACAAGGCTTTCAAAAACCGGGAAGAAACAGCCTGGATGGATCTTCGTAAAGAAGGAGATCGGGAAGCTTAGTCAATCTAAAGAAAGAGAGGTTAAAATGATGTTAGATAATAAGATCCAACAGAAATGACCCTTGATTGCGGATGATCAGAGTTTGTAAAGAAAGACGATGATCGAAAAATGAAGCAATCAAGGGTCATTTCAGTTTTTGGACCTTTTCCGCCCTGGGGGCGTATTTTTTTGCTTACAAATGCATTGACGAAACCCAATAAAACGGATATAATCTACATGACAAATGAATAGCCGGTGTATCTGCGCCTTAAAGGGCGCGGCGCGCATAATTCATGCGCGTTATGGGAACACGGATGAAATTTCCGGGCTATCCCAGTAACCGTGAAGCGGACGAAAGCGCGAATGAGCCACTGTATGAAAATGCGGGAAGGTGCGCTAGTAGAATGATGCCAAGCCGGGAGACCTGTTTACACCGTAATACATGCCCCTGGGGGTGGGATATGCTATTGAAGCCAGAGCATTGCTTTGCTATGGGTTTATTAGTGTTTCTCAGGGAGAAACACGTTTTTTTTGTTGAAAACGCGTTTCCTGTGTTTGTTTTTCATTTGATTAAAAAAAACGGAGGGAACGGGAATGAAAAGAAGACTCTGGATCCTTATGGCAGTGCTGTTAATTGCGCTGTCGCTGTCGTCGGCAGAGGAGGGCATAACGATTACCGATATGTGCGGTCGTGTGGTGCGGCTTGATAAGCCGGCTGAGCGCGTTGTAGCGCTGTCCCCGTCTGACTGCGAAATTCTTGCCTATCTAGGCTGTGAAGAGATGCTTCTGGGCAGAGGAACCTACTGCGATTATCCCGAATCCATCCTGTCGGTTCCGGTTGTTGAGTCCGGCGCACAGACGAATATCGAACAGATCATTGCGCTGGTGCCCGAGGTTGTTCTGATGACGGAAATGGCGCAGACAGTGGAGCAGATAGACATGCTTGAAAATGCCGGCATCCGCGTTGTCGTAAGCGACGCCGATGATATCGAAGGCACATACTACGCCATCGAGATGATCGGAACGCTGCTTGGAAAATATGACGAAGCGCAGAAACTGATACAGGATATGAAGAGTACCTTTGAAAAAGTTTCAAGCCTTTCGAAAAACGCAGGGAAAACCGTATATTTTGAGGTTTCGCCGCTGGAGTGGGGGCTTTGGACGGCGGGAACGGGCACATTCATGAATGAGATTGCCGAAATGTGCGGGCTCACCAATGCTTTTGGAGACCTAAAAGGCTGGAAGGAGATTTCACAGGAGCAGGTGCTTGCCCGAAACCCCGACTATATCATAACAACCGCCATGTATTTTGGCGATGGGCAGCACCCTGTGGATGAAATCATGAATCGAGCCGGATGGGGCTATATTTCCGCCGTTCAGACGGGAAATGTCTTCCTTGCCGATTCAAACGCCATCACTCGTCCAGGCCCAAGGCTGATGGAAGCGGCGGAAGCAATGCACGCATTTATAGAAGGTCAAATCAGTGAGTAAAGAGGAATTACATGAAGCGAACGAAGGAACGGTTTGGCGTTTACGCCTATCTTTTGTTTACGCTTGCGCTTGCAGGCGCGATGCTGCTTGCTATTACTGTTGGAAGCGCGGTTATTCCACTTTTTGATACGCTTAGGGTGATCGCCGGAAGTCTTTATAATGCTGCTGCCGGACTTCTGAAGGGATTGCTGGAAGGGATAAACCTTGAAAGCTGGTCAGAAGCGATTCCATATGCGCATCTTCCCGATTCTCTTGCCAAATCGATTGTGATCCCGATTCGGGTACCCAGGGTTTTTTGTACGGCGATGACGGGCGCTGCGCTGTCGCTTGCGGGCGCGGCTATGCAGGGACTTCTGCGCAATCCGCTTGCGGACGGCTCTACGCTTGGGGTATCCAGCGGCGCCTCGCTGGGTGCGGTTATTGCCATTGCATTCGGCGTTGCCGTTCCCGGCTTGTCCTTTGGTGGCACAATGGCGCTTGCCATGCTGTTTGCGTTTTTGTCGCTTATGATCATTTTATCCCTTGCGTATGCGCTGGATAAATCGCTCTCTACGCACAGCATCATATTGATCGGCGTGATATTCTCGATGTTTGCCTCATCCCTGATCAGTTTGATTATCGCTTTTGCAGGCGAGAAAGTGAAGGCGATTACGTTCTGGACGATGGGTTCCCTTGCGGGAAGTTCATATGAGTACGCCGGTATCCTCTTTGCCGCACTGTTCCTTTGCGGCTTTGCCATACTGAAATGCGCAGGCGAGCTGAATGCCTTTGCGGTAGGCGAAGACAATGCGCGAAACATAGGCGTGAACGTTTCGCGGGTGAAGCTGATTGTGCTGATTGCAGTTTCGGTGTTAATCGGCGTTGCGGTGTCCGTGGGCGGTACGATCGGGTTTGTGGGACTCGTGGTTCCGCATATGGCGCGCATGCTTGTCGGGCCAAATCACAAAAAACTGCTGCCAGCTTCCATGTATTTCGGATCAATCTTCCTGTTGCTGGCAGATCTTGCCGCCCGCACGATTCTCAGCCCCGTTGAGCTTCCTATCGGCGTAATAACGTCGCTGGTAGGCTCGGTGATTTTTGTTGCGATTTTTTATCGCACGAGAAAGGGAAGGTAACGGCATGCTGACGGTAAAGAATGTTTCGGTCAGGTATTCGGATTATACGGCCGTTAAGGATCTTTCCTTTCAAGTAACTCAAGGTCAATGGCTGATGCTTGTAGGGCCGAACGGAGCGGGGAAAAGCACGCTCGTTCGCGCAATAGAGAGGGCCGTGCCTTTTGGCGGAGAGATCCTTTTGTCCGGAAAACGCCTACAAGCGTATAAGCCACAGGAGCTTGCCAGACGAATTGGCGTTTTATCGCAGCATAATCATGTAAGCTATGCCTTTACTGTGGGGGAAATCGTGAAACTCGGAAGATATGCGCATCAGAAAGGCTTTTTGTCTAAAAAGGACGAAGGAGGAGAACGCGCGATCCAACGGGCGCTTTTGCTCACGGGGATGCTGGAGCACAAGGATAAGAGCATACTGGAACTTTCCGGAGGAGAGGTTCAGAGGGCCTTTCTCGCGCAGGTTTTTGCGCAGGAGCCTGAAATCCTGATATTGGACGAGCCTGCGAATCATCTGGATCTTGTGTATCAGAAAAACGTGTTTGAACTGATCGACGAGTGGCGCAAAATGCCGGGCCGGGCTGTGATATCTGTCGTACACGACTTGGGGCTTGCTAAAAAATACGGAACGCATGCAGTACTTATGGATAAGGGGACTGCGGTTTCGTACGGGACCGCTGAAGAAGTGCTTTCTCCTGAAAACCTTGAAAGCGTATATCGAATGGACGTATACGAGTGGATGCAGGATCTGCTCAAACGCTGGAATTGCTGAAACGTCTTGACCATCCGGCGCCGTCTGCTGAGCAGACGGCGTTTTAATATAAAATGCACAATATAAATGGATTGTATCATAAGAATGTATGTGATATAATTATTGAAAAATAAATGACTCGGATAAAAAACTATGATTACAAAAGATATTACGATGAGGAATGCCGCTTCCGTATGGGATTTTGTCAGGGTATTTTTCCTGTATCATAAGGCATTTCCGCGGGAAGAGAAAAAGCCGTTTTCAAGAATTATCTCCAAATGGCGCGCCGGGCAGACAGACGCGTGGATGTTTTTCAAAGGCGGCAGATTTGCAGGGTTTGCATTTACGCTGAACGGATCGGATCTGATAATGCTTGACTATCTTGCGGTCAGCAAGCGCATGCAAAGGCAGGGAATCGGAACCGCGGCGCTTATGCGGCTTCTGGAGGTTTACAGGGGCAAACGCTTTTTTCTTGAAATCGAATCGGAATATGAGGATGGACCGGACAGGCAAAGCAGGCGCGACAGAAAGCGTTTTTATATGCAATGCGGACTAAAGCCGCTGAATGTAATGGCGGATGTATACGGCGTAAAAATGGAGCTGATGGGGCTTAATATGCGCATGAATTTTAACGAATATCTGGCCTTTTACCGCGATACCTACAGGCCGGTTTCCGTAAACTATATCAAAAAGCTTCCCCATCCCTGCGAGGAGGGTGGATACAGCGTATGAAAACAGGGCTTGTGCTGGAGGGCGGCGGAGTCCGCGGCATTTATACGGCGGGCGTTCTGGATGTTTTTATGGAACGGGGTCTTGACTTTGACGGCGTAATCGGCGTATCTGCAGGGGCAATTCACGGCGTATCATATTTGTCGGGGCAAATGGGCAGAAGCATTCGCTATTATAGAAAATATCTGAAGGATCCAAGGTTTTTTAGTCTTCAAAGCTGGATAAGGACTGGCGACATTGCAGGCGCAGACTTTTGCTATCGGGAACTTCCCGAAAAGTTGGATGTATATGACAATGAAGCGTTTATGAAACGCCAAACGCCGTTTTATGCCGTCTTAACGAATGTAATCACAGGAAAGCCGGAGTATATCCGTTTGACGGATATGAACGCGCAGATCGATTACATCCGTGCGTCTGCCTCGCTTCCGTATTTTTCGAAAATTGTTGAAGTGAATGGCGCGAAGTATCTGGATGGCGGGGTAAGCGACGCAATTCCCATTTGCACGTTCCGCAGTATGGGATATGAAAAAAACGTCGTCGTTCTGACCAGGGAAAAGGGATACCGGAAACAAGCGGGCTCTGCTTTCCCGCCAAAGCTGTGCTATTCGGCGTATCCGCGCTTTCGGGATGCGCTGATCGGCAGACACGAAGCGTACAACCGCGCGCTTGACGAAATCGACAGCTTAAAGCAGACCGGCAGCGTATTTGTCATTCAGCCGGATACGCCGCTTCGGGTAAAGCGGCTTGAAAAGAATGTAAACAGGATGAACGAAGCCTATGAACGCGGCAGAAACGATGCGCTCAGGCTTATGGAGCCGCTGCTTCACTGGCTTTGATACGAACGGCGTTTGTCAGCGCCGATGGATAAAAGAAAGGCGTACTTCGGATGCATAATTGCTTTTATCGGCTCATATCATTGATAGCGAACCGTAGGAAAGCAATAAAGTACGAGGTGATACGATGGAAAATCCCAATAATCGAATGATTGCTTGCGGAAAGCTGGAAGGTGCACCGGTTTTATCGCACGAGGTTATGAACGAGCCGTTTTATACGGGAACGCTGGTGGTTAAACGCCTTTCGGGCGCCGTTGACCGCCTGCCGATTACGCTGCCGGGAAAATTGATTGCGGATGCGCATCTGCCGTTGGACGCGCTTTTGCTTGTAAGCGGACAGGTCAGAAGCTATAACAAGGTGGTTGAAGGCGCCGGCCGCCTGATGGTTACGCTGTTTGTTCAGAGCTTGTCTTTGACGAACGATAATGAAACCATGAACCGTGTAGAGCTTACCGGTGCGCTTTGCAAGCCGCCGATTTATCGATCTACACCGTTTGGACGTGAAATCTGCGATATGATGATTGCTGTGAACCGCGCGTTCGGAAAGTCGGACTACATCCCGTGTATCGCTTGGGGCAGAAACGCACAGTATGCCTCTCGCTTCCGGGTGGGGGATCGCGTGCGCGTTACCGGTCGCCTTCAGTCGCGCGAATATCAGAAGCTGACGGATAACGGCGAATACGTGGTACGCAATGCTTTCGAGGTTTCTGCATTTACGCTGGATGCCGAGGATCAGCGTCCGCAGGAAGCGGTGTTTGAAAGCGCAAGCACAGAAGAAGAGGCGCTGAAAACGGAAATGTGATAAGACGTGGTAAAGATGGAAAGCAGAATACTGAATGTGGCGGCGGGAGAATATTCTTCCGCTGTTTTTGCGCGTCTTGACTATGGAAAAACGCGGGTTTGTGATATAATGAATTTAATTGATTAAAGGATGTGTGCGTATGAAAAAACTGATGATAAGCGCTTTTGCAAAATTCTTAGCGGGACTTTTGCTTACAGGCGCGCTTTTGTTTCTTCCTGCAGGCACGCTTTCATACAGCAATGGCTGGCTGTTTATCGGACTTCTGTTTGTGCCTATGCTGATTCTTGGCGTGGTATTGCTCGTAAAAGCGCCCGATCTTCTTAAAAAAAGGCTGAATGCCCGTGAAACGGAGAAAACGCAGCGGGGCGTGGTTGCGGTTTCGGGGCTTCTCTTTATGGTGGGTTTTATCGTTTCCGGACTTGATTACAGGTATGGGTGGTCGCATGTGGCGGATGGCATTGTTATGATTGCAGGCCTGATTCTTTTGCTTTCTTATGCGCTGTATGCCGAGGTCATGCGGGAAAACCGGTATCTTTCAAGATCGGTCGAGGTACAGGAAAATCAAAAGGTCGTTGATCAAGGGTTGTATGGTATTGTTCGTCATCCAATGTATGCGGCGACGGTTTTTCTGTTTCTTTCCATCCCCGTCGTCCTGGGGTCGTGGTGGTCTCTTGCATGCTTTTTGCCCTATCCGTTTATGATTGTTTTACGGATATCGGGCGAAGAAAAGCTGCTTGAGAAGGAGCTTAAAGGTTATGAAGCGTACAAGGCGCGTGTCAAATACAGAATCATACCGTTTATCTGGTAATCCGATACAATGGAACAATGCAGGAACGTACCGAAAGGAGAATGCCCATGGAACAGATTCATCTGATTGGAAACGCGCATATTGATCCCGTTTGGCTGTGGACCTGGCGGGAAGGGCTTCACGAAATCAAAGCGACATTCCGTTCGGCGCTTGACCGCATGAACGAAACGCCGGGCTATGTATTTACCTGCGCCTGCTGTTCTTACTATGAATGGGTGGAGGAAAATGCGCCGGATATGTTTGAAGAAATCCGCCTTCGCATACGGGAAGGCCGCTGGAAGGTTGTAGGCGGCATGTGGGTGCAGCCGGATATGAACACGCCCTCAGGGGAATCGATAGCAAGGCATCTTCTGTACAGCCAGCGCTATTTCAGGGAGAAATTCGGACTTACCGTAAAAAGTGGCTATAATGTGGATACTTTTGGTCACAACGGACAGCTTCCGCAGCTTTTAACCCTTGCGGGGATTGTCAATTACGTATGGATGCGCCCGATGATTCATGAAAATGCGGACATTCCGGAAGGCGCGCTGCGCTGGGAAGGCATCGATGGAACCGCTGTGCGTGCGTTTCGGATTCCGGATGTCTATGCAGGCGAGAATATTGTTGAAAAGATTGAACTGTCTCTATCACTCTGCGAGAAAGCCGGATTGCCGATGATGTGCTTTTATGGCGTTGGCAACCATGGCGGCGGTCCTACGAAAAGGTGCCTGAGCGAAATTGAAGCCTGGAGAGAGGTAAATGGGAAGGAAAGGGTAGTATACTCGTCTCCCGACGTGTATTTTGATGCGCTAAACAACAAGGAGCTTCTGGTTTGGAAGGGTGAACTGCAGCATCATGCTTCCGGCTGTTATTCCACAGCCGCCAATACCAAGATGCTTCACAGAAGGGTGGAGAACGAGCTTCTGTCAGCGGAAGCATTTCATGTTCTGGCGGATGCAAAAGGTGTGGGGGTCAATAACGATCGCGCCTCGTTTGACCGGGCATGGAAGAAGCTCATGTTTAATCAATTCCACGATCTTCTGGGCGGATGTTCCATCCGTGAAGCGCTGGACGATATGGTAACCGAACTGAGCGCTGCGTTGTCCGACGCGTCTCACGCTGAGAATGCAGCGCTTCAAAGGCTTTCTTGGAATGTGGATACCATGTGCCAAAACAAAGCGCATATCCGTTCCAAGGAAGGGCATTTCTGGCGCTGGTTTATGCCGGGCGAAAAAACGCCGGTGGTTGTGTTTAACCCGCATTCTTTTGAAGCGGAAGGCCTTGTGCACGTTTTAAGCGAGATAACCGGTGCGTTTGACGACGAGGGAAAGGAAGTGCCCTGTCAGACGGTTCGCGCAAAGAGAACCAACGGAAGCGATAAATGGGATTCGGTTTTCAGCGTAAGGATTCCCGCCTTCGGTTATCGTCTGTATTGGGTTGCGAGCGACGGGGAAAAAGCGCCGCAACCGGATACAGGACTTAAAGTCAGCGGCTTCACAATGGAAAACCGGTATATCCGCGTATCGGTCTGCGAAAAGACGGGCGAAATTGCGTCGCTTTTTGTAAAGGAAGGCGCATATGAAGCCCTGCGCGCTCCGACTCGTTTTGAATTGTATGATGTTGAGGCGTGCGACACATGGGCGCATAATGTATTCGTTTTTGATAAGTCTGTCGGCGTTTTTTCGGATGCAGAGGTTACGGTTCTTGAAAACGGCCCTTGCCGCGCAGTAATCCGCGCAAAATCCCGCCTGTATTCAAGCGTTCTTGTGCGCGATTATATATTGGAAGAGAATGCAAAAAACATAAAGGTGTCTGCAAAAATTGATACCTATGAAAAACACAGGCTGGCAAAGGTTGTGCTGCCGGTTTGTGCCGAAAATATGAAGGTGGTATCTGAAATTCCGTTTGGCGCAATTGAGCGCGATCAGAAGGGAGAAGAGGATCCCATTCAAAGGTGGACGCTGGGCACCGGTTCGAAAGGCGGCTGTGCGATACTCAATACCGGCGCGTATTCGATGAGCGCTTTCGGGAATGAAATCCGCTTGACTGTTTTGAATACCTCGGCCTTTGCGGATCATTACGGGCAGACGGAACGCGACGGATCTATGGAATACATGCAGATGGGTGAGACGCGCTTTTCCTACAGCCTGTATCCGTATGCGGGTGCGTGGCAAAACAGCGAGGTTGTCAGACAGGCGGCGCTTTTGAACGAGCCTGTAAAATGGGTGGTGGAAACCTATCATGAAGGAGCGCTTGGCGCGAAATCGGAGGGCGTATTCATAGAAAAGGGCAACATCATGATGCGCTGTGTGAAACGCGCGGAGAATGGACAGGGCTATGTTGTCAGGTTGTTTGAGGCCGTCGGCCGCGAAACCCGGACGGATGTGGATTTCCGCTTTGCCGGTATAAGCGGTACTCTTACATTCAGGCCGTACGAAATCAAAACGCTGTATCTAGCCGACGGAAAGGACGCTCGAATGAAGGAAATTGATATACCGGAATTCGGTGCGGACGAATAAATCAAAGCAGCTTCAGTATGCATGTTACGGCGTGAGAAATGCCGTCTGAATTGTTTGAAAGGGTTATGTGCCTTGCGCATGCCTTAACGCGGTCGGCAGCGTTTCCCATTGCAATGCTGTTTGAAAAGTGACGAAGCATGGGAATATCGTTTTCATCATCGCCAAATACCGCAACCTCTTCATCCGCTAAGCCGGCAAGAGCGATCAGGCGTGTAACGCCGCGCTTTTTGTCGGCTTTGCTGCTTGCGGCCTGTATGGTTTTTTCCTGGTCTGTCAGGTAAAAGTTTACCTGTGAACCGCAGCTTTGGCAAAGATTCTCAAAAAGCGATTTTGGAATTTCCGTTACCGTATCGATTAGATTCTCATTAAATATCAGAATCTTGACCGTTTGCGCTTTTGCCTGCTCATTGAGAGAAACAATGGTGCTCTGATTCATTCCCCAGGGGCCGTAGAATCGTTCAGGCAGCGAATAATTGAAAGCGCACTTGCCGTCTGTCAGGTGCAGGGACATGTGAAGCCCTGAATAGCGCGATACCTGGTCAATTATTGAACAGACGCTGCTTTCTGGAAGTGTTATGTATTCTGTTTGATCGCGGTAACGGACAACTCCTCCGTTTGCAAATGCGCCGCCGTCAAACAGGGCCAGGTTTTCATCCGTCCAGTTTAATGTCTTTTTCAGGTCCATACTCCTGCCGGTTGCAATAAACAGCTTTGTTCCCCTTTCATGAAGCCTTTTAAGCGTATGCCATGTAACGGGAGAAACGGTTTTGTTGTCGGTAAGCAGCGTACCGTCAAGATCGAAAAACAAAGCTTTGATCAACAGACATCATCCTTTGGGCTTTTTTTGAATCGTATTACAGGCGCGCGTTCCTTGCAAGCACAAAGTTGACTTTACACAGCGCGGGACTTATAATGGTATTGCATTTGCGCCTCGGAAGGGAATAGATATGAGAAAACTGAACCGGAATCAGGAAACGGTCGTCAACATTGCGACAAATATGCTGTCCATGCTGATTACGCTTGCCATGAACTTTTGCTTAACGCCCTATATCGTAAAGCATCTGGGAGAGGAAGCCAGCGGATTTACGCAGCTTGCGAATAACTTTGTTACATACGCGTCGCTCCTTGCAACGACGCTCAACTTTATGGGCGCTCGCTTTATGTCCATAGAATACCATAAAGGCCATAAAGAAAAGGTAAACCAGTATTATGCGTCGCTTGGCCTTGGAAATGTGCTGGTAATACTGGTTTTGTTTGTTGCAGGCTTTTTTTGCATACACAATCTGGAGAACCTTGTAAATATTGAAACCGCAAATGCGGAGGACGTCAAAATCCTGTTTGCCTTTGTGTTCGGAAGCTATTTTCTTTCGCTGATTACGTCAGTTTTTTCCACCTCTCTTTTTATAAAGAACAGGCTTTTGTATACCAATCTCATCAATATCGGCGTTCATATTCTGCGCTTTGCGGTTGTTATGACGCTTTTCTATACGCTTGAACCTCACATTTATTATGTGAGCCTTGTCGACTTTGCGCTTGCTGGGCTTTCAATGCTTGCACATTTTGTTCTGAAACAAAAAATTCTTCCGGATGTGCGCTTTCGCCTTAGGAATTTCAGAATCTTGTATATCAGGCGGCTGCTTGTGTCGGGCATATGGGATACCGTCAGCCAGTGCGGCAACATCCTGATGACGGGACTTGATCTTCTGATTACCAATCTGTTTATCAGCCCTCTCGAAATGGGCGTTTTATCCATTGCCAAGACGGTGCCAACCAATATCATGCGGCTTGGAAAGCTGATAAATCGGAATTTTGCCCCCAACCTTACCATTGCCTATGCGACGGACGGAAAAAATGCGGTTCTTAAGAATCTCAGGTGGGCGATTCGGATTTCAAGCGTCATTATTTCGATTCCGGTCGGTGTGTTTCTCGTATTCGGCTCCACATTTTATACTCTCTGGCTTCCCGGAATGGATGCAGGTAAGCTGAATGTGCTTTCGTTTTTGTCCTGCATGAGCCTCGTGTTTTTATCCGGCACGCACGTGCTCTATAATGTTTTTACAACGACCAATAAGCTGAAAGTGAATGCGCTTTCAATATGTGCGGGCGGACTGGTGAACTTTGTCGTGGTATATTTACTTTTGAAGTTTACCGACCTTGGAACATATGCGGTTGCAGGCGCAAGCTGTATTATTTGGATTTTGCGTGAGCTTGCCATCACGCTTCCGTATGCAGCGAAGCTTTTGGAGTGTAAATGGTATGTGTTTTACAAGGACGTAGCGATATCGGTACTGTGCTTTTTGATAGTATGTCTTGTTTCGCTTGCGGTCCGTGCGCTTCTTCCTGCATCCGGCTGGATGCTGTTGGTGCTTGGAGTATTCATTTCATGCGCAGTGAGCCTTCTGGCTGAGGTGTTCATATTGCTTTCCGGAGAGGAACGGAAAGCGGTGCTTGGAAAGCTTACGCGAAAGAAAAAAGCTTGATTTATGGATACAGAGAATACACTTTCGGCGAGGTATGAAGAATATGAACGGTATTTTGAAGCGCTCCGGTTTTCCGTGGAAGGATTTTTTAAAGGGACTTTCCGTGATTGCGATTCCCGTCGCGCTTCAGAATCTTCTAACCACCACCGGTTCCATGGTTGACACGGTGATGCTGGCAAAGGAGGGCAAGATGACGGTCGGAGCCGTTGGACTGTGCGCGCAGTTCACGTCTCTGATGTTCAGCGGCTATTGGGGCTTTGTCGGCGGGGGCATGTTGTTTTTTGCACAGTTCTGGGGCGCTAAGGACGACGAAAGCATCGACCGTTTTTATGGCATAACGCTGTCGTTTATGATGCTGGTGGCGGCTGTATTTGCATCGCTTGCACTGTTTGCACCCGGCTGGGTAATGAAAGTATATACCGATAAGGAAAGCATACGGGAAATTGGAGTGAAGTATCTTCGAATTGCCGGCTTTGCATATCCGCTTCAAATCTTTTCGATGGCAATGAGCGCGCTTTTGCGATCGACGGAACGGGTAAGGATTCCTTTTTATGCCTCGATAGCTTCGGTGTTTACCAATATCACATTCAATTGGCTGCTGATATTCGGAAACTTTGGCTTCCCAAGAATGGGCGTTCGCGGCGCGGCGCTTGCCACTGTGTGCGCGGCGTTTGTAAACGTGCTTGTCATACTTGTGATGGCGGGAGCGCAGAAGTATCCATACCTGTTTCATTTTAAGAGGCATTTCCGTTGGACGCGCTCGTCCATTCGTCTGTATCTGGTCAGGTGTTTTCCCATCATCATGAACGAAGTGATGATTGGCGCTGCAAATATGGTGATCAATATGGTGCTTGGAAGGCAGGCGGAGGACGCTATCGCGGCAATGGCGGTGTTCAGAACCCTTGAGGGACTGATTATCGGATTCTTCAGCGGTTTTTCCAATGCCGCATCGGTTCTTGTGGGAAAATGTGTGGGTGCGGGCGAATTGGACACGGCATATGAAAGAGCCAAACGGCTGGTATATCTGTGCGGCGGATGCATATTCTTGATCTGCCTTACGCTGCTTGCCGTCAATAAGCCGCTTTTGACGCGTATGAGCCTTACGGGAGAGGCGTTTGATATTGGTTTGGGTATGCTGGCTATTTACTGCGTGGCAGCGGTAATCCGTATGTGCAACTGGGCTCAGAACGATACATACCGTTCCGCTGGAGACGCTACTACCGGCACGGTTTATGAAATTGCTTTTATGTATGCAATGGTACTTCCGCTTGTATGCCTGACGGGTTTTGTCTGGAAAGCGCCGTTCCTCGTTATATTTGCAATGTGCTATATTGATGAACCGATACGCTTTGTATTGATGCAAAGGCATATGTATTCCGGAAGGTGGATCCGGCCGGTTACACCGGAGGGTTTGGCAGCGCTTGAGGCTTTTCGCCAGAAAAGAAATAGGGGAACGGTTCGCTAATTAAGCGTTGTATTGTACCGGGCGTGGCAGTTGATTGATAAACTCAGAAGCGGGGCGGGGAGGATGCAGTTTGCTTTGAGAATTGCGTTTGCATCCGTATTTGCGATCGCTGGGATTGCTTCCATCTACGCCGGGTAAGAACTGGGGTTTGGCTGTAAGCAAGTTTTTGACATGGGATTCCATGTTCATTGCGCTTGTGGTGGTGTTCGTACTTTTCTTCTTCCTGACGGATGGCTGCCTGCTGTTCCCTCAGAATATATCTAACCTGCTTCTTTAAACAGCTATGTACTGGCAATGGCTTGTGGTATGCTTTTGTGCATACTGACCGGCGGTAACATTGACCTTTCTGTTGGCTCTGTTTTCTGCTTAATCGGCGGTATAGCAGCGGTATAATCACCGACAACAATTGGAATATATATGCTACCATTGTTTTTTGCCTTGGTATTGGTGTTGCAGTTGGTCTTCGGCAGGGATTTTGGATTGGTTGTGCGCGCATTCCGCCGTTCATCACAACACTAGCGGGTATGTTTATTTTCCAAGGTGTCGGCCGCCTTATACTGGACAGTAAGACGGTGGCCGTTCAGGATGCAACGTTTAAAAACCTGTTTACATCCTATGTTACCATCCCTGGTTTGGACGGAAACATGGTTACGGAAGTAAACAAAAAAGGTGTTGAGGTTACCAAATGGGTGTATAACGAGATCGAAACCAGCCATCACGTCTAAATCCGCGTTCGGCAGATATTTCTATGCTGTCGGCGGCAATGAGAAGGCAACCCGGCTTTCCGGTATCGATACCAATAAGGTATACTTGATGGCATATACCAATATGGGACTTCTGGCAGGTCTGTGCGGCCTTCTGTGCCTTGCCCGCGTAGGTTCTGTTTCCGGTCAGACTGGAACTTCCTTTGAAATGGATGCTATCGGCTCCTGCTTTATCGGCGGCGCATCCGCATACGGCGGCAGCGGTACCATCGGCGGCGTAGTCATTGGCGCTCTGCTTCTGGGCATAATAAACATGGGCATGTCCATCATGGGTATTTCGGACTCCTGTCAGTATGTCGTCAAAGGCGGAATAATAGTACCTCAGGCCCTATACGATAAGCTCCGGATTCTTACTACTATTGTTTGCTCATGGGATTAAACGGTGTTTCTTTATTACTGACTGCACATAATTGATATAGAGTAGCTGCATTTTGCACCTAATGCAATGGGATCCAGACGCTCAGACGAAAACCCAAAAGGCTGAAAATTTGCACCCAACGGCTTGCTGTGTACATTTATATTCTGATGATCCTACACAGCGAGGGAGCGATTTCTTCTTAGTGAAAGAAAATACTTCTCGAACTGCATATTCCTGGGTATGTTTGGCGTTTTGAATATGATGTTTGCAGGGAAAAAGAAAAAAACCAGGAGTTTGTATCAAAATTCTGGCGTTTTTATGGGCAATGACTCAAAAACTAATACAATGCCGGACTATCGTTTTGCATTAATCCTTTCATTTTGTAATGGGTGCATTTGGGCGTAAAATACGTTCCGCAGCTGGACTTCCATTTTGTATTGGCGATTCAGCTTATTTCACGCTTTTTATAAAATACGATAGACATATACCAAGAAAGTATATAAGTTCCGATTCCAACAACAGCAAGTATGACCAATATCAAATTGGGTTTTATTTCTGCTACAAACTGTCCTCTGAAATAGCTTGATGCCAAGACGCTGGCTCCGCAAACAAAACCAATCATCACATAATAAGCAGTTCGTCCTTTTTCTACGCCCAATTTGAAAATGAACGGAAGAGAAATGGAAGATGTAAGGGTTGCCACAATCAGCATAAGCAGCATTAGGACAACAAATTCACCGAACACAAAATTACCGGCTGCAGCCATTTTTATTCCTTGTGAAACGCCGGTAACGATCAGCAGCGCTGCCTGTGCAAGCAAACCAATCAAATACTTAGCAGAGACGATCTGAATTTTTGTATATGGAAGTGTTCCGCTATACTGCATCCAACGGCTTCGTTCATCATAGCCAAGCAGATTCACCGGAATCATGCCGCATAGTAGGCAAGGGTAAAAAATGAAGAACATATTGTCACTACTAAAGAGTGCTAACGCAATAAATGCGGTTGTGATGAAAATATATGATCTGCAATACTTCTTCATCATATACCAATCTTTTAACAGAAGTCCTTTCATGTCATCTTGCCTCCTTTACCATAAATACGAACAGTTCCTCAAGGCTAATGGGCCTGACATTGACATTTGCAGGCACAATGCTTCTCAGCACCATAGCCTCAATTCCGTATGGATTCTCTTCCTTAAACTTAATAGCTTCTGTCGGAAGACTCCTCAGTTCTTCAGCGGTACAGTGTATCAAACCGTACTCGGCAAGTAGTTGGTCTTTCTCCTCACAGAACAGCAGTTTGCCTTTGTGCAGGAATGCGATATAATCGCAAAGTTTTTCAAGATCGCTGACAATGTGGGAAGAAATAAGAATAGAATGCCTTTCATCCCTTGTAAAGTCGCTGAACATTTCAACAACTTCATCACGCACTACAGGATCAAGTCCTGATGTTGCTTCGTCTAGAATGAGCAATTTTGCATGATGAGATAGAGCTATGGCAATACCAAGCTTCATCTTCATTCCGCGCGAGAACTCTTTGAACTGCTTATTATCTGGCAGCGCAAGTTCCTGTACCAAGCGATCATATTCAGCTTCATCCCAGTTTTGAAAGGTATGTTTCATTACATTTCCGACTTGCTTCACTGTCAAGCACTCGGGAATACCAATCTCATCCATTACAACGCCGATATCCTCTTTGGTGAGTTCGATGTTATCCCCATTGTCTTTTCCGAGAATTGTAATACTGCCGCTATCCTTATGAATCATGTCAAGAATAAGCTTAATCGTAGTGCTTTTTCCAGCGCCATTCTCCCCAATCAGCCCCATAATGCATCCGCTTGACAGCGTCAGATTCAGATTGTCCAGCGTAAAGCCGGGATATGATTTTGTCAGGTTCTTAATTTCGAGTGCATTCATCATTGTTCCTCCAGACTGAAATGAACCATTTCTAATATTTCCTGTTTACTTAAATTGCAGGAAGCGGCGAGTCTGACAATCTCATCTATATGCTCTTCTATCCTTTTCAGATTTTCTTCTCGAAGCAGTTCTACATTTTTAGGAGCCACATAGCATCCCTTGGCAGGCAACGTGTAGATAAATCCTTCTTTTTCAAGTTCTTCATAAGCACGCTTTGTCGTAATAAAGCTAATACGAAGATCCTTTGCAAGACCACGAATGGACGGCAACAATTCATCCTGCTTTAATGCACCGCTGATAATCTGACTTTTGATCTGAGAATATATCTGATCGTAAATTGGCGTTCCACTTTTATTGTCGATTAGTATATTCACGTCATCACCTACCTGTTAATACTGTATATGCTTATTATATACAGTTGATGCGTAGAAGTCAATAGCAATATAAATCAACTCACTATTTTCTGCACCAAAGCAAAACGAAAGGGCTATTCGCAAAATGAAAGCCCCTATTGTCAAAACGAAAGCTGAGCAATCGTTTTGTTATGTACCCACCGGAAAAAATGGTTGCATTGTCTCTATACATTTTTTCAGAGGGTTTTTGTCCCGGTGATGGCGGCGAAGGGATTATGCCAGGAGAATTCTTAATCCTGGATGCGTTTACCATTTTGCATTAGAATTCTGCAAGAGCATAAAGAAAAGGGGCTGTTGCAGAAGCAAAAAAATCTACAGCAGTCCCTTTTTGCATGCCATAGACAGTCAAAAATCTTGCCAATCATTGTTCAAGCAGGAAAGGAATCTGTCTGCAGGCAACAAAAAGCAAACATGAACCAAAGCCAACATCGAATCGTATCTTCGATTCGCTTCTTATCAACGACCTTCTTCTGACACAGATGTTTCTTGGCATTTTTACAGGCGTAGTAGTGATATGCCTTACCGGACTTGCCAGTGCCGCCATAGCCGGTCATCATTTCGTGGCAGTAGCCACAGAACAGCTTGGTGGTCAACAGATACTCTTCCTTGCCTCGGCTTCTGGCCGGGGCAGCTTTGTTTTTGTCCAGAATGTTCTGCACTCGCTTAAAGACTTCGTCGCTGACAATGCGGGGCATACCACCCGGTGTTTCCTCGTCCTTGTAGAGATAAGTACCGATGTAGCGCTTATTTCGTAGAAGTCGATGTAAACTGTTCTTGTTGAAGTCGCGTCCAAGGGATGTTTTGATCTGTCTTGCGTTCAAATCCTTGATGATATCAGCGACAGTTTCGCCCTTGCCATACCGCTCAAAGATTTCACGAACGATGACTGCTTCATCTTCATCGACATAGAAAGTATGATCCGGAGCAACCTTGAAGCCGAGACCGGGATTGCTGCCGTTGGACAGGCACTTCTGTGCATTGAGTGACATACCACGGTGGATCTTCTGCGACAGCTCGGCGGAGTAGTATTCCGCCATACTCTCCAGAATACCTTCCACAAGAATGCCGGAGGCATCATCTGCGATATTCTCTCTGGCAGAGACAACGCGGACACCGTTCTTTTTGAGCTTGGCCTTATTGATTGCGCTGTCATAGCGGTTTCTGGCAAAGCGATCAAGCTGATAAACAATGACGGCATTAAAGGTATGCTTGTCGCTATCGGCAATCATTCGCTGGAACTCAGCTCGGTTGTCATTGGTGCCGCTCTGTGCTCGATCGATGTACTCTCCTATGACGGTATAGCCATTGTCTGCGGCAAATTTGTAGCAGGTCTTGAGCTGACCTTCGATAGACTGCTCGCGCTGGCTGTGGCTTGAAAAACGGGCGTAGATGACTGCGTTCATTTTCCGTCCACCTCCCTCAACATCTGTACAAGGGTCTGTTTTAGCTTTGCGTTCATAGGAGATTTGGGATCGAAGCACATTTCCACAAAGTTGGCCATGTCAGCAGGATATCCATTCTTTGGCTTGTACTCATAAAGCTTGCCCTGCGGATTGTCGGTGCGGCCCAAAACATAGTCAAGCGATACATCGTAATAATCAGCGATCTTAACAAGCAGTTCCAGTGATGGTGATGCTTCGCCCTTCTCATAACGAACAACACTGGATTGTCCAATTCCGAAAGTTTCGGCAAACTTCACTTGAGAATAATTCATGCTCTCGCGCAGAGAACGAATTCGTTCTCCAAATATTTTCATAGCGCACCACCTTTCTTGACTACATTATACATTCAAATTCGGGTAATTGCAATCTTGAATTGACATAATTTATATTGATTTCGGAGTGGTAGTCAGTTATAATTTAATTATTCAAAGAGACAGGAGGAGAGGCTTATGTCTGACCAGCCCTACAGTATCGTTTCGGTAAATCTGGATGAAAGAGAGACAGAAAGCTACTCTGCTCCCAAACAAAGTGCAAATACGCTCTTTAGGTTTTTCAAAAAACCGGAATACCTTTTTGAAGCGCTAAGACGACGCGCCATGATTCCGCGCTATTATGGTGAAAACGTCGATTACCTGGACATCGGACTTCACCAAATTGCTTATCCGATGATTTGCTTTTGTGACATTACCGTTCATCGACTCGGTGATCACATGAGTCTGTACGGTAGCTATGGTATTGCATTTTCAAAAGAATGGGGAATTGAAAAAGGCATTCAGCCGCTTGAGTACATCAATAAGAATTCAATTCTTTGTAAGGACTTTTCAGCAGCGTTCACGGCGGCCATGCAGGCGGAAGAAGAGTCTCCCGCAGTCGATTTTCTTCTCACCCAGATGCTTTACATGAAGCCGATTGAAGGCACCATGCCGAGAGATAAGGGCGAGATAAAAAAGAACTTCACAGATGAGTGCGAGTGGCGATATGTTCCGCATGTATCGGCGCTTGGTTTACCTCCGGCTGTCACTGATAGCGAGATTGCAGGTGTTGGAGTTTTGAATGCGACATTGAGCGACAACGAATGTTGCTGGCTGCAGTATGATTACACAGATGTCAAGTATATCATCCTTCAAAATGAGGAAGATTTTGCCGCGCTGTGTAATGTCATTGACGAAGTTGTCGATGATGAGAGCATAAGGCGGAAACTCATTTCGAAAGTCATTCTGTGGAGCGAGGCAAAGGAGGATTTCTAAATGTTTTCAAGTTTCAAGGACACTTTCATAAGAAAGCCTCAGTTTACTGTGCAAACTCCCGAAGCTGTTTTAAGAACAATTGGGAAAGAGCTGCCAGAAGGGTTTCGTTATGTGGACGATCACGACGGTTTTTGCAAACTTGATTGTGATGGCACCATGGACATTGTTCCATCAAACGTGAAACTGCCAAAGGAAGCCATTCCTATTTTTTCTAAACTCGGGAAGTTTACCATGCGAGAGGTTATGGCCTATGCCTATAATACTCAGCAAAATATTGAGCTTGACCCGGATAATGAAGGTTGCTATCTGGTCAACGGACAGAGGATTAAATGCAGTGACTTTGTTGTATCACCATTAAAGGGGGCTCAGATGAAAGAGGGGCGTATGTTTATTATTGCGCCACCTTTTCCGCCTCCTCATCCAATCCAAGTGTCTGGAAATGGATATTCCCTAACCCTCATGGTTCAGCGACAAACGGTGAACAGCATCTACGAAGTCAAGTTTGCGTCTGTTGACGATTCTGCGGCATTGTCTGTATCGTACTCGTTTGACTCATCTAATGAACGTGGAACAATGCAGTTCAATATTCAGACAAGAGAATCCTCGTCAGCTGCAGATGTGTTGGCATCGAAAGAAATCTTTAATGCGTTTATTGACGGCAAAGGCTGCTTGGGTGAGATCCCAATTGCCCCTAACGAAAAAAACGCAAAGTCGGATCGTAGCCA
>JAZSRC010000025.1:0-38073 GCA_045538305.1 Clostridia bacterium | reverse complement strand
GGAAGATAAAGTATATGCATACGGAACGCCGTGGAGCGGGAAGACGGATAAGAACCGGAATATGAAAGCGGAAGTAGCGGGGATATGCATACTGAGGCGAGGAGAAGAGAACAAGATCGAAAGGTACCGAGGAAAGGAAGCTATATTGGAGCTGTACCGTCAGACAGCGCGATCGAGGGACAGAAAGAAAACGGAGCTAATCATGGAAACGCTGAACGAAATCATGAAGCGAGTACCTGTATGGAAGCTGATCTGCAATATGGATGACGAAGCGGCGCTGGTTTCATATCGCGCAATGAGCGGAAAGCAGGCCTTGTAAATGATCTCTTTTTGCGAATCGGTAAGAACAATAAAAACACTGGCAGGTGCTGCGGGGTTTTTTTATATGGAATGCATGATTATAGCCAGCCGTCATGCGTTTGTTTATATGCGCCGATTCTTTCGTCTGCTTCTTTGACCAATGCCATCATTTCAATTTCGTCCTTTACCGAGGCGCCGCTGGCGCAGGCATGACCTCCGCCGCCGAAATGCTCGGCTACGGTATTGATGGATACGAACCTGGACCTGAGGCGCACGCGTATGTCGCTACCGGTTTCAATAAATGCCAGCCAGCAAAGGCAGCCCGCGATCCCCTCCAGATAGGAAATAGACGTGCATGCCGCCTCGAAGGAGAGGTTGAACTCCTTCTGTACCGCAAGAGGAACGTGAATGTATGCAACGCCATTTTCCGTTATCTGCATGTTGCTATAAACGTATGCGCGGAAACGGAGCGAGGAAACGTCTTTCAGATACAAATGGGCGTAAAGCATTTCAAGGTCAATGCCTTGATCCAGCAGCATGCCTGCAAGGCGCATGGTTTCGCCATTTACACCTTCGTATTTGAACCTTCCGCTGTCGGTTACCATGCCGGTATACAGATATTGCGCCGCCTGATGCGTAAGCCTTAGGCGATCCGAATTCCGGCTGTAGAAGTAAGCGATCATTTCACAGGCGGATGAGCGTTCCTCTTCTACCCAGTTGATATGGCAAAACGGGTCGCGTTCTATATGGTGATCGATTTTTATAAGCTCCCGGCACAATTGAAAGCGGGGATTTGAGATTCGGTCTGCGTTTGCGGTGTCGATGACAATGCCAAGCGCGTCTTTGTATAGTTCTTCGTCTACAGGCGCGTCATCCTGGCCCATAAAAGCCAAAAAATCGGAGAGTTCGTCATCGATGATATAAACATCCTTCTCGGGCCATGTCGCGCGGATAATGGCCTTCAGGCCCTTTGTCGCGCCTGTGCAGTCTCCGTCGATGCGGGTATGGCGAAACAGGAAGATACGGCGGTATTCAAGGATTTTTTGATAAATACTTTCAATAATCTGAGTGTTCGGCATGGTATGTTTCCTTTTATTCAGAATACAGCTGTCGCAAGCATTCTTCCGTTACAAGAGAGAAATGCGTTAACAGTAGCCTTTTTGATTGTTTGAACTGCTTTAGGAAAAACTGATCCACATGGCGGGGCGGATTCCGAAGGGCAACTGCTTGTCCATGGTGTATTTGCTGATGCTGCCATCATCTGTGATGTAATAGCTGTACATATTGATGCTCGGAGAAGAAAGCCACCAGGAATAATCCGACTCATCCGGCCAAACGGACTCCATATCGGAGCCGGGCATGATTTTCGGCATTCTGATCTCTGCGGAAGCGAGATACTTATGGTATTCCTCATCGTTAAGCATGAAAATCATCTGTTCCGTTGAATCTCTTCTTACGGGCAGGATATTCTTTTGCTCCTCTTCGCTGAAGCATGTTTGCAGAAATTCTCCATTTAACCATGCTGTCGCTTCGCCGATGCTCTTTTTAGCGAGCACATACTCGGAAATAACGAGCATTCTGCTGTCTTCTACCGCAATAATCCGCCATTCAATCGGGAGAGGCGCAGCCTTCAGGCGGTTGTCCTGAACTGTGCTTCCCAGCATCAGAGCGTCGCCCACATCAAAGGGGGAGGGAGAGGAGAGCGTTATGGTTTTTCCGGCTGCAGCTTCTGCATTTTCCTTGTGGACGTACATGGTCGGCCTGATACCGGAGGCCGCCATCTGACTTACGCCATAAGCGTTTATGCTGCCGCTGGTCATTACGCAAGCACAGTAGGAGGGAATACAGCCGCTGTCGCGAAGCAGGTAAATGGAATGGTTTCCGGCTATACGGTCGGTATCGGCTGTGAAATACTTCTGTGCTTCTTCCATGCTTAAAAGGAAAACATAGTCGTTTGTTTCACAGCCGTTATTGTGCGTATAATAAGGGTTTGCGGGCGTTTTCAACATTTTTTTGGCGATGGCTTTGCGCTCATTTGCCGTGAAAGCAGTCAGGTAAAACTCGTCGTTTAAATAGTTTCTGATGTCGCTTTCTTCCCAGCTGCCGCCTTCGGCGTCATAGCTGCTTGTAAAAAGTACGTTTTCAGAAACAGCCAGAAGATAATCGCCTTGTTCGGCCAGTATGCGCCAAGCAATCGGCTCGGCGCCGTTATCCGGGTTCCCATCCTGATCGAATGTTCCAAGCGTAAAGGAACCGTTTGCAAACGTTACGGCGGCGGTTTCTACAAAAGGAGGAGCAATGAACTGGTTTTCTCGTTCCGCCTCTGCTTTTTCAATTTCTTTTATACGGAAAAAGCTGTCAAAAAAACCGGAAACCTTGCTGTAACAGCTCTTCGCCATTTCGAAAGCGTTGTTGTCTTCCGCCTGCCTGCCTTGTGCATATATTTGCAGTTCATCCGGTAAGGCGAACGCCGTATTTTCACTTATGTACTCTATAAACCTCGTATCCGCCTTGAGATCGCGGATGGAATTGCTGATGGGCTTGTAGTCGCCGTCTTCAATCATCAGTAGAACGCCAATATAGGTGGAAAACTGAGCGCTCATTTTATAGCTTCTTAGTTCGTCAAACGAGTTTTTCATGCTTCTGAGGTTTGCAGCGTAAGTGTCCCCTTCCAGATAATCAGAAAGAGCCTTCACGTATTCGTCATAGTACCTATGCTCTTCGCCCAGCGCCAAAACCGGCAAAATGCAAGATATAGCCATGATAAAAACCATTATCAAAGCAGAAAACTTTTTGAACATAGCGTTATCTCCTTTTTGAAAAGCCGATGTTGGTAAGTATTCTTTCTATATTATAGAAGAAAGAGTTGGTTTTGTAAACAACGGAAGTGAAAACTGTATAAATGAATGATGAAAAAGAAAAGCGCCGCCGCATTTACGCGGCAGCGCTCTTTTCGTGGAAACCGGAACAAAATCCGTCGATAGGTATTATCCGACAATACCGCTTCGCTCTACGCCCTGTACGAACTTGCGCTGTATGAACATATACATTACGACAAGCGGCATGAATACCAGAAGCGCAGAGGTTTTTGCGATTGCGCCTTCGTATACGGGGTTCTTGAGCAGGAATGCATAGGTAGAGGGGATCTTAGTGGAAATCTTAGCGAGGGATTCGTCTACGGAACCGGTGGCCTTGTTGAACGCCAGCATCAGGTGGTTGACGTTGGTGTCATTGAACAGCCTTACATAGTATGCATCGTTCCAGTTCCATACGAAGCTCAGAACCGCTACCGTCAGAATACCGGCGCCGGCAGACGGGATAACGATGTTGGTGAAGGTCCTGAGGAAGCCTGCGCCGTCCATGTAGGCGGCCTCTTCCAGCTCCTTGGGAAGCGCACGGAAGGACTGACGGAAGATGTAAATGTACAGACCGCTCTTAAGGCCCATGCCAAGCGCGTTCAGAATGTAGATAGAGCCGCTCTTGAGCAGGTTGAGGGGTTTGCCGGTGATGAGCCTGAAGATGCCCAGAATATCAAATTCCTTAAAGAACAGGTACTGGGGCAGCATGAACATCTGCGGCGGAACGACGATGGTGAATACCGCCAGCGCGAACAGCAGGCTGCGTCCGGGGAACTTAAGTCTCGCGAACGAATAACCGGCCATCATGGCGCATACCGTCTGAAGAATCGTGACGACGGTGGTAAACACAAGTGTGTAGGGCAGCGATTTTCCGTAGTTGAGCATCAGGGCGCTTACATGCCAGTTTTCAATGGAAAAACGGGCAGGAATCCAGATGGAAGACGGAAAGCTGAGATCCCTCGGGTTGGTAAAAGCGGTGGAAATGTTGATCAGGATGGGCGCAAGAATGAGGTAGGAAAGGCAGATGATCAAAAGATATCGGAAAGCTCCGGCAAGGAAGCCTTTGAATTTTTTGAGCATCGTGAACTTGTTCATACGCTTCTTCTTAGTCATAGTAGAATACCACCTTTCGGATCAGCCCTGCAGCAATACCGATAACTACTACGTTGGCTACAATGTAAATGCAGCCCATTGCAGCGCCGAGGCCGTACTGACTGTTCTTGAAGCCCTTGTCGTATACCAGGTTTACGATTTCGGAACGCATAAACAGGTCGGCAAGAGTATAAATCGTGCAGGTCAGAATCATCGGGCTAACCATTACGACGGTAACCTTCCAGAAGGTTTCGTAGGAGGTAGCGCCCTCGATTTTGGCAACCTCATAAAGCGCCGGAGAAATGCCCTGCAGAGCGGAAAGGAAAATCAAAATCTGAATACCGCTCAGAGATGCGATTTCAAAAATGTCGTTTACGGCGTCCAGCAGGTACTGAACCATTTCCTTGCCGATGCCGATGGACATGACCAGTCGGGCAACCGACTCGGCGCCGTAAATGTTTTCGCCCTGGCCTTCGCCCAGCATCTGGCCGGACAGGTTGCTGACGCGCTCCATCAGCAGGCCGGTAGCCATGATGATGGGAATGAAGAAGATCGCTCGTGCGATTGCGCGTCCGCGGAATTTGCCGTTAAGCAGAATTGCGCACAGCAGGGAGAAAACAATGATCAGAGGCGTGTAAAGAACGGTTTCCAGCAGGGTTTCTACAATGGACGGAACGAAGTTCGCGTCGACCATAAGCGCCTGACGGAAGTTCTCAAAGCCCTTGGGAATCTTCTCGATACCGCCGGTAGGAATAATGGAAACGTCGTTAAAGCTGTAAATGACCATTTCCACCATGGGGGTCAGGAACAAAAGGAAGAAGCCGAGCAGCCACGGAAGCAGGAAGATGATACCCCACAGCGCCGTTTTGTGCTCAAAGGACATTTTGTAGTACCAGCCCTTTTTCCTCTCCTTTTTAGGCGCTGCTACAGGTACATTCGCAGGCGCCTTATCGGGAGCCACAGAAGTTTTACTCATTACGGCGCAACCTCCTTATCGATTACATAGCTCTGCGCGGGTATTGTTACGTCGTCGACGAGAGCATCTGTAGAAGAATAGTTGAGATACAGTGTAACGCCGTTGTCGTACGTTACGCGCCTGACGCTGCCGTCCAGAATGGCGTGCTCAGTGATTTCAGCGTCCGCTACCGTGCGATAGAAGTCGTTATACGCCTGATACAGCTCTGCGGCAATGTCGAGGGAATCGTTATACTGGGAAGAATAGTAAGCCATGTAATCTACATCTTCCGTATTGGCGTAAATGGAGGGCTTTTCCCAGCTGAAGGTGAAGCGCGGGCTGGACTTGCTTTCCAGCGCCCACAGCATCTGCGTTTCATAGCCCAGATAGCTTTCCAGATTCCAGCTTTCGGAGGAATAAGGCACGCAGCCGTCCAGTACCCACTGGATAAACGGAATGTAGCTGTCGGTGATGGCAAAGCCGTTATCGCCGCGAGGCAGATTGGTTACGCTGTCTGCGTACTTGAACGCGTACAGAAGGGGCTTGTCGAGCATAAGCTCATATTCGCCCGCAATGCTTTCAAGCGCTTCTTCAAACGTACCGATTGCGTGGATGCGGCTCAGGTTTTCCTTGCGCTTGTGATCGCCAACGGGGGTATTGCCCAAATCGAAGAGGTTTATGCCTGCGAAGGAGAAGTCTTCCAGGTTTTCAAGCGCCTTTTTGGTGTACTCGCTCAGGTAGTAGGGAGAAATGTAATAGCCTTGATGGTTGGTGCGGGAGTGCTTGAGCACGGGCTCGCCAAAGGTGTACACCAGCGCCGGGTCGCCGTCGTGCTTGCGAGAAGCTTCCTTCAGCGGCTTGAAGCCACGGTCGGTGTATACGCGGCCCCAGTATACGCCGGGGTAGAACGTATCGCCGTTTTTCTCAAGGAGCTCTGCCAGCGCGTTCAGTTCTTTTTCAGATCCGATATCGCTGTCCAGATCCAGATTCGTCAGGGAAGCGTTTTTGATGCCGCCCTTGAAAAGTCCGGAATAAACCATCTGAATATTCATGATGCCGCTTTCGCGCGCAGCCTCATAGATGACTTTGGCCTTATCGATCGTGGTGGCCTGAACGGTAGACTGATACGGAATGCCCAGGAAGAACTTGTCCTTATTGACTGCGCCGAGAATCTCCATGACGAACGGAGCGTTTTCTTCGGCTTCAGTTTCCTTAAGCATGCCGTTCTCGATCAGGTAGGAACGATAGGTCTTTGCCATATCCAGATAACCGCTGTTTTCATCCGTCAGCCACTTATAGCGAATGGTGATGTCGCCCTGATAGATGTCGGATGCATAGCGGGAGCTGGTGATACTTTCGTTGCCGGCCAGCGCTACGTTTTCAAGGCTGCGGATGGCGAACGAAGCGGATACACGGTTGAATTCATCGCTGTGGCCGGAAATGTTTGCGCCGATGGTTGCGATTTCCATGCCGCTTTCGATGATGCCGAGCATTGCGCTGTCCGTGCGCTTGATGCCGAATACGGGAAGGGATACGTCGGAACGCCTGGATACGTAATCATCGGCGTTGATCAGTGCGTCGGAACCGTATACGGGCATGGAATAGGGGGTAGAGGAAAGTTTCTTGTTGTTCAGATTAATCAGCGCGCCGGATCCGTCGGGCACAAAGATGTAGCCCTCCTGCGTATTGTCCGCAGTAAGGAAATACGGCAGCGTCGAAATGGAAACCAGGTCGTTATCCTCCGTGTTGGAGATACTGCTGCAGGGGATGGAGAATATCAGATCGTCACCGTCAAGCTGATAGCGTACGGTGATATGTACCTTCGGGGAATACTTGCGGTCGTAGTTAACGGCCAGGTTATCCTCGATCATATCCTCCTGGGTATACACGCCGCTTGAGAAGATCATCTCATACAGCTTTTTGATCAAAAGCGCACTCAGAGAGTCGTCCTTTACGCGGATCATGTATTCATGCTCCTGACCCGGCTGGGGAACGGCGCGGTAGTTATCGTTGAAATCCTTCTTCTGGCTGGTAGACCAGTCGGAGTTTTCCAACAGCTTCTGATACTTGTCTGCGCGGATACCCTTGGGAAGGTCGTCGATGATGTAGGCGTTATCGCCGATGGTGTATGTGATTTCAACGCCGTTTTCAATCAAACGCCATTCATAGGTTTCGGTATCAATGGATTTGGAATAGCTGTCCATGGAGGAAGTGGTAACGGGGGAGGTCTGCGCGTTGGTGATGAACGTTGCCTGAATGGCGGCCTTCTGAAGGCTTTTGATCGTACGGTTGCCTTGCTGGCCGTTCATCTCAACGGTGTCCCATACCTTGCCGCTTTCCATATCCACGATGCGCAATTCAGTGGTCTTCTCATTGAAGAGAAGCGCCTTGGTTTCGTTTTCTGCAATCAGTGTAAAGCCCTCATCCTCGGCACGCATTTCATAGGCATATGCACTGCCGATCAGCGACAGCACAAGCGCCAGGAGGATGAACCAAAAGATTCTGCGCATATTGCGCCTCCTTTCCGAATTTGCGTTCCTTAGAAGTACTTCAGCATCAGTTCCTTGGTGATGATCGTGAAGAAGTCCCAAACGTCGGCAACCAGCGCGAATACCAGCATCAGTATGAATACCAGTATCATCATGGCAACGACGGTCAGAAGCAGCGCGCCGATGGACTGACCGAAACCGTACTCGTGTACGACGACCAGGCCGATAAAGCCGTAAGCAACCATCAGGACTGCGCCTATGGTTTCAATGGCGTATACAAACGTCATTTCATCCAGGGTCAGTACGTTGCTTAAGAACAGTGCAAGCAGCTGCAGAAGACACATTGGGAACATGGCGTACATAATGGCCATGAAGATCTCACCGAGCTTTCCTTTGCCGTTCATGAGCGTGGTTACGCACCAATTGCCCAGAACGAACAGGCCTACCGGGAACAGAACCGTAAGTGCAAGATAGAGGCTGTTTACGTGGTAAATATCCGAATGGTTGATCAGGAATCCCCTGTATACAAAGTTCATGATGCTGATCAGGGACTCCAGAATCAGTACGAAGAAGGCAAACAGATAGCTGCCCTTTTTCTCGAACTTCATTGCGTCGAAGCCCTTGAAGGGGCGCATCAGTATCCTCGTCGGGAACCGCCAGAAGGTTTCAAAGAACCAGCTGAGGCCTTTTCTCACGCTTCCTTTTTCTGTATGCGTCATATCAAGCCTTCCCCTTTCTCTTGCGTGCGCGCTTTACCTGCGTTACCGTGATCTTCAGAGCGATCAGGCAGAGCAGTACAATCACACCGGGCACGAAGTATTCGCGCAGCGTTGCCGTACGCACCTTTTCGTAGGCCTTATCATAGTATTTGCGGTCATCGCCCATTTCCAGATATTCCATGGCCTTCTCGTATTCGCCGGAGCGAAGGAGCATGCGTCCTACGCCGGAATAAGCGAGCGTCAGGTTGTGGTTGTAGGAGAGGGCTTCCTCCCAGTATTTGGATGCGAGCTCATAGTCGTATAGATACTGGTATTTTACCGCGTTCATGAGGGCCTGACCGTACTTGGTGGGGCTGAATACTTCGATGGACTGCGCAAGGGAGTCCAGAACTACGATCGAATCGCCCACAAAGATGATGTCAACGGGATTTCTGAAGTAGCCTTCGCGGTCGCCGGGGCCGCCGAAGACGAACAGCAGCGAATGGTCCTCATTGTAACCGAAAATGCGGGAACGGGTGGAATCCAGGCAAATGTATGCGCCGTATTCGTTTACGTCTACCGCGATGAACTTACTGTTGCCGGTGGGAATACCAAAACCGGTTTCGTTCGTCCACAAATCACCCTGCGGGTAGGGCTTTTCGGTATCAACCTTGATGATATTTTCACCCTTGGCATTCAGACGCTTGATGGTCTTTTCATCGGTGCTCAGGAGGGTTGCGAAGAGGAAGCCGTCCTGATCGATGCAAAGGTTGGTAAAGTCGCTGGGCAGCCACAGGGCCTGGCGCGCGCGCTGTTCTTTGGTGGCGAAGGTACGCCAGAACAGTTGCCAGGGGGTAAAGGTTACTTCGTTTACGCCGAAGAAGCGGGTGAACGTGCCGTCGGCATTCAGCTCCAGAATGCCCTCGTACATGTTCTTGGAAATGACATACAGGCGGCCTGCGCTGTCAACTACCATCTTGGTGGGGCGGTAGTTTACGTTTTCATAGCCGACGATTTCGGGCTTACCCATAATGCGGTTCAGCGTGAAATCTGCGTTGAAGTGCAGAATCTGCGCTTTTTCGCTCTGAGTAATGTAGATATCGCCGTCTTTGGTAACGGTAACGCCTGTGCAGCTGTCCAGAGCAACTTCTTTATCTCCGTCCTTGTAGCTGGTGAGTACGGAGCGAAGGGTAAGATCGTGATTCAGGATCAGAAGGCGTTTGGAGCACAGAATGTATACGCCCGAATCGTCCTTGTACGCGTCGACCAGTCCGTCCAGGGCGGTTACACCCGGGAAGTCCTTAGCGGTCATGGAGCGGGCAAGGGTATATGCGGGGGGCGCGGCTACGATCTCATCATGCGGGGTGTAGAGATAGTTGCTGGAGCCGCTGCGCGCATCCGCAAGTGCGCCTGATGCGACGAAGGCCAGTGCCAGAATCAGGCAAATCAATTTTCTCATTCGATTCACCCTCCTCATTCCTTAATACCGGAGGTCGCCATGGTTTCCAGTACGTTGGACTGGGAAATGACGAACAGCACAACCGGTACGATAAACATGATCAGTGACGTTGCAGCAACTACGCCGGTTCTCGCGACGCCGGAGCCGGTGAGCTGGGAAAGCATGGCGGGCAGGGGCTTGATGTTCTCGGTATAGATGAAGTTCGCGCCCGTTGCGCCCCACAGGCTCTGGAAGGAAACGATGAACAGCGTGATCCATGCGGGCTTGACGGCCGGCATAATGATGCGCCAGAGCATTGTGAAATACGTTGCGCCATCAATGCTGGCTGCGTCAATCAGCGCCGTGGGCACCTGCTCCATAAAGTTCTTCATCAGGAACAGACCCAGCGACATGGAAAGCGCAGGCAGAATGACCGACCAATAGCTGTCAACCAGCCCCAGATGGCTCATGATTACGTAGTTCGGAACCGAGGTAACGGCGGTGGAGAACATAAGGGACATAACCACGAGATTGGACATCAGCTTGCTTCCCGGGAACTTGAACTTGGCAAGCGGGAATGCAGCCATGGAGCACAGAACGATGTGGCCGATCGCGCCAAAGAGTACGATGAAGAGGGTATTGAACAGGTATCTGGAGAACGGTACCAGCGAATCGGCGAGCAATTCGTTCAGGTCGTGGAAGTTGTCCAGGGTCGGCTGAATTACGAACAGCTTCGGCGGGAATATGAACAGCTCGTTGATCGGCTTAAAGGCGTTGGATATCATGAATACTACCGGGAACAGCATGACAAGAGACATCAGGAACAGGCAGGTCAGAAGCGTAATGCTTCCGGAAAGCGAACGGTTGCTGCGTCCGTTTGTCATGGAACGCGCGAATTTGCTGCGATACATCAGCTTCTGGCCCTTATTGGCCTGCTTTTGCAGCTTGCGCATTTTTTTCTGGTTCTTTGTGAGCTTTTTCTTTTCCATCTTACGTGCCCACCTTTTCTAACATCCGCTGAACGGCTTTGTTTATTGTAAGCATCATGAAGAACAGCAGTACCGCGATGGAACATGCGTAACCCATCTCAAGGCGAATGATACCGTAGTCGTTCAGGTGGTTGATAATGGTATGCGTTGCATAGTTCGTGGACGGGAAGTCGTTCAGGGCTACCGTTACGTCTGCAACGGCAAGGGAATTTGTTACTGCCATTACCGCGCCGAAGAGAAGCTGCGGGATCATGTTGGGAAGGGTGATGAACCAAAGCTCCTGCCAGCGGTTCTTCACGCCGTCGACCTCGGCCGCTTCATACTGCGCTCTGTCTACACCCTGAAGACCTGCGATAAAGGACAGGAAGCCTACGCCAAGACTCATCCAGATGGATACCAGAATGACGATGAGCATCATGTACTTTTCATCGCGCAGCCAGAGGATGGGATCGGTAATCAGACCCATGCTCAACAGGCGGGAGTTGATGAAGCCGTACGCGTCGCCGGAGAACAGCTGCGTAAAGATTACGTAGGCGTTACCCGAAATGCTGGGCGCGTAGAAGATGACGGTGAGCAGGGTGCGCAGCTTCGTGGGAAGCTCGCACAGAAGCCATGCCATCAGGAAGGAGAAGATATAGCCGAAGGGGCCGATGATTACAGCCAGCAAAAGCGTGTTCTTTACCGATTTAAGGAAAATCGGATCGTCCAGGAACAGTCGGATATAGTTTTCAAATCCGATCAGCTTGGGCGGCTGCAGTACGTTGAACTGTGTGAAGCTGAAGAAGATGGATACAATGACCGGGATGATGGTGAACATCGTGAAAAACAGCATGTAGGGAAGGAGCATCACGTACAGCTGCTTATAACGCTTTGCCAGACTGAGGTTATACTGGAATTTGGTTATATTCCTTACGGAATTTGCCTGTGCCACGTTTGACTTCCTCCTTTCTTACTGTGCCGTATCCAGTCCGAATTCTCTGCGCTTGGCGTCGATTTCCTCTTGGATCAGTTCGACGTTTTCATACAGCGTATCGGCGGCGTTTTCATAGTTGGTGATTACGGTAACGAAGGCGTTGTTCAGATAACGGCCGGTGATGTAGCCGCCGGGAATCTGCGGAATGCCGCGCAGGGTGGGGAGCGTGTCGTTGAGAACGGCCTTGACGTTCAGCGGCCATTCAACGGTTTCAAAGGACTCAAGGTTGGCTACCAGATATCTGCCTGCCTGGCCGAGAATGGATTCCATTTCCTGCGCATAGCGGGTCTGCGTTTCGCCCTTGGTCCACCACTTGAGGAACTCCCAGCTCTCCTCGACGGTTTCGTTTTCAACGGCGGTGTTCTTGATGATCATCGCGCCGCCCGTTACACAGGGAGATGCGTATACGATCGAGCCGTCCTCTGTCTTCGTGCCGGGAACCGGGGCAATGGCCCATGCGCCGCGGATTTCGGGGGCGGAAACGGCAAGACGCGTATAAGTGGAAAGGTCAACGATGCCGATGGGTACCTCGCCCAGACGGAAGCGCGTAACGAAGTCGATATCGCGCGGGAAGCCGTGCTGCGTGTAGAACTGCGTCCACCACTTGAACGCGGCATTGGCATTTTCTTCACCCAGCAGACACTCGGTACCATCTGCGTTGTAGATTTCGCCGCCCGTCTGATACAGACGAGACAGGAAAATGGTGTTGATCGGAACCGAGGATCCCATGGACAGCGCTGCGCCCATAGAGGAAGGCGGTGCGGTGTCAAGGTACAGTTCCATATTGTATCTCTGAAGTTCGGGGATCAGAGCAATCAGATCGTTCCAGGTTTCGGGAACGGAAAGATTGTGCTCTGCAAGGATGTCGCTTCTGTAGAACATTACGGGGAAACTCATCTGATCCGGCAGTGCGTAGCAGCCGCCCTCATAATAGAAGGATTCCATTGCTGCGGGCAGGAACTGGCTGACGATTTCCTCGTAATCGCTGAACTGCTTAAGATCCAGCGCGGCATCGCGGAAGGCGAAGTTTACAGGCGCGGTATTGCCGATCTGAATGGCAATTTCCGGTCCGTTGCCGGTGAAGGTAGAGGGGAGAAGCACGTCCGCATTGATCAGCTTCAGGTTTACGCGGATGCCGGTCTGACCTTCGAAGCTTTCGTTGATCAGGCGGCGAATAACCTCAAACTGGTCGCGGCCGGTGCTGAGCCATACGTCGATTTCCTTGCCTGTGTTTTCTACGGCACTGTCTGCAACGTTGTAGTCGTTAAAGAAACTGCCGAAGAAGGCGCGGATCATATGCCAAAGGCGCTGGAAGAAGTTGCCGTCCGCGCGCTTGTCAATGTCCTTGTCGCCGGTCAGTACGATGTAGTCGATCTTCATCGGCTGATCTTTGAAATCCAGTACGGCCTTGCCCATGGCGGTGATGCACTCTTTGAATGCGGAAAGGCGCTTGGGCCATTCTTCTTCGCTTTCAATGAGCTCATCGATCATGGAAAGAAGGCGCGTAAGCGCTGCGGTGCGCTCGCTGCCGGAACCGGTCAGGGAGGTCAGACGCTCAAGAATATCTTCGATATCGGCCTTGCGGGCGATGATATCCTGCTGGAGGTTCGGAATTCTTGTAAACAGCTGATAGCTCTGATAGGTGTCGGGGCTGGTGCCGGTGATGGCGATTACCTGACGATAGAGTCTGTTGAGAAGCTCGGTCTGCTCGTCAATATCCTCAAGGATGGCGCCCATTTCGCCAAGCGTTACTTCCAGCGAAATTCTGTGGGTGCCCTTTTCGAGGAAGAAGTAGAACTCCTGGGTTTCTTCCTTATCATCCGTGGGATCAACGCGGTTGCCCATCAGAGGCTCAAGCTGGAACCTGCCGCTGTGGTAGAAGCGAAGGTCAGCCGCCTCCTGGAAGGGAACAGCGCCGTCGATGGTGAGCTTGCGGGTGGCGTACAGGCCGCGAAGGTCGCTCTGCTTATAGCGCAGAACGATTCTGTACAGCGCATCCTCGGGCGCTTCCACATCCCATGCGATCCATTCACCGGGCTCGTTCCATGCGGTGTCGCCGATGCAGTTGAGCACGATGTTGGAGGGATGGTAGGGCTCCGACAGGGGGGAGGTGCGATCGTTCACCGGATAGAAGCTGGGACCGGACTTGAGCGCCGCATCCTCTGCCTGATACTGAATGGGGGCTGTATCTGAAATCTTCTGTCCGTTGTTCAGGTGGGAAGATATGTATTCATCGTAGGTGGGAGTGTTCTCCGGGGCTTTCAGGGTGATGGTATCCAGAATCAATTCTTCGTTCAGAGACTCGATGCGAATCGTGTTCTGTCCCTTGGGAATGAAGAATTTGAAATCTTCGGCAACATAACCCTCCATGTCGCTCAGCGTGTAGGAGCGCCATTCGGGGGTTTGTACCTGAGAGGGGAACGGTTGGTTGCCGGTCTTTTCCTTATAGTCGCGGTTCTTATCGTTCCACATGCGGGAAAAGGCAAGCTCGTTTGCTTCTTCAAACGGAATCTCGCCGTTGATAAAGATTTTGCGCAGAATATCTCCGCCGCTGCCACCGCCGGGGAAGTAGCGGAATTCAATTTCGTAAAGCGCATCTTCACCGGCTGTGAATACGTATTCTACATAGCCGGTCTCTCCGGTTGACAGCGTGCCGTCTTCCAGAATCGCGATGTCCTCCATTTCGGCGGAGGCGTAATCCGCAGCGGAAATAACAATCGGTTCTGCGGCGCCGGGTACATCGACATGCGTGGAAAGATAATCGTTATATCCTTCCGCAAGCACGGTCGCCGACAGAAGCAGCATGATGGCGATCAAGCATACAATCGGGCGTCTGGTCATTATGTCACCGTCTTTCGATTTGGTAGCCATGAAAAGGGGATAGATGATTGTAAGACGCCTTACATACAGGCGTCTATAGCGCATTAAACCCGGGCGCGGCTTGGAGAGGGCTTTCGCCCTCTCCAAGGCCTGCTGTTTCCGGCGGTATTTGCGCCGAAAACCATATCCCGTTCCGATTCCCTAATGAAAAGATTGTGTATTCCGGGGAACCGGACTGAATTCCGACAGAAAAAAGAATCCTTTTCTGACGGATGGAGACGCCTTGTGAAAAGGCGTCTCGCATTCAAGAATAAGAGTTCGCTGTTTTATTACTTGATGTAGCCTGCATCGCGGAAGCTGGCTTCGATCTCGGGAACAGCTGCCTCAAAGGTAGAACGTACGGAGGTGCCATCGTCAAAGGGCTTGCGGGTGAGGCCGTACAGAGATACTTCTCCGCCGTAGCTCATGCCGAGGCCGGCATTCTGCAGGTTGGCGATGGGGTTGAACTTGGTGTGCTGCTTTACCCAGGTGTGGAGCTCAGCAGACAGCTCGTCGGAGAACTGGGATTCGGGTTCGAGTACGAAGTCCGGTTCTGCCATGGCCTTGATTTCAGCCTTTGCATCTTCTTCCCAGAGGAGGTCGTAGATCAGGTTGACGAGGGCCTTCTCAACGTATTCGGCTTCCATGCCGGGGTAGTCTACTTCGATGCCTTCGAGAACTGCGCCGGTGAGGCCCAGATCGTAGTAGGTGCCGTAGTAGTTCTGCAGGCTGGTGTAGTCGCCTTCAACAGCCAGAGTGGTGCCGCTGCCCCACGGATAGGGTACGTAACCCCAGTCGAGTCTGTCGTTCAGGCCGCCCATCTGCCAGCCGGCACGGTGGGTCATAGCAACCTCAACGCCTGCGTCGAAGGTAGCAGCCGGGGTTCCCCAATAGTCGGGAGAACCGGAATCGGTTACGTTTGCGGGACGGCAGCAGCCGGCAGCGATCAGCTTCTCGAGAAGCTCGAAGGTCTCAATGTATTCGTCGCTGGTCAGGCCGATGGTGAAGTCGGAATGTACCGCCATCTGTCCGCCGTTGGCCGGAGGCGCGAAGATTCCCCAGTAGTTGGGATCGATGAAGAAGGAGTAGCATCCTTCGGGGAGCTTGCTCTGGAGTTCTACCATATAAGTATAGAAGGATTCATAATCCCACTTACCCATGGCGAACATCTCGCCGGGATCATATTCCATGCCGGCGTCGAAGATCATCTGACGGTTGAATACCAGGCCTTCCGGTCCCGGGAAGCCGGTGATGAAGCCGTAGCGGTCTTCGCCAACCATGCCGGCATCCTTGAACAGCTGGGGCATATCGAGGTCTTCCAGGCCGGCAGAAATGTCAGCCAGGGCGCCGTTTGCACCAAGGTTCATGGCCCACATGGAGGAGAGGTTGTTGGTTACGTGCCATGCGGGATCGCCGCCTGCTACAGAGGTGATCCACTCAGCGGGCATGTCGTCCCACTCGGAGGTGGAGGTGTAGAATTCGAAATTGCAGTTGTAAGCTTCCTTGATCGCCTCATAGCGGGGCAGCCAAGCGGCCTTATCAACTTCGGATACATCTTCCGCGTAGGGGTTAACATTGTCCCACAGACGGATGATTACGGTGTTGCCCTGGAGATCATAGCCCTTTTCGTTCAGGGCGAATGCAGCGGGGGCCATCGATGCAATGAGAGCGATGGCGAGCACCATGGTCAACAGTTTCTTCATGGTTTGCGTGTCCTCCTTTTATTAATCAACCGATTGGTTGTATGGGTGAATGGGCGGCGTTTACGGTGTTACCATATGTTACCGACCCAAGCATAATTATAATATCAGTTGCCTGTTTGTGTCAATATACTTTTACCAAATTGTGAAAGAAATCCGAATTAAAATTTTTGCCATCTGCCTAAAAGACTTGCAAAATTCGACGAGAATTGTGAGAATTTACAAATTGTTTATAGCTTTGAAATGATATGCATCAGGAATTGCAATTTGGAAGGTATTGACAAGTGTGAACGGGTGAAGTATCATATAGGAAACATCTAACTTTAAATGTTACTTTTGTTTCTTTTTCGGTTTACTTTATTTGCAATACTCTGACTTTGAATGTGGTTCCCGGACAGGTGTATTCATACCCGAGACAATACCGGGTGACAGCATGGAAACATATAGAAGAAAATGTTTTTTTCTGCAATAAAGAAGGTGAATCGTGATGGCTCAGATCCGAATACAGGAGCTTGCAGAAAGAATGGGCATTTCCAGAACAACAGTATGGAAGGCGCTTCATAACCGCAGCGGAATATCGGATGATCTCAGAAAGCGTATACTGGAGCAGGCGTCAATGGAAGGAATCATCCGTCCTGCGGAGGGGGAAAGCGCAAAGCCTGCCGCGCACAGAAAATCCATTGCAGTAGCTGTGTCCAGAATGGAATCTTCCGTATTCTGGATGAATATCATTCATCATATCGCCATAGAGCTTTCAAAGCGCGATGTGGATCTGGTCTATACATACCTCCCCTCCTCTCTGGTTTCGGATTACCACCTGCCGGGTACGTTCAATGAGGTTTCCGGTATCATTGTAATGAATGTGTACGATGCGCCGCTTCTCAGGTTGATATCGCAATTACCGGTTCCGAAGGTGTTTTTGGATACGGTTCCGGAGGTTCCCTATACGGAGCTAACCGGCGATCTTGTAATTATCGAAGGCCGGGAGGCCGTAAAGCAGATTACCAAACGCTTGATAGAAAAGGGAAAAACACGCCTGGGGTTTGTTGGGGATCCGTATTATGCGCATACAAACAGCGACAGGCTTTCGGGCTTTCATAATGCGCATCTGGAAAAGGGCATAGTGTTCAATCCCCGGTATTCTCTGATCAGAAGCATCAATATGAACAGCTACTATCATGAAATCAGCGCTTTTATCGATCTTTTGCCCGAATTGCCCGATGCCTTTGTATGCGCAAGCGACTTTGTTGCGCACTACGTTTTGAGAAGGCTTAAGGAATGCGGAAGGAAATTACCAGAAGGCTTTACGGTGACCGGTTTTGACAACAGCGCCGAATTTGATTATACCGCCAATCAGATTACAACCGCCGACGTTCAGACAGCCGCCATCGGCCGCCGCCTTGCGCATCGAATTTTGTATCTGTCCGAATACCCCGAATCCTCGCGCGAGGTAAGCTATGTGGTTTCCAATGTCATCTTTAGAGGAGGCCTTGAAAACGAATAAGCCCGCTGATGGCGGCTTTCATAAGATGAAACGCATCTGCTTTTTTGCAGATGCGTCAGATCATCAACAAACTCCAGGGAGAGGTTTGGAGAGGGAGATAACTCCCTCTCCATTTTTCATCGATTTCGGCGGCATGTACGGCGAAATCGCGCGTTTTTACAAAGCGTAGCGCCTAACTACGCTCCCCTTTTCGGAGCGCCGCCCGGAAACCCCGCAGGATTTCAGGCGACCGGCCCCTCCCATCAAAAAAGGGACTTTTTTGATGGCTTGACGCATCTGCTTTTTTGCAGATGCGTCTGTTTATCTTGGGGGGTTAATGAATCCCGGGTTCTACCAGTATGTCTATACTGCCCAATAACTCGTTCAGAAGATACATTTCAAGTCTCACGGCCCCCGATACCATTTCGCCGTGGTCGGCGAAGTAGGCGTCAAACAAGGAAGAAACGTTGTACAAAACCCGAAAATTACTGTCACCGAAGGCGAAAGGACTGCGTACATCGCATACGGAGTACACGCTGCCGTCCGGGGTGTGCATGGCGACAATCATTTCCGATTCCTGATTGATGGAGGAAATATTCGTTTGGCTTGCAATGTACAGTATGACGGCAAGGCCTTGATCCGATAGAGAAAGATCTCTGATTGGCAGTTTCGATCCGGTGATTTCCGTCATTCTGTTTGCAAAAAACAGTTCTTCTAAGCTATGTTCGTTCAGAAGATAGGGAAGGGTGGTATATACGCGCTGATAGACGGGCGTAAAGAAGCCGTCTGCCGCAGGCGCCGTCTTAGCCTCGGCGGTCTGCGTTTTGCCGTTTATGGTAACGCAAACCGTGTATTCGGTGTTTGGAACCAAACCCTCAAACAGCGCTGTATTTTCGGAGATCTGCCCGGCAATGGGATTGAATGCGGCATCACCTGCGTATAAAACCGCAGAAAGGGAACGTATTTTTTCCGCAGGCGATACGGAAATCTGCACAGACGTCGGCTCAGACTGTGCTTCTATTGTGAAAGATGGCCTAAGAAGGAAAACGGCTGCGAATACGGAAAGCGCGACAATCAGGACTGCAGCCGCTACAATGAAAAATACCTTCGGCTTTTTCTTTCTGCGCGTCTGTTTTTTAATCGTTTCCTTGACGGAATTCTTTTCCTTTTTATCATCCTTTGGCAAATCCGAAGGTACGTCCTGCTTTTTGTTTTTTCCATCCGTTTCTTCAATTGGCAGTTCGCTTTCAAAAACCTTTTCCGGCTCCGGCTGCGTTTCGGACGCCTCGGAAATCGCTATATCAGGCGTAGGAATGCCGACTGAGGGCGTAGGAATGCCGGTAGAGGGCGCAGGCACAGAAGAATCGGGCGTTTTCGCGCTGACGGAGGACTTTTCCGCCGCCGGCTCTTCCTCCTCTTCTTCCTCCATTTCGGTAATTCGGAGGAAGGGAAGCTTTGCCGTAATCTCGGATATGGGAAGCCGGATGATAGCCTGCTCAAAAGCGCGCACAAAATCGTGTACGGACTGGAAACGATCGTCCGGATCAAAGGAAATTGCGCGCAGGATCACGTCGGCAAGGGCGTCCACTGCATATTCGGGCTTGGGCAGTATGCGAACCGGTTTCGACGCCGTCTCAATGCGCTTTTTCCATGCCGCGTCCATGGCTTTTCTCCCAAGGCGCTTTTGATATGGAAGAAGGCCGTTGTTAAACAGGACGTACATCGTCATGCCGAGGGCGTAAATGTCCCCCGAGGACGTAACCGGCACATTTTTGGCGCATTCCGGCGGCTGAAAATGAGGTGTTCCCGCGGACGGAGAATTGCCGCACATGCGCCGGATTACGGAAACGCCAAAGTCACTGAGCTTGAAGTGATTGCTTCCACGCAATATGTTTTCCGGTTTGACGTCGCCGTGAATCACGCCGTGCTCATGGCATATTTCAAGCGCGCGCGCGATGTCCTGAAGCAGTGTGCGCGCCTGCCCTACGGTGATTTCCTGATTCTGGAGAGATGAAACAAGCGGGGTAAGCAGTTCCATGCGGATAAAACCATCCAGACTCTGTCCGTCGGGCGAGCTTTGCCAGACACTGTCCTGTATTGATACGATTTCGGGCCTGCCTGACAGTGATTTCAGAATGTTGATTTCATTGATCAGGCGGTTTTTCATATGAAGGAACGCATCGTCTGTGACGCGGCCTTCGCTTTTTTCGATATGTATCCATTTCAGCGCAGCATTTTCGCCGGTCTCTGCGTTGCGCACTTGATATACAACGCCATGTCCGCCTGCATTGATGGGTTCAATAATTTCCCATCCCCGAAAAATTTCCAGTGCCAGACACGAAAGAGGTATGCGATTCATGGAATCAGCCTCCTGAAACTTCTCCGGGGATTAATTCTGGGTAAGAGAAACAATACCCTTGCCCGCCAGCTGGTCGTTAATGTAAAGCTCCATCGTAAGCGTTTCCTCCGGATAGCAATCACAATTCAGATACAGCTCCGTGAGGAGGGAATCGAGGGAAATATAGAGGCGGCCAATTTTGGGCAAGACGGAGTACGTGACAGGCTCCGTTGTGTAGATGCCCGAGGTCTTGCTTCTGAGAATCCAATGGATGCTGAATTCTTCATTCAGCGGCAGATCCTGTCTGTAGGAAAGAGAGAAAATATAGGATTGGGGCTGCGCATACATTTCCGCATCCTCAAGCTGGATATGATTGTTTTCAAAATATGTCATCAGCTTCGGATTTTTGGTCCATATTTCTTCCAGAGTGCTCAGGAACAGATAGGAGCGGTTCACTCCGATTACGGATGCGCGGTCAATAAAGAAGCCCTGATTGACATAGGATTCGGCCGCTTTTGTGGAAACGTTAATGCTTGCGTAATGCTCAGGGCTGTTTTCAACCGTGAGATTAATGATATATTCCGTATCCGGATACAGGTTTTCAATGGTCGCTGTGCGCTCAGACGTTATGGCGTTTTGCACAGTTTTGTTGTTTACGGGAGCATAGGAAATCAGGTAGCTGCATTTGTCTTTGCTGCTGTCTTCCCAAGACAATGCGATGGAGTTTGAGGTAGCGGAAATGGCGTTAAGAGAAATGAACCGATTGATGTTTTTAATAAAATCGGCGATGTCTTCAACAACCTTTTTGCTGTCCTTGTAATTGCCGAGGGAAGAAAAGTAAGCTTCCAGTTCGGTGAGCGTTCTTAAATCCTTGTCCTGGCGGGCTTTGGCGTATGCGTCCAGAGATTCAATGTATTTGAGCTCCTTTTCGATGCTCTCGATGTTCTCCCGGCACAGCTTCGCATTGGCTTCACCCTTTGCGCCCAGCTCATTATACAATTCGAGTGCCTTTTTGAGAAGTTCTACATCCTGTCTGCGCTGGCCTTCCAGGAAATAATCGTTCGCCTGCTCTTCGATCTGCGCATTTTTCATTTTCTCGCAGTCAAGCTTTCTCTTGGCGCTGTCACGATAGGACAGACATTTTCCGTACAGCTCGATAGCCGTTGCATAATCCTTATCTTCTTCGGCGATTCTTGCGCTGGCATAACACCATATTGTTTCGCTGTCCTCGAAAGTGAGTTCTTTCAGGCCGTCGAGCAAGCTTCTGGCCATGCCATACTCGCCCTCATTCATGTATTGAACGGCGTTTATGTAATACTCGTAGTTTTTGGAATCGGCGAAGTTTAATTCGGAAAGGCTGTTTTCCTGAATAACTGTCAGCGCTTCGCTATATTCCCCGATTTTAAATAATGAAAGCATGTCTTCATAAGCCGCCTGCGGATCCATACCTGAAATGATACTGCCGTTTTCTGCATATGACAAACCCGTCAGTGCCAGTGCAAGGGCTATTACCAGAAAAAATCGAAAGACTTTTTTCATATATGATACGCCTCCTGATATAAAATTACATTGAACCCAATGATCTTGTATTACTGATTGAATTTCGCGATAAGACTGATGTAGCGTTCGCTGCTGTCAAAGACAAATATTTTCTGATATTCGTCCAGCGCAGGCGACCAAAGCATTTTGTCCTCATATTTACGCGCCAAGCAGTAGCTGAGCCACTCGTTGCTTTTGTCAAAATTCAGTTTGCTGAGAATGGATAAGAGCGCTTCGGCATCGTTGATATTGTTGTCATTCATGATCAGCGAAATCGCTTCACAATATATGCGCCAGATTCTGGCTTCGGGGAAATTACCTGCAGCACAGAAGAAGTCCGCTGCCAAGTCGTACTGTTCTAAATTGTAGTATAGGGTACCGAATTCAAAGAGATCTGTTGAGGAGAAGAGGGAGATATCGCCTGCTTGTACGACCAGCTCCTGTATTACTTCATCCCGGTTTTTAAGCGATGCTTCTCGTTTTGCGAGTTTCAAAAAACGTTCGATACTGTCGTGTATGATAATCTGCTGATAGCAATCCAACGCCTGGTTGGCGAAACGTTTGGATTCAAAATTGCGGCCTTCGCAGTATATAAGCCATTGACTTGCCTGCTCAAAATTCTGTGCGCTCAAAAGTTCAAATTTGGCAATTGTAAGAAACGGTATAGCAGCTGACGGTTCCACCTTCAGGGTTTCGTCTATTGCCTGACAGTAGTACTTCCAACGCTTTGCGTCGTTGAAGTTTCCGGCTTTTTCGAAATATTGAGCAGCTTCCGCGTATTCTTCCATTTCGTACATGAATTTTGCAGTTTCAAAATTCTCTTGAACGGAATAATCGCCTAAAATGCCTTCTGCCGTGGCAACTGAAGTTATTAGCGAGAAAACAATGATCAGGCAGATTCCCAAACGTACTCTCAATGGCGTACACCTCTTTCAAATATAAACAATATCTACCAAAGAATTTTACACGATAGGGCGTAAAATGTCAATTAGGGATTGATGTATAAACAAATCTGATCCGTAAAGGATGTGCTGTACATAAAACTATAATTGTCAAAAACTTTAATAAAAACTATTTAGAGGATAGAAATATAGCGCCTATATATGGTATACTATCATATAGGGAAATTGAGGAGAAAGAAACTAAGGGGGGAGAAGTTTATGATACCGAAGAAGATTAGCAAAGCTCTTGCCTGGTTACTGATTTTCTGTTGTATTTCTTTGTGCATTGATGCTGATGCTACGAGTTTTGATGATCGAAGCAAACGATATGATATTGCGATTAACGAGCTTAAAAACTACTTATATGGCTACGAAATGGCATCGCCGATCGACTCCATTCATATGTCCTTTGAGGAGCTTGGTTTTTATAAACTGAGTCCTGCTTTCAAGCTGTATGTGCAAGTTTTGCGCGATATAGAAGCAAACGAATTCGGCAATATTCAGATTTGTATTGATCAAATGAATATCTACACCGAATTCGCTCAGTTCCTGGTGGAAGACGAGGACTTAGGTACACTGGAGGAGCTTTGGTATTACGCGTGCGGCAGGCAGGCCGAAATCAATGCGGATGTAGAAGCAGCGATTGGGTTTTACAATAAATGCCTTTCCTTCAGAGACAGTTTTACCCGCTCGTATTTGCTTGGAGAAGATTACAGAGAGTATTTGTATAGCGAAGCCATCCGACTGTACAGTTTGGGGACGTATGAAAATATCGTTACCGCCTATCAGCTTTTTGAGAAGCTGAATTACTATAAAGACAGTGCCGAATACGCGAAAAAGGCATACGATGAAATAATGTCGATTCGTTATAACGAAGCAGTGATGCTTTATGAAAATGGCGACTATAATACGGCATACGAATTGTTCTTTGAAATGGCCGATTATAAGGACAGCATGGCCTATAAAAGCAGCGCGTATGACATGATTCAGAAGCAGAATAAATATGATAAGGCGATTGGGCTGTACAATAGCGGCAGCTATGACAGTATTCAGAAGGCATACGATCTGTTCAGCGAGCTTGGCAGCTTCAAAGACAGCATTGCCTATAAAAATGCAGCCTATGATATGATTCAGAAGCAGAATAAGTACGATGAGGCAATTCGTTTATTCAATAACGGCAGCTATGACAGCGTTCAGAAGGCCTATAATATATTCAGTGACCTTAACGGCTATAAAGATAGCGGCAGCTATAAGCAAAAGGCCTATAATGAATTGCAGCGCCAGCAAAAGCTGAACACGTATAACAGAGCAATCAATCTATATAACACATATAGTTATAGTGATATCGCCGAAGCATATAACCTCTTTAGTGAACTTGGCTCTTTTGAAGACAGCTCCAGCTATAAACAGTATGCCCTTGATAAACTGAGAAAGCAGGAAAAATACGACTCTGCGATGGACCTGTATAACTCGAACCGCCATTCGGACGTTCAGAATGCGTATAATCTGTTTCGGGAGCTTGGAAACTACAACGACAGCAGTATTTATGCGCAGTGGGCGTATAGTAAAATGAAATCTCTTGAAACGCCTACGCCGGCGCCTGCAACGCCAAAGCCCATAACCGCTCAACGGGTTTCCAGTATGAGCGGACGAAGCATCTCCCGGAGTCAGGTAAGCGCGAATGCGTCCAGCACCAAACCGACCGGTGATTACGGGCCGTATTATGCAAGCATGGCAAACGACGGTAAAGATAAGACGGAATGGGTAGAGGGCGCTATCGATAACGGTTCCGGAGAATGGATACAGTTCAACTTCCCCAGACAGCAGGTAATCGGTTTTGCCATCAAAGCCGGCATGTTCAGAAGCAAGGAGTCCTTTAACAGAAATTCCCGTCCCAGAACGATTATTATTCATGTAAGCGGTGCGCAGCCAATATCGGTGACGCTGGATGATGTTATGAAGGAACAGTACGTGAAGTTCTCCTCGCCTGTTACAACGGATTATCTCAGGATAGAATTATCCACCTTCTATACTGAAGGTGTGAATTCGGCTAAAGGCAAGGATACCTGTATTGCAGACGTAACGATACTGGCATATTGATTCTCATTATAAAGCATGTAAAACGCTTTCGCATCCTTGACTGGACGCGAAAGCGTTTTTGTTATGCATAACTGGCGGCGTACGTTTCTATATGGTGAGTACCCGGGGCCCGTCTGTTAGTGGAAAGAGAGAAGCTGGTGTAAGCATAATAAAAGAAAGCGCTGTACGGTATAGAAAAGCAATATGAAAGCATATCCGAAGACTGACTCAGCAGTACTTTGGATATGCTAAGGATCGAAGGCAGATAAACATGCGATGAAGGGGATTGCTTACATGTTCAGATCTTCATCTGCAATTGCAATGAACCTCAATGCATTTTCCGTCAGATAGGCTTCTGCGAAGCTTCCCTTGGGGCAGAGGATCCACAGGGACGGGTTATATGCAAAAGCATCCTTCTCGATGGTAAATTCCCCTTCCGGCAGAACGAGAAGCCGCAGATCGGGGCAGGCGGCAAACGCGCCGGATTCGATTCTCTGTATGCCTTCCGGGAGGATTATTTCCTTTGCGCCGACGCCGCTGAATGCGTCCTCCTCCAGGTATGCGACGTGGCCTGGGATGACGAGAGGCGTTTTGCTTCGCACAATCACGGTGCATTCGCCGAAGGAGATGTCGTCAAACGTACAGCGCACAGTGCTGACGCCGGGGCTAAAGGTCTGAAGGGTTCCTGCGGGGGAAACTATGGCAACAGCTTCGTCGCTGCTTGACCATTCAACGGTTTTATCGGAGGGCTCGGGATCGATCGAAACAGTAAAGAAGAATGCTTCGTTCTCCTTCATTTTCAGTATATCGGCGTTCAGGTTTACGTCCCTCTTGATTTCAAGGGGTATGGAGGTTTTAAAACCGCTTCCCGATACGTTTCTGACGTACATTTTGAGTTCGTCGCCCGATTGATATACGTAAAACACATGATCGTCTGCGCCTGCTGCCAGGTATTCCGCGCGCGCATTTGTTCCGTCCCACAATACAGAGTATACTTTTCCGCGCGTAGCGTAGTAAATGCGGTGGTTGGTTACCCATACGGGATTGGTGGAACTGTAATAAGAGCCATCTGCAATGAAGTCATAGGCATAAACGGCGGTATCCGCTTTGGTTTTCAGATTTTTAGCACGAATGACACGCTTCAAACCTTCATCCTGCACGGTGTAATAGACGGTGTCGCCAATCATTGAAAACGGGTGATCGATTTCTTTCCAGAAATAATTGTCGTAGGTGGTGTCGTTTGCAACGATCGTCGTTTCCCAGCCGTAATGGCCTGATGCGGTAATGCCTGCATCGCTTAAGAGGAAGTTGTTATGGCAGGCCCTGAGAGGTTCGTCGTCAATGGGGTCGTTCCACGTGACGTCTATGTGATACCAATTACCGTCCAGCTTTACGAGGTTCCAGATGTGGTTGATCGATTCGCTGATGGTGTAAGTGCATTCAATGTTTAATTGCTTCATGACGGCGATGTAGCTTAAACAGTAAGCGTTGCATACACCCGTTTTGTGCTCAAAAAATTCAATGGGGTAATAGTAGGTATAGGTTGTGTCGTATTCGTAATTGACGCACATGTAATCGCTTGCGAGCAGCATGCGCCCGATTTGCGTGTCCGCCTTTTTTGCATACTGAACAATGTCTGAAACGCCTTTTTCGAAAACCTTCTTCAAGGCTTCGATGGTTTCTGTGTCCGCGCGGTCGTTGTAGGGCTTATCATCTCCGTCTTCGAGAAAGTATTTATAAATAGGAAAAAAGCCGGTGATATTTCCGTTTGAATCCTCAAACCGCCAATATCCGCCGGATACATAAAACAGCTCCGGATTGAGGTTCAGCATCACCTGAAACATGTCGTAAAACGTATCGGCTGGAAGATTCAAATGGGATACGTCGATGTTTCCGGTCTGAAAGGATTCAACTATTGGCTTGATAATCGCCTCAAACTCGGCCTGCGTCATGAGTTCTCCTTTTGATACAAGATTTGCAGGCGGCGGATACTCGCCCTCCGCAATCAAAAGAACCCGATCGTACAGCGGCTCGGGCTCTTCCGACAGTGCGGAAAGGGCGAAAAGAAGCATGAAAACGAAAGCTGCGGTAAACGCGCGGATCAGTATGCCTTTTGTAAATGCCTTCATGCTCTTCAGCTCCCATTCTCAGATCTCTGGAATTATCTTACCATATAAAGGTGCGTTTGCCAAGAAAAACTGTCCGGATGCCCCTTAGGCTTTCTGATTACAGTGCATAAAACGCCTTGAGCCATTCGCGCTTGATCAGCTCATGGCCGGAGTAGGTCGGGTGTACGCCGTCCGCCAGCCAGTGGCTGTTGGGCGCAAGGCGCGCAGCCTCGTCGAATTTATCCTGAAGGGATATAAAGGTAAGGCCGTATTTTTCGGCAACAAGCCGCGACTTTTCGGCTCTCTTTTCCACCTCTTCGCGGAACAGATCGTATGAGGCTTCAGTGCTTTTCTCCTTAAGAACGAACGGCTCAAGGATCATGATTTTGATATCCGGAAGAGCTTCCCGGATTTCCTCAATCAGCATGCAGTAGATTTTAAAAAACTTTTCGCTGTCTACGCCGTTTTGGTTGCCGAATTCGTGCCATACGTCGTTTACGCCGATCAATATGCTCATTATGTCGGGCTTGAGGTTGATGATGTCCATTTTTATGCGGGCGTACAAATCCACAATTCGGTTGCCGCTGATGCCGCGGTTGTACATGACGTATTCGCCCGGATGCTCAAATCCGAGCTTTGCAGAAACCAGAAGCGGATAACCGCGCCCAAGATTGAATGAGTCCTGTCGTATGCGGTCGGCGTCAGTGATAGAATCTCCCTGAAAAAGTATCGTTCTCATAGATAAGCCTCTATTTCTGGTTTTATGGTTGTGTTTTTGCCCCCGGCGCGCGCCAGCGGAATGCGGGCTCGGGCGCGTCAAAGGGTATATTCTGAAATTTGTCCGGAAGAGGTTTTTCGAATGCGCGGTTTAAAACCAGATATAAAAGCATTTCAAAATCTTCTTTTGTCTGGTCATGGTAGCCCTCTCGCCAGTACCACTTTATGTTTTCTTCCTTTCCCAGGAATTTGTACACTTCGCGTGCGGCGATGTTGCTCTGATACGCGCACAGTGGGCCTGACCAGATGTCGCTCTTTGCCTCGGAATTGAACAGTATGCGCGGCGCGACGAGGGCCTTCAGTTCATGCTCGTCAAACGGAAGCTCATGCGCCCTTCCGATATATTCCTGCATTCCCGGCCCGATCCAGTCGGGAAATTTCCGTGCAAGGTCGTCCAGCTCCTCATTTCTCATTTCTTCGCCGTCCACAGTTACGCCCCGCATGGTGATTCTGTAGCAGCTTCCGCCTGCGCACGGAGCTTCGGTGCTGACAATGGCGGCGCGTTCGTCCAGTGCGCCGGCAAGCAGCGATGTTTTCCCGCCCCTGGAAAGGCCGGTAAAGGCGATGTTGTCCATATCGGCGATGCCGAGCGTTTCAAGCGCGTCCACGCAGCGGCTGTAGCCCCACGCCCATGCGGCGACAGCGCCGAAATCGTATGACGGATAAGCCTTGTGGATGTCGCTGTTTCGGGGCAGATTTCGGATATCCGGTACAATTTCGCAGCGGTTGAATTTTACCAGCATTACGCCGTTTTCGGTAAACAGGTTGTTTATCTCCCTGTCGTACATGATGTTCCAGCAGCCGTCTCCGCTGATGACTGCGGGGAAGGGGCCGTCGCCTTTAGGCCGGCTGACGGACATAATAAAAGAAACGCTCTGGTTTTTGGTTCCGGTTACAATCCGATAGGTATCAAGGCCCGATGGGCCATGGCGGTTGGGACCGCTTATGCAGAGCGGTTCTACGTTCAGGAATTCCGGCTTGGGGGGCATGGTTCCGTACTGAAGGTATGCGGCTGTTTTTATCAGCTCTTCGCGGCGCCTCCTCCAGTCCGCTTCATTTTGGACCATTGTTCCGTCCTCGAAAACAAAGGGATTCGGAAGCTCGGACAGAACTTGATAATCGGTAATCTGAAGTTTCTCCGTTTCGCTCATTGCTGCGCCTCCGATCATGGTGTGATTTTCAAAAACAGAATACCATGAACGGGCTTGAAATGCAATATGCGGTTAAAGGAAGGGCGTTTGAATTTGCTCTCTATTGCTATTTGCCGGTGAATGCGGTATATTGTTTATGACGACAGAAAAAGGAGAAAAGCAATGAAACTACTTTTCAGACTCAGTCGGGAAGCGATACGCTATAAAAATCTGTATATCGTAGCCATTTTTTCCACATTTGGTCTGACGCTTGTGAACCTTGCCGCACCCAAAGCGCTTTCGGCAATGACGGGCATTGTGGAAAAGGGCGTGACCCGGGATTCGCTGCCGCTGATCGGATACCTCACGCTTGCGCTGGTCGGATTGTATCTTCTCAGGATCCTGTTCAGGTTTCTGAGCAGCTATCTTTCGCACAAAGCCGCATGGTTTTTGGTGGGAGATCTGCGCACAAAGACGTATGATAAGCTCGAAAGGCTGCACCTGGGCTATTTTCACAATCAGCAGACCGGCGATCTGATGAGCCGCGTAATCAACGATACCCGCGATTTCGAGCTGCTCTATGCGCACATTATCCCTGATCTGATTACAAATGTTGTAACCTTTGCGGGCGTACTCATCGTGCTTTTGACGATCAACTGGAAGCTCGCATTGATTACCTGTGCACCGATTCCGCTGATTCTTTTATCGGGCGTGGTATTCTCGAAAAAAGTGCGTCCGTATTTCCGCGCGACTCAGAAGAAAATGGGCGAATTGAACGGCAAGCTTCAGGACAATCTGAGCGGCGTACACGAAATACAGTCCTTTGGCCGCGAAGGGTATGAAACGGAGAAGGTTAACGAAAAGAATTTTGAACACGTTCGGGCGATGCTGTACGCGCTTAAAATCAGCGCGGTGTTCCATCCGTCTGTGGAATTCATATCCTCTTTGGGAACTGTGCTTGTAGTGGGCTTTGGCGGGCTTCTGGCGCTGCATGAGGGGCTGAGCGTGGAGGATATTGTTGCGTTTGTTTTGTACCTGAGTCTTTTCTATGCGCCAGTTGCGGGGCTTGCCAACCTTCTGGAAAGCATGCAGCAGTCCATGGCGGGCGCAGAGCGCGTGATATCCATTCTGGACGAGCCCTTCGAAATACGCGATCAGGAAAACGCTGTTTCGCTTACGAACGTAAAGGGCGCTATTACATTTGAGGGCGTTCATTTTGCCTACGACAAAGAAAATCCCGTTTTGACGGACATATCCTTTCACTGTGAACCGGGCCAAATGCTGGCGCTGGTGGGTCCGACGGGCGTTGGTAAAACCACGCTTACGCAGCTGATCTCCCGCTTTTACGAGCCGGACGCCGGAAGAATTCTGGTTGACGGGCATGATATCGGCGAGGTAAAGATCGAAAGCCTCCGGCGCAATATTTCACCGGTTCTTCAGGATACGTTCCTGTTTAACGGAACCATTGCGGAAAACATCGGCTATGCCGTTGAAAACGCGAGTGTTTCTGAAATTGTGGAAGCGGCGAAGGCAGCAAACATTCATGACGACATTATGCAGATGCCCGAAGGGTATGATACTCCGGTAGGCGAAAGAGGCCTGCGCCTGTCCGGCGGACAAAAGCAGCGCGACGCCATCGCGCGCGCCATTTTGCGCAAGTCTCCCATTATCATACTGGACGAAGCGACCGCCTCCGTAGATGTGGAAACGGAACGGCAGATTCAAAAGGCTATAGCCGGTGTTGCCGGACGGCGCACCATCATCGCCATTGCGCACAGGCTTTCCACCATCCGTAATGCCGATACCATACTTGTGATTGAAAACGGCCGCGTGACCGAGCAGGGAAACCACAGCCAGCTGATCGCGCTTGGCGGCGCATATGCTAGAATGCATGCCATTCAGACGTCTGAAGGGGCTGACGGTTCTTATGCATAGGGCAGCATGGTTTTTTTGTACATATGAATAAACGCGACGCAAACCCTTAATCCCCGCAGCGCGTATCGCATGCGGGGATTGCTGTTTCCAATTATTGATAAATTCGGACATTTCTACATACAATACAGAAAAGATGTCCGTTTCAGTCAATGAATATGTCCATGTGTGTCGTTTACATATACGATGCTACATGCTAAAATCAAGGTGGAAAAATAATAGGATATCTATAAAACAATTTGATTTCTAAACACGATGTGGATTTTATCCATTTTATTGGCAATGTAGGTTTCCTTTGCAAAAACGGACATTTAACAGCTGATGGGGGTGAGCAAATGACTGTTCAGGCACGGGGTAATGTTAAAGGCAGAAAAAGTGTGATTCTAAAAAGATTGATAAAGCAGAAGTATTTATATCTCATGCTGCTTTTGCCGATTGTTTACTTTATCATTTTCAAATTTGTGCCGATTTACGGCCTTCAGATTTCCTTCCGCGATTTCCGCGTAAAAAAGGGAATCTGGGGCAGCGACTGGATGGGCTTGTCTCATTTTGCCAAATACATGTCCGAGCCTGAGTTCTGGCGTCTTGTGAAAAATACGCTGGTGCTGGGCTTTGAACAGGTAATTTTCACGTTTCCTGCGCCGATCATATTTGCGCTTTTGCTCAATGAAATCAAGTCCAAGCTCGGTCAGGCGCTGGTTCAAAATATTACGTATCTTCCGCACTTCATTTCCACCGTTGTTATTGCGTCCATGATTACGAATTTTATGGCCAGCGACGGAATTATCAATCAGTTTACCAGGATTGAAAAACCATGGATACCAGGGAATCTGTATGTACATAACTGACCTTGTATGAGACAGTGATGCGAGAGCAGAAATGATCAACAAATGTTGAGGCGCTTTGGTCGGCTGGGCGGGTTATAAGAACTTCGACTTCTGTGCTTCCGGAACGCAGCTGCTCTGTAACGTATAAAGCCGCTTCTTCGATATCTTCATAGAAGATATTATTCAGTAAGCAGTAATGATAATCGCCGGATGTTTCCGAAGCGAGCGGAACGAGTGCGGCCTGAACATTCCATATATAGCATTCGCTTGCGATGTCATGACCGATGTTGGAGTACATGTGGTGTATGTGGTTGTTTGTTGAGTCGCACCATGTAAGATCGGTGAAGTACCACTGACCGTTATGTTCAATGATGTTCCAGAGGTGGCCGTTGTTGTCATCCAAATCCACTCCGCTCTGGAAGCGAACGTTAAAGCCGGACAGATCGGCAAGCATATAAAAGGCGTCTGCATAGCCGTCGCATTCACAGCGTCCGTTTATAAGCGCGCCTATGGATGTGTCGTGATCGCCTCCGGAATACCCTTTGTAATACTCGGTCCGGTACAGGATTGCTTCCTGTAATGCGAATTGCAGCTCAATCCTGTCTGAATAATTTGCTGCGCCGACTTCCTCAAGGATATTTCTGGCTGTCTGATACAGTGTGAGCATTTTACCGGTCAGTTGTTCTGCTTGACCAAGCTTTACCGATCTTGCCACATAGAACCCGGGATAATACTCAATATCGGCATAATCGAAGGTCCTTTTGCTATTGCTGTAGTGCATATTGCTTTGATAGATGCCGCAGTTGGTTTCAACTTCGTTCAGCAAAGCACATTCATCGTCAGTCAGCAGTTCAAACAGATCGTAAGAGCAGTGAATAACAAAATTGTTTTCAAGCGCAAGGGTTTTATTCTGCAAGCATTCCTTGAATTCTTCAAATGTATCTGCGAAGGCAAGGTTTTCTGCAAATACGATTTCCGAAATCGTAATCAGGCAGCAGGAACTGTAATAAGACAACCGGCTTTCTCTGAATCCGGCTTGGCTTTCCAGATCGTAAAGCCGCTGAAAGCCATTGGCGCTTAGTCGGTCAAACAGAGTTTGAGGGACTCTGAAAGCCACTTCGCCGGAGGCTGCGCCTCGCAGAACAGACAAAACTTCTTCCTCGGATGCGCACACGGAATGAGGAGGCATGTATTGAATGCTCTCGAACGTACATTTTCCGCCTCCATAACTCCAGCCGGCGCTGAAAATCCCTGCATCGTTCAATACACTTGCCATCCAGGAAGAATCCGCGATGGAATCTTTCAGTTCACCCGTATATTCGAATGAAATGGTTGACGGCTGAGAAACCGAGAATGTGGTCAGATATTTAACCAGCTGACTGCGCGTGCTGACGCTGCTGTCTGCCATGGCGGTCATCGACAGAAGCGCGAGTATCAACGCTGCCGCTAACGTGAAATGAAGTATCTTTTTCATTTTTCCGAATCCTCCGTTAGATATGCTCTTTATTGATTCTTAAACCCAAAATGTTCCTTGATCATGAGCGCGGTTTCTTCCGGCTTCAGAAGGGAATTGTCGATTTTCATGTAATTTGCAAAGGGAATCTCGCGGTCCAGGCTTTCCAGGCGGTATTTGGCGTCATGCTGCAAAAGTATCTGCTCGGAGAATTCCAGATTTCTTTTGGACGCTTTGTGTGTAAGCCTGTTTTCCGTTTTGTTCCGCTTAAGCCGGATCTCGCGCGGGGCGACGAGCTCAACATAATAAAACTCCGTGCCGTAGGGCTCAAAAATTTTCTTGACTTCGTCGATATAGTCCCAGTCCTCCTGCCGATCGAACGCCCACATATATGTGAAGATCATGCCGTAGTTGTCGGTTTTTGCAAATTCCTCAAACACAACCCTTCGCATGCGGTTCACAGCTTTCGCGTTATAGTGCCCGAAAATTTCGATTACGGGTTCTATGGTCATATGGTTGTGAAACAGGCGCAGCCCTGTGATCTTCATAAGCTCCTGTCCGACCGTCATTTTTCCAACGGCCGCATTCCCGATTAAGAATAACAGCTTCATAGTAGTCACCTGCCTTGCCGATTGTTATTATGCGTATGCCTGCATTATAAATCCCTGAAAAACAGAATTTGCGGGTGAAACACGTTTTCGCCTTCCGAATGAATTTTTCCCATTTGCCCGGAACCGGTGGGATTTGTCTTGCTTCCGTCAAAGGGCGGTTCGGTATATTGGGCGAAAGCGGAATTCAAGCCATCCATAAGCGTTTTTTGTATGGAGGCATATTCCCTTTCTCCGAAACGGTTGATCTCCTCGTTCGGATCGTTTGTCAGGTCATATAGCTGATGATTTCCGCATATGGGCTCGATTACCAGCTTGTGCGTGCGGCTGCGGACCATGCGCACCGGGCCGTATTCGTCCATAATGTACAGCTGCCTGTCGCGCGCAGGCAAGCCGTCGGTCAGCTCCTTCAGGAAGGATTCTCCCGGCAGCTTTTCGGAAACGGACGTATTCTGGCCGAGGAATTCGCGAAGGGTGGGGAGAATGTCGTAATGGCTGTTCAGATTTTCAACCACGGCGCCCTTTCTGACAAACCTCGGGCCCCATACAATGAACGGCACCTTGACAGATGTATCGTACATATTCATAGGATAGGTTCCGTTTCCCTTTCCCCATATGCCATGTTGGCCCAGGTTCATGCCGTTGTCGCCGCAGAATACGACAACGGTGTTTTCATAAAGGCCGTTTCGCTTAAGCGCATCCATTATGCGCCCGACGCCCTCGTCTACCGCAGTAATGGCGGCATAGTAGCCCTTCAGGTAATACCGGCGCTTTTCTTCGGTATCTCCAACCGAGCATGTACCCACCTGGTCGGGGTGCACCTTTCTGAGCGGGTGGCATTCAAAGGCGCAGTCGTAGTACATTTTCAATAGATCGTCTCTGTGTTCGTTGTGCTCCCACGGCGTATGCGGCGCGGTATAGTGAAGCGATAAAAGGAACGGCTCGGTCGGATGTGAGTTTATGTATTGAACGCCAAAATCGGTAAAAAAGTCGGTTACATATTTGTCTGCGTATTGCGCCTGACCGTTTACGCAAACCGGAGCCCTTTGATAGCTGCCGCCGCCGTACAGGTGTACGGTCCATTCCTCAAAGCCTGCGCGCGGGCGCATGCTGTCGCCCATGTGCCATTTTCCGACGAAGCCCATGTGATACCCGGCGTCCCTGAGCGCGTCAAACACTGTGGGCATGCCGTAAAGATAGTCGATCGGTTCAGACTCCTCGGGATTTTTCATGCCTTCCGGCAGGCTATTGCCCGCTACGTTGCCTGCGCGCAGCCAATCGTGTACGCCGTGCGCGGAGGGAATTCTGCCTGTGACAATGCTGGCACGCGCAGGCGAACAAACCGGGGAAGCACAAAAAAAGTTGGTAAAATATGTGCCTTCATCGATCATTTTATCGATGTTTGGCGTAAGGATCTCTTTTGTTTCCCGGCCGAGCGCCCAGGCGCCCTGATCGTCTGTCAGAATAAACACAATGTTCGGCTTCTTCATGATACATGCGCCTCCTTCAAAATCAACTGCCGTGCGGACGGTATTTGGAAGTGTGGTTATAGTATACCATGCTGCCGGGCCTTTTTCCAGATTCTTGTATCGATATTCTCATTGTCAATCTGTCTTTCTGAATATATGATAAACACAAATATTCAGCTTCTACAGGCAATAGGGGAGAAGCCAGAAAAGCTTAGAATAACAGGTATTCCGCTGGTGAAAGGGTATCGACCGATTTCGACATCAAACTGAAACTATTATGAGGGATACAATGAGGACGCCCGTTTGCCCACCGGGTATGGAATGGCAGAACCACCATGAAGTATGTTTGAAATATCATCTGTCGGTATGCGGAAGGCCGGATATGGGATATTTGCATCACACGCTTGATATTTTTGGAAAGGACTAGCGCCGGAAACATTACCGTAAAGCTCAGGCGATTTCAGATAGTCGATTTCGAGCATCAGGCTGCCCTTATAGCCGTATTTGTTGATCTAGCGGGCAACTCTGTGAAAATCGAGCGTGCCGTCAAAGGGGAGAAGATCGATCAGCTATTGGTTGCAGGACGTACGCTTTCTGCCTCTTCAGAAGGCGCAGGCGCGGTGCGCGTGATGCCACCCTGCATGGCTATGGGCCATGGGATCTGGTTGTTCTTATGCTCGGTACAAACGATCTTCACATGAAAAACCCCATGACGCTTGATAAGCTTCTCATTGGCATCACCTGGCTGATCGATATCATTCAAAGCCTCTCCAAAGCCGGAAGAAGCAATCGGCCGCCCAGAATTCTTCTCCTTACGCCAATTGAAGTACACCCCTCTGCGCCGAACGGGCGCACGGAGGTGTACCGGAAATTTTATGGCGACGAAGGGCGGAAAATCAGTCTTGCCTTCCCGGAAGTATATCAAAGAATTGCCCGTGAAAAGGGCTGTTATTTCCTGAATGCACAGCGCTATGCCGCGCCCGGCCCTGCCAACGGCATTCATATGGACGAAAATTCGCACATTCAACTCGGAAAAGCGGTTGCTAAATTCATACGACATGAAGTAAAATAGAGAACAGATCCGGCCATCATCTGAGCTGTTTGCAATAAACGAAACTTTGGCGCCGAAAAGGCATTCATTAATGATACGGAGGAGAGAAAACAATATGGCTGTTATTACCATTGTCGGTTCCGGCATGATGGGCTCCGCCCTTGCTTATCCCGCACGCGAAAACGGACACGAGGTTCGTCTGGTCGGAACGCATCTGGACAGAGAAATCATTGATGCCTGCCGCTTGACAAACCGTCACCCCAAATTCACAAGGGATTTTCCGGCTGGCCTTGCGTACTACCAGATCGAAGAGCTTGATACCGCTCTGGCGGGCGCTGATCTCGTTATCGGCGGCGTAAGCAGCTTCGGCGTAGAGTGGTTTGGCGATTATGTCCTTCCCCGTATCGCTGACGGCACCAATATCCTGACCGTCACCAAGGGCCTTATGGATATGCCCGACGGACAGCTTTTGCCATATCCCTATCTTTGGCAGGAAAAAATCGATAAAATCGGAAAAAAGCTCAACCTTACCGCCGTCGGCGGTCCCTGCACCAGCTATGAGCTTGTGGCGCATGATCAGACGGAGGTGGCTTTCTGCGGACGCGACATTGAAGTCTTAAAGGAAGTCAGGGCGCTTATGCAAACCGACTATTATCACATCAGTATTTCTACCGACATCATGGGCATAGAAAGCGCGGTTGCGCTTAAAAACGGATATGCGCTCGGCATTGCGCTTACCATCGGTTTGAACCAGAAAGCCTTTGGTCTTGACAGTGAATTGCATTTCAATTCACAGGCGGCAGTCTTTGGTCAGGCCGCGAAGGAAATGCATTACCTTCTGAAGCTTCAGGGCGCAGAAAACATGAATAACTTCTGGGTCGGCGTCGGAGATCTCTACGTAACCGTATACGGCGGCCGTACGCGACTGGTGGGCATCCTTCTGGGCCGCGGTCTCAATATCGACGAGGCAAAGGAAGAACTGAAGGGCGTCACTCTGGAATCCCTGGTTGTGGCAGTCCGCGTAGTCCGCGCCATGCGCATCCGCGCCGAACAAGGCAAAGTGGATCTGAAAGCGCTTCCGCTTCTCATGCATGTAGACGATATCCTGACCCAGAAAGCCGAAGTCAACATTCCTTGGGAAGAGTTCACCTTTGTACAGGAATAAATGTCTCTCAATAAACTTTCGAAAATCAAAATTACAAACTCTGCAAAGAGCGATGGATATTCACTGTCTGAAGCCTCTTCCTCAAAAACTCGCATCGCTCAGAAAGCCCGGTTTGGCCTTGCGCGGAACCGGGCTTTTTTATGCAGAATGGATTTGTTTGTATATGGAGGGCGTAGAGGCTGAGTATCCGGGCAGCCGGAGTACTGTATCAATGCATGGCTCAGGGAAAAACGGCGGCGGGAAAAGCCATTAAAGATCTTTTCGGGCAATATGTTTATCTATGGTCACAATGATTGCTGATGTGGAAATTGCCTCTCTTGAAAGAGAAGGGGCGGAGGAGTTCGCCAAGCTGGACATGTCTGCCTACACAAAATACACATTCAGCATGTTCGGTGGTGAAACTGTCCCTGTCACCATGGTCTTCCAGAACCGCATGATGGGTGCTGTGATGGACAGATTTGGGCGGGATGTCGTGGCCATGAAAGAGGACGATAGACACTTTAGAGTGACCGTCAGCGTCGCGGTGAGCAATCAATTCTATGGTTGGGTGTTTGGCCTTGGCAAAGCTGTCAGGATCATCGGCCCTGAGAGTGTCAAAGAGGGTATGAAAAAAGCTCTTGCAGACGTCGCCGCAAGGTATGAATAAAGATGTATTTTGGCCAGTCTTCGAGACTGGTCATTTCATTTTTGGAGACGAAAAACAGCACCTCCCGCAATGGGGAAGTGCTGTGGTGATCTTGCCTCTTCTGTCTGATTGTGCTGTCCTAAGTGGTTTAAGCATGGTTTAAGTTGGTTTAAGCCCGAGGCTCAAATCCCCGAAAA
>JAZSRC010000022.1:0-18952 GCA_045538305.1 Clostridia bacterium | reverse complement strand
TTCTTGACGGACTGGCCGGCGGATACCTTAACGGCATTGATGTTGCCGGGCATGGGAGCCTTGACGGCTTCGGCGCCGGCGGGAGCGGCGGCAGCGGGCTTGGCGGCGGGGGCGGGAGCCGGTGCTGCGGCTACGGGAGCGGGGGCAGTTACGGGCGCTGCGGCTACGGGGGCGGGAGCGGCGACTGCGCCGATTTCTTCAACTGCTACCTGATAAGTCTGTCCGTTTACGGTGATCTGGAAATTACGCATTATGGTTTCCTCCCATTCATCCATCAATATTTGTATACCTGTTCGGCGCGGGCGGCATTCTTCCAGCCGGTTACGCGGCGAACAGAGCGAATCACAAGGGACTTGTTCCCGCCGTCCATGGCGGCAATGGCGGCTGCAATTACAGCAATCAGTTCGCTGTCATCGGTTACTTCGACGGTTTCCTCTACGGGATCTGCGGCGACGGGCGCAGCTTCCTGTACGACAGCAGGCGCTTCTTCCGTCTTCTTCTCCTTTTTCTTGCCACCGTTCAGTATCGCGCTGATACCGTAGATGGAAAGGATAATTAGAATCAGACCGACAAATACAACCGAAAGGCCGATTATGGCTACGATTGCGCCATAGCCCAGATTAGAAAAGAATTCAGTCATTTTGCATCCTCCTTACAGCGGAAGATTGCCATGCTTCTTGGCGATCTTCGCCTCTCTCTTACCTGCGAGCATTTCGAGAGCTGCTCCGATCATCTGGCGGGTTGCGGCGGGTTCGATAACATCGTCCACATAGCCGTTCTTGGCGGCGTTTACGCCGTCGGCTACATCGTCCGAATAGCGGTCTTCCAGTTCCTTACGCTTTGCAAACGGATCAAGCGCACCGTCCATTTCGTCGGCATACAGAAGCTGGGCTGCGATGGGAGCGGTCACGGCGCTGATTACGGCGCCCGGCCATGCGTAAACCATATCGGCTACGGCGCGGGATGCCAAAGCGGCATAGCCCATACCGATGGCCTGTCCGGTGATAACAGCAACGCGGGGAGCGGATACTTCGCTCATGGCGAACAGCAGGGATGCGCCGGCGCGGGCAAGCTCGCCCTGAGGTGCGCCGTTGATCTTCATGCCCTGAGAATCCACAAAGGTAACTACCGGGATGGAGAATGCATCGCAGAAAGAAGCGAGGCGGGCGGCCTTCTTGCAGCCGTATACCGTCAGGCGGCCTTCGTCCTTCGCGGGCTGGTTGGCGATGAAAGCGACGGTGCGGCCGCCGACCTTGCCAAGCGCAGTAACCATAGAAGGAGCGAATTCTGCGTACAGTTCGATGATGACGCCGTCATCGGCAATATTCGTGATAACGTCGCGGATATCCGCAACCTTGTCAAGCTGATTGAAGGCGGGATTTTCGCGATTGATGTCGTCGGTCTCGTTAAATACGGCCTCGTCCATATTGTTGGCGGGCAGCATCGCTACGAGCTTCTTGGCCTTCTGAATAGCTTCCAGATCACTTTCGGCGGTCAGCATGGCGGCGCCGGATTTGAGGCTTGCTTCGCAGCCGGCAATTTCCTTCATGTCAACCTTTTTACCGGTAACGGCGGATACTACCAGAGGACCGTTAACAAACAGCTGACCCTGAGCGCTCTGAACGGTAATGTCGGCAATCTGCGCCAGAACGGAAGCCGTGCCGCCGCAGGGACCGAGTACCAGAGCAATCTGAGGAACAACGCCGGAAAGAGAGGTTGCCTTGGCAGCGATCATAGCATAGGCATTCAGCGCGCCAACGCCCTCGTCCAGCTTCGCGCCGGCGGAATCCAGCAGGCCAACGATGGGCGCGCCGGTCTTCTCGGCCAGTGCCATTACCTTAAGGATTTTGTTTGCATGCTTCTCGCCTACCGCGCCGCCGCAAACGGTGAAGTCCTGCGCGTATACATACACAGGATTTCCTTCGATCGTGCCGTAACCGGTTACCACGCCTGCGTCCTGATTAAGCGCATCCAGCTCAACAAAGCTCGCTGCGTCAACCAGTGCGCCGATTCTTTCGCGCGCAGTCATTTTGCCGGCCTTTTTCTGCTCGGCGATGAGCGCCGAGTCGCCCGCGAGGATCGCTTGCTTGCGCTCGCGAATGATGGGCAGATTCCGTACCACACTCATGTTTATCCCTCCATGTCTCCTATTTGGAGCAACAATTCCAATTAAATCCGTGTTCTCATTTCGACAACAAGTTCCTTTTTCCTGCAAGGCGTCCTGTTAATTTTATTTTTATACAGTCTTTGCCCTTTTTGTAACAGCGATCAAAACCGGAGGCAGCTTCTTAATGTTTTGATACCCGCACATAACCGCGTCGTACACGCCGTCGTCAAGCGACTTTGCCCACAGGATCAGCGCGTCTCTTTCCCTTGCACCCTCATCATGCCCCGGATAGACGCATATGGTTATCACCCCGCCGGGGTTAAGAAGCGTCAGCGCCTGATTAACCGCCTCCAGAGTGGTGGTCACCTTCGTTCGCGTTTCTTTTTCTGTTCCGGGAAGCCATCCCAGATTGAATACTATCGCATCCACGGGCTCCTTAACAACGTCCTTCATGCGTTCATGTCCGATCGCATGCAGTACGGCAATGTCCGAAACGCCGTTATCCTCAAGCCTTTCTCTCGTTCTTTGGAGTGCAAGTTCCTGAACATCAAAAGCATACACGCGCCCGGCGTGCCCGACAAGCTGCGCAAGCCATAGCGTATCGTATCCGTTGCCCATAGTCGCGTCAATCGCCTTCGCGCCCGGCTTCAGATTTTCTTCTATGATTGCTCTCGCCCATTTGCGTGCTCCGCCAAAATCCGCCACGGCTGCACCTCCTTTCGTACGCTGCTTTCAGTATACATCTTTCCTGTAAAAACCTTAAGCACCTTAAGTTGATTTCATGATATATGAAGTTAAATAAACCAGTCCAAAAAAGAAAACGCCCGGCATTCTTTCAGCCGGTGCGTTTCCAAATATTATTATTTCGTTATTCTTCAGTTATTATTGGCTGCGCTCATCTGGTACAGCGCATCTTCTTCCGTGGGAGCGTTGCATTTCAGGCACCTTTGTTTTCCGTCCACGTGAAGCGCCTGATACAGCGTATGGTAATACTTTTCGCCGCTCATATACTGGCATTCCAGCGTAGCGTGATATTGACGGCTGTATTCGCTGTAATACACCGTTATGGTCCTTTCGAAATCATACAACCTCATTGTATTCTCATCTTCAATATCATAGCCTACGGCATATTTCGTATGATTCTGTTCCATATACCGATGGCATATGTCCGCTCCGCAAAGTTCGCAGTACTGATAGTTCTTATTATAAATATCTTCAAACGGCAAAACGCTGTAGCGGACGGTTTTGAAGTTATCGCAGTCGTTGGTAGTATGAGCAATCTTTTCGCTGGTCACCCACAGATAGTTTTCCGAATCCATCATTGCGTAGGATGTTACGCCGCATACATCGCACACCTGCTTACCCGCTTTCTTTGCGTCCTCCAGCGTGCGCTTATTGGCGTTCACCATATTACTGCAATTCGAAGTAAGATGATAATACGTGCCATTGGGCGTGTAGTATACGGGCGCTTTGGCTACATCCTTAATCTTGGGAAGCGTAATTGGTTCCGGGGTAGGCTCTGAAACCGGTTCTGTCTCCATTGCCGTCGTATTTTCGGGCGCAGGAGTGCCGGCAGGGGCTTCAAACGGGGCCGGTGAAGGCGTTACCTTCTGAATAAGAACCTGACCGGCGTAGGGCGCAGGCGTAGGCACGGGCGTGACTTCCGGCTTTTTCGTCAGCTGAACGCTGATCCCGCTGTCCGGCGTCGCCTTTTTAACCGCAGGCTCCTTGCCTTCATCCGGATCCTTGTATTCGGTAAGCTCCTTGTATTCATCAAGCAGTATCGTAGGCAGATGCACTTTGGCCGCATAGATATTATCATCCACATGACTGTACAGCGCAAGCGCCTTCTCTGCGACATAACTGTCCACGGTATCCCAGATTTTCAGAAGGTTTTCTTTTCCCGTCCCATATTGCTGAACGCTCCAGTCTACTGCCTTTTGAACGCTGTTGCCAGTATACTGGTTAATGGTTTCAAGCACGCCCCTTATCCCGGTCTGTACGCGTTCAACCGTGGGATTCCCCGTATCGTAATTAAGCGCAAACACGGTCATCATACAGAATAAAATGGCCGTTACAACCGTAAGAAGCAGCTTTACGCCAACATTCCAGCGAAGTCTTCTGCCCCACAGCAGAATCAGGCCAACAGGATACAGCACAACAAGCAGCAGTATGGTTATAATCATATACAGTATACCTGCGCTAGGCTTTTTGCCCCTGTTTCCGCCGGATATATTCCTGCTGCCGTCGTCATACGGCGTACGGCGCTGAGCGCGAATGAGATAATCTTTCCGTTTATAATGTATGTCCGGTGCATTTCTGGCACCGGAATTTCCGCTGGTATAATACGCTGAATATACCGTCTGCATATCTCTAACCTTCCTTGTCCGCATTAGCATATCAATATACATAGTTTTGTAATATGATTATATCATACGCAGCCATATATTACAATATCATTAGCATTTGTAATAGATATTTAATATTTTACATTTTATCCTCCCCATCCGCTGATTTGGCAGGAACAAAAGCTCTCTATGCAGAAATAATCGAAAGTCCAAGCGGCACCTCAAAACACATTTTTCCGGGTTACGCAAAATCTATGTACGAAAAGGAGAGATACGCATGACGGATGCTTATCTGCCCAGTTTTGATTCCCTTCTGAAATATTCGGCGCCCGAATGGTTTATGAACGCCAAGTTTGGTATTTGGAGTCATTGGGGGCCGCAAAGCGTTCCAATGTTCGGCGACTGGTATGCCCGGAATATGTACATTGAAGGGACGCCCCAATACGAATACCACCTGCGCCATTACGGACATCCAAGCAAATTCGGCTACAAGGACATATGCGAGCTCTGGAAGGCGGAGCATTTCGAACCGGACAGCTTGATCGACAAATACATAAAGGCAGGCGCACGCTATTTCATGAGTCAGGGCATGCACCATGACCATTTCTTTAACTATGCATCAAACATCAACCGTATGAACAGCGCAAATATCGGCCCGAAAAAGGATATTCTGGCCCTGTGGAAAGTCGCGTGCGACAAACGCAATCTGCCCTTTGGAATTACCGAGCATCTGGGCGCGTCCTTCTCCTGGTGGCGCGTAAATAAGGGATCAGACAAATACGGACCTTACGCCGGCGTACCTTATGACGGAAACGATCCCGCTTATCGCGATTTTTATTTTGATAACTATGAGCACGGCACAACAAATCCCGGCGATATACATCCGTGGTATACGCAAAACGCCGCTTATCACGCATACTGGCTGCGCGTTATGGAGGAAATGATCGATCGCTTCCAGCCGGAGCTTCTCTATACGGACGGCTCCCTCCCATTTGGGACGCACTGGCTGGGCGGCGAGGCGTCAAAGCCCGATGATATCACATATCAGGAAGGTCTAAAGGCAGTAGCGCATCTGTACAATACCTCCATTAAAAAGCACGGCTCCAATCAAGCCGTATACCTTCAGAAGGATAGAAACCCCGCTATATTCAAAGTCGGCGTTCTGGATATTGAAAAAAGCCAGCTGCCCGGAATCATGCCGGATCCATGGCATACCGATACCTGTATCGGCAACTGGTTTTACGATGTACACCATCCATACAAACGCCCTGAGCAAATTATCGAAATGCTGGCAGACATCATATCCAAAAACGGCTGCATGCTACTGAACATCCTTCAGCGCCCCGACGGAACGATTGACGAAGATGCCGAATATATACTAGACGAACTGGCAAAATGGTTTTCCGTCTGCTCTGAAGCCGTTTACGGCACACGGCCTTGGCGCACCTTCAGCGAAGGTTTTACCCGAGCTACCATCGATGGCTTCCGCGAGGAAAAAACGGATTGGAACGAAAGCGACTACCGCTTTGTTCAGAAGGATGGATTTGTGTACGCGTTCATGATGGGCGCAAAGGGCAGCAGCGCCGCCGTGCTGACAAGCTTCAGGGAGCAACGCGTTTCAAGCGTAGAGCTTCTGGGCTTCGGAAAGGTTCCGTTTACACAGGAATTCGGTATACTCATCGTATCCCTTCCGGATCGTCTGCCGGTAAAATGCGCAAACGTACTAAAGATCCGCTGATAAAAAGTGCATAAAAAATCCCTCATCGGATTCGGAAATCTTCCGGATTCCGGGAGGGATTTTTTGCTGGCGGTTTCGCGTTTACTTTTCCGTTCTCTGGAAATACTTATCAAGCTCCTTGAGCATGTTCTCAGGCATGCCGGTATCTACGGGAAGCACGGCGGAATTTACCACGCGGGATATGATCTTGGCAGCGAAGCAGATATTGTCTTTCAGCGCCTTCTCGCCCACCGGAAACAGCGTATCGCGGCAGGTATGGATTTCGGATGTGTTTGTTCCTCTGGAAATCCCAAGGGCCGGAATGCCAAGATCCGCGAAAGGCGCCGAGTCGCTGGAGTGAACCACCGTCTTAGTAGCGGCGGAATATCCGGTTTCACGCAGGAACTGTTCGACAAAGTCCTCCAGTTCCTTACCGCCGGTTATGAAAACATTGTTGGGACCAAGAATGGTTCCGCACATATCAAAGTTAAAGCAGAACTTCACCTGTTCCTTTACCAGTTCCTCATTCTGGGCGATATACGCCTTGGAACCAAGCAGGCCCTGTTCCTCCGAACCGCACCATACAAAGCGCAGCGTTCTCTTGGGCGGGTTCTCCAGGAAATACAGATACAGTCCCAACAGCGCCGCAGAGCCCGTGGCGTTATCCCATGCGCCGGGGCCCACCGGCAGGCTGTCGTAATGGCCGGTAATCACAATGGATTCGTCTTTCTTGCCCGTACCCTCAATAACCGCCAGAACGTTCTGACTGGCAGCCTCTCCGTCCGTCTGATCAAGCTCGATATGAATCATCTCGGCGCCGTTTTTCAAAAGTTCCGTCGCATCATGCGCATTGATGCAGAATGTGGGAATTGCGCCCAGTTCCAGGAATTTGGGACGAAGATTTCTGGCATACAGCCCGGCTTCGCCATTATTGTGATAGTATTTTCCCATGATGGCAAAGATCGCGGACGCCTTGCGTTTGGATAGCTCCTTGTAAGCCTCAAGCGTTACGGCGTTCACCATTACGACATAACCGCTAAGGTCGTCGTATTCCAGAAAATCCATCGCTGTTCCGCGTTCTGCGTATATAAGCTTAAGGTCCATGCCCGGCGCGGGAATGCTGCCGCACATACCGAAGGGAACGGTATCGATCGTAAGCTCATACGGCGCAGTCACCTTCGTTACATGGCTTCTGTATTCCGATTGATTGATCTGAAAGGGCGCCAGCTCCGCCTGACCGCCCGCCTTTTCAATTTCACTTTTGATGAATTCAGCGGCGCATTTTTCCTCCTGCGTGCCTCCGTAGCGAACAAAGCTCAGCTTTTTGACAAACTCGTATGGAGAATAGTTACTATACATTGTTTATCCGTCCTTTCAGCATACTTTTGTTTATACTTCCATTGCATTATAGCCCGAAAACGGGAGAAGCGCAAGGCAAACGTCAAACTTTCCTTTATGTTTCGCACATGTCCATATTCTTATTGCATATTCCAAAGCTTTCATGTATGATTATGGAGAATTAATTGTTCATTCGCCGCCTAATGAGATTCTTCCCGTGGAATTCGTACTTAAAAGCGCTCTGTCCGCTGACCCTTATGGATTGGCAAGGCTCCATCCGTCTGTATTCCATGAAAAAAACCGCGGACGCGTACTATATCGGTGAAATCCGGACGCGCTATCAGCTGAGGGGGATTCAGAAGGCCCCGAATCTCCTTAAATACCCGGATATGCCAACGACATTGACAAACTTGGTCTGACAGGCACCAAACATGTTGAAAGCCTTCTTACCAACAGCGAATACGATTACTTGGATCTGATTGATACGCTTCGCGGGATTCGCGAGGATAATCTGTCCTGATGAACGGCGCGCACGGCCTTTCAGGTATGCGGGCAGCGTCATCGCAATGCGTCCGTTCTCTTGTGTTTTTATAACGATTATGCTACAATTCATCCGGTCGGAATAAGGAGAGTGACAGAAGTGAATTGCGCCGGAAAAGGCTTTACTCTGCATACGGACAAGGGGTACTTTCAGTATGAGGGTGTGGATATTATGGCCTTCAATGACATTTATCCAGCCGGGCACCAAAGCGGCGTCAGTATGATCATGCACGCGAACCGGATTGCGACAAACGGCGACATCCGGCTGGAGCAGACGCCCGGTCAGTGGCAGCCGCTTCCAAAACAAATACGGCGCACACTGAACGAGGCGGACAATTCCATCGTAACCCAGCTCAGATATCCGGATATGGAAGCCCACCTGAAGGGCTTTAACCCCATGATCTATCCGGACGTTGTGTTTGAGTATACCGTCACCGTCCGTGGCGAAGGCAAAAATGTACGCATAAGAATCGATCTGGACCGTCCGGTTCCACAGGTTTTTGCAGGCAAAATATGCTTTACGCTGGAATTGTTTCCCGCCGCACTGTTTTCAAAGCCCTATATTATAGATGAAAAATGCGGAATCTTTCCTAATCAGCCAAACGGGCCGACGCTGACGCTTCCTGCAAACTACGAGAATTCAAAATTGCTCGCCCCGGATTGCGAAATCTCTGCCGACAAATCCCGTCTTGCGGGCGGAAATACCGCATACAGCCCCATCATCGCCGACGATATCATCGCGCTTCCCTATGCCGTCGGCCGAAGGTTTACCGCCTGCCCGGACGATGCATACACGAAATTTTCCGTAGAGTCGCTGACCGGGGAAATCAAGCTGTATGACGGGCGCATGAATCACAACAACGGCTGGTTTGTGTTGTGCGAGGAAGTTCAGATGGAAAAAACGGACTGCGCCGTCGAATGGCTGCTCACTCCGAATACAGTTGAGGATTGGCGCTATCCGGCCGTTATCCAGGCCTCGCAGGTCGGCTACTTACCGCTGCAAAAGAAGATTGCCGTCATTGAAACCGATACGCGAGATAGTTTGGATAACGAAATCACCTTGTATCGGCTGACAGAAGCCGGCTTTACGCCTGTAAAAACAGAAACGCCTCAGCTTTGGGGGGAATTCCTCCGTTATCGCTATTATACATTCGACTTCTCAGCCGTTTCCGAGGAAGGCTTATATCAAATAAGCGGCGCAGGCTCAAAATCGTCTGTTTTTCGTATCGCCGCCGATGTATTTTCCCGAGGGGTATGGCAGCCGGTACTTGAGTATTTCCTGCCGGTACAGATGTGCCACATGCGGGTAAACGAAAAATACCGGGTATGGCACGGACTGTGCCATAATGACGACGCCGTTATGGCCCCCATCAATACCAACCACATCGACGGATACGTACAGGGGCCGGATACGCTGACAAAATACAAAAGCGGCGATCATGTGCCGGGCCTCAACGCAGGCGGTTGGCACGACGCCGGAGATTTTGATCTCAGAATCGAATCTCAGTCGGGCGAAGCATACATTCTTTCCCTGATATATGAGCGTTTTCATGTGGATTACGACGCAACTACCATCGATCAGGCAAAAAAGCTCGTGGAAATTCATCAGCCGGATGGAAAAAACGACATCCTGCAGCAGATTGAGCACGGTTTGTTATCGATTGTCGGCGGCTACAAAGCGCTTGGACGGCTGTATCGCGGCATCATCTGCCGGGATCTGCGTCAATACGTGCTGCTGGGCGACAGCAGCAACATGACGGATAACCTGCCCGACGGAAACGATGATCGCTGGGTGTTTACGGAGGACAATCAGGCAAGAGAACTCACCGCCGCAGCGCATCTTGCCGCCGCGGCACGTGCGCTTTCCGGTTTTAATGAAGCACTGTCAAAGGATGCGCTCGAGATTGCCAAAACGCTTTACTGCATATCGAACGCAGAAAAGAACAAAGCTTCGCGAATGGCAAAAGTTCATGCGGCAGCCGAACTTTTGATTGCAACGGGCGAAGACTGCTACCGCCGTCATCTTACAGACGAAACCCCGTTTATTTCTCTTGAAATCCGCCGCCTTGGCTGGATCGCCTGCCGCGCGGTAAAATCTGTAAACGACGCCGCGTTTACAGATGCGCTGCGCTCCGCGCTTTACCGGCTAAACGACATGCTGATAAAGGAATCCCGCGAAACGCCCTACGGCGTACCCTATCGCCCGCACATCTGGGGCGCGGGCTGGGATATTCAGAGAATGGGTTTTGAATACTTTTTCCTTTACGATGCATTTCCGGAGATCTTTACGAAAGATTTGATTTACCGCGCGCTTGATTTTGTTCTGGGCGTGCATCCCGGCAGCAACACAGCATCGTTTGCATCCGGCGTGGGCGCTGTATCCGCGCTGACTGCATACGGTCTGAACCGCGCGGACTATTCCTATATACCGGGTGGCGTAATATCCGGAACCGCTCTCATACGTCCGGATTTCCCCGAATTGCTGACCTGGCCGTTCCTGTGGCAGCAAACCGAATATGTAATGGGCGGCGGTTCCAGCCATTACATGTTCCTGGTGCTGGCCGCAATCGATATTCAGAACGCAGAAAAACAAATATAGAATAAGAAGGAGACTTCACCATGGACAACTTTAACTTCTACAGCCCCACGGAATTTGTATTCGGAAAAGACCGCGAAAATGAAGCCGGCCTGCTCGTAAAAAAATACGGCGGAACGAAGGTTCTTCTGCACTTTGGCGGCGCAAGCGCTAAAAAGAGCGGTCTGTTGGATCGCATAATTTCTTCCCTCGACCGCGAAGCCGTGCCCTACATCGCCCTTGGAGGCGTAAAGCCTAACCCGCGCGATACGCTGGTATACGAAGGTATTGATCTTTGCCGTAAGGAAGGCATCGACTTCATCCTTTCTGTCGGCGGCGGATCGGTAATCGATTCGGCGAAGGCAATTGCAGCCGGAGCCGTATATGACGGCGATTTCTGGGATTTTTACAGTGGAAAAACCGTCGTTGAAAAAGCGCTGCCCGTGGCAACCGTTCTCACCATTGCAGCGGCAGGCAGCGAAGGCAGCGGCGATACCGTTATTACCCAGGAAGCCACCGGCTTAAAACGCGGCGCAGGATCAAACGCCCTTCGCCCCCGCTTTTCCATTATGAATCCGGTACTCACCTTTACGCTGCCGCCTTTCCAGACAGCCTGCGGCGCGGCGGATATCATGGCGCATGTTTTTGAGCGCTACTTCACCAATACAAAGGAAGTAGAGATCACCGACCGCCTGTGCGAAGCCGTTCTTGCCACCATGGTCAAGGAAGCGCCCCGCGTAATCGAGGATCCCGAAAACTACGAAGCCCGCGCCAACATCATGTGGGCGGGAACCGTTGCGCACACCAACATCTGCGGCGTAGGCCGCAGTCAGGACTGGAACAGCCACAACATTGAACACGAGCTGTCCGGCCTGTACGATGTCGCTCACGGCGCAGGCCTTGCCGTAATCATGCCCGCATGGATGGAATTTGTCATGCCCCACAATCCCATGCGCTTTGCGCAGATGGCCAACCGCGTATTCGGATGCGCAATGAATTACGAATGCCCTGAGGAAACCGCAAAGGCCGGCATCCGCAGCTTCCGAAGGTTCCTTAAGGAGCTGGGACTTCCGATTAACTTCCAAGAGCTTGGCGCGAAGGAAGAAGACATACCGGTACTGGTCAAGAAGCTCGGGCTCGGCGACGGCCGTACCGGCGGCTTTGTGAACCTCTCCTCCGAAGACGTAGCGGAGATTTATAAAATCGCAGCAAAAGCCACGCTGTAAAACGCTTTGGAAAGCCAAATAAAGAGCACGCAGGCATTTCCCTATGTGAAGTTCACTGATGGGAACCGTCTGCGTGCTATATTGCTTTAAGAGCGTGCACTGTGATATAATCAATAAAAAAACGAAGGAAGGCCTCCATAATGCTTCTTAATCCCCTGATTCAAAAGCTTGAAGAGAAGTACGGCTGCACCGTGGGCAGCCTGATCACAGACGCCGCCAATCGCGAAACGCTTGCCGCCTGGCGTGAGGATCTGGTATTCAAAAGCGCCAGTCTGATCAAAACCCCGATCATGCTGTGCGCTCTTGAGGAAGTGGAAAAGGGCACCCTTTCCTTGGATACCCTCATTACCCTCGAGCCATGCCATGCCGTTGGCGATGAAGCGCCGGTTATTGAAAACGGACGCGACGTGCCCCTGTCCGTGCTGCTTGAGTATATGATTACATACAGCAACAACAGCGCTACAAACGTTTTAATCGATTGGCTGGGTATGGATAAGGTAAACGCATTCAGCAAACGCATCGGCCTTGACGATACGCTGCTTCGCAGGCATATGCTGGATTATGAAGCCGCACGTCGCGGAAACGAAAACCTGACCAGCGCAAAAGATATGCTTCGCCTGTATACACTGCTGCTTAATGGCGAAATCCTCACCCCGTTTATGTGTGAAACCGCCCTTCCCATCCTCATGAGGCAGCACGACAAGGAGCTTCTGATGTTCGCCGATCCCTCGCGCAAGGCTGCCCATAAAACCGGCGGTCTGAGCGATATCGCCCATGACGCAGGCATCCTTTTTGGAGAAAACCGTTCCCTCATATTTGCGGTGCTCGTCACCGCGCCGGACGAATCCCAATGCGTCGCACTGCTTCAGGAGCTGAGTCCGCACGTAATGGCGCTTCTGCAGCCCTAATAAAACCATAATTCGGGTTCATGCAGCCATTTTAAAGCCCGAAACCAAAAGGAGAAAAAATGCTGATTGCAATAATCGGAGAAAACTGTGTTGGAAAATCCACCTTAGCAAACAAGCTGAATGAGACTTTGCATGCAAAAATCTATTCCGGTAAAGACTATCTGCGTCTGGAAAAGAATCCGTCGCTTGCCGAGAATACCTTCAAGACCATGCTGAGATCTTCCGTCACAGGTGAAAATATCATTTATCTGATTACGGAAAAAGAGCATATTGGCCTGTTGCCCGAAGGGACATTCATCATTGTCCTGACAGCGGAATTGGAAACCATTAAAGAACGCTTTCGGCAAAGAATGCGAGGCCAGTTGCCGCCTCCCTTAGAAAAGATGCTGGAAAATCGGCACGGAATGTACGATAACCTCCGTTGCAATCTTTTCTTGGACAACACATACATAATCGATGATGTGCTTGGCAAACTTCAAGCAAATAAACCGCTCGGTTAGAAAACGCCGCATTCCGGATCCGCCCATACGGCGGAGCGAGCCATATCCTTGTTATGATCGCCCGGAAAGCCTAAAAAACATCGTATTGCCGCTTTAGAGGTTCCATTTGTCTTATCTCGACTCAGGCTTTTGTTAGTCAGGCATGCTTTGCGCCTGTCTGCAGTTTGTTGATTGTGTAGAACCCGCTTCCTTATACGGACAAAGGGGCTGTTGCAGATTTGCTTCTGCAGCAGCCCCTATAAAGGTATGGAGGCGAGGGGGGTCGAACCCCTGTCCGAAAATCCGACGTAAAGAGCGTCTCCGAGCGCAGTTTGTGTTTTAGGATTCCCCTCACAGAACTCCCGCAAACAGGATTTCCGCTACGGTAGCTTCATAAATGCCGATTTGGCGCAAAGCTTAGCCAAACCCGTTCCCTGCCTTTATGACGCCGGTGGCCTACGCCGCAGGAGGCTTAGGGCCGACGGCAGCTGCATTAAGCAGCTGCAGCGTAACTGTTATTATTCGCAGTTATTTTTCTTCCCGATTTTAAGGCAGTTCGGGGCTGCCGCTCGCTTCTCTCCACCCCTGAATCCCCGTCGAAACCAAATACGCCCCCACGGTATACGGATTGACTAATCCCGGCCGTTTCTGCGCATGCTGCGTTCCATTTCGCGGTTCGCGTCGCGCTTGGCGATATCGTCGCGCTTATCGTAGTTCTTCTTACCCTTGCAAAGCCCCAGCTGAACTTTCATTCTGCCGTTTTTCAGATACACGCTCAGCGGAATCAGCGTAAGGCCCTTAAGCATTACCTGCTGCTCCAGCTTGCGGATTTCGGCTTTGTGCATAAGAAGCTTTTTCGGGCGCAGCGGATCGGTATTGAATATGTTGCCCTTTTCATAGGGGCTGATATGCATTCCGAACACGATCAGTTCGCCCTTTTCTACAGCGGCATAGCAATCCTTCAGGTTGCATTTTCCAAGGCGAATCGATTTAACCTCCGTACCGCGAAGCTCTATGCCCGCCTCAAAGGCTTCCTCGACAAAGTAATCATGCCGGGCTTTTCTGTTCTGTGCAACCGTTTTGATTCCGTTATCCGGCACAATTCTTCGCCTCCTTTCATGCAGCAGCCATTATACCACGATTCCGCAAAAATGTAAACCGTTATTTATTCGCAAAAAACGACAGCACAGGCTCGGTATGAACGCCAGTAACCAGCCGTCCGTCCTTCACATAACCTTCCGGCCTCCATGAAAGTTCCTTTATGAGCGCATTGCGAAGATCGTTTACGCGCGCAATGTACTCTTCATCGTTTACGGCGTTGTGCGTTTCCTCCGGGTCCTTTTCAAGATCAAAATACTGTTCCCTGCCGTCGGCGGAGAACCATATGTATTTGTCCTTTTCGGTTACAATATAATGGTTGCCGAGGTCTCCGTTCAAATGCTCGCCGTGCAGGTATTCCCTGCCCTTTTCGCCGGAAAGGAGATTCTCACCGTCGGTAAAGCTGCGTTCCTTTCCACCGGCAATGGCAACAAGCGTCGGAAGTATGTCGCGAAGCTCGCCCACGCGTTCAATTCTCCCCCTGTGCTCCGTTCCATATACAATCAACGGTACATTCGCGCTTCCCCTGTAAGGCAGACTCTTTCGGAACATGCCGTGATCCATCAGCATTTCGCCGTGATCACTGGTAAAAATCACTACGGTATTCTTGGGCAGCGCTTCAAGGAGCCTTCCGATCTGGTGATCAAGGTGTGTGATACAGGCATAGTAGCCAATCTGCGCCTGTCGGGTAAGCTCAGGATCCAGCGTTCCTGTCGGCGAATCCATTTCTCTTCCGCGCTTTCTGAGCGCATCAAGGTCGTCCCAATCGCCGGACAGCGGAGGGGCAATCTCCTTATCGGCATACATATCAAAATAGCATGCGGGCGCGTCCAGCGGCGGATGCGGGCGCACATAGGAAACATTCAGGAAAAACGGCATGCTCCTGTCGCGCCGCCTGAGAAAATCAAGCGAACGCTCCGTTACCCAGTTTGTAGGATGATACCTTTCCTCATACGGCCATGGACGCGCCAGCCAGGAATTGCACTGAAGGCCGGCGTCGTCAATATCCCTCGTGATACCCAAATGATCCTTGAGCCAATACAGATAATCGTCCTGAAAGGTCTGATGCTCGCAGGCAGGCGTGTCATCCCTTCTGTAATAATGAAGGTAGCCGTCATGCAGTTCAATATTGTGAAAGCCCATCAGCCTTCTGGGCGGATGAACATGCATTTTTCCAACGCATTGCGTATAATAACCTTCTTTTGCCAATTCCCCAGCAAGCGTGTTGGGATAATCCCAGTCGACGCCATCCTGATAGCCCACTCGCCCGTTTTTATCCTGCGAAAGGCCCGTAAGCAGCGCGGCGCGGGCGGGTATGCACGACGGGCACGCAGTGTACATATTGGGAAAATATGCGCCTCTTGCCGCCAGCGTATCCAGATACGGCGTTTTCACGTCCGGATGGCCCATGAACCCCAGGCAATCCCCGCGAAACTGATCGGCTACGATCAAAACGATATTCGGCTTTTCCATCGAATCCCTCCCGGTTGTTTCTTTATCATATATTAACACACACGGGTTTTACCGTCAACAAAAAGCAGTAAGATGTTTACATAAACCTGCTTGTTTGGCATGAAACGCGTACGTATAATTCTTTTCGGAAAATGGATAAGCCTTATCCAGAGTGGTTGAGGGACGGGCCCTGTGACACCCGGCAACCGGCATTTGCGTCCGGTGCCAATTCCCGCGCGGAAGTTCTTCCGCGGAAGATGAGGCGGGTTTGCTGAAAATAACTGCGGACTCGCTGACAATCGGCGAGTCCGCTTTATCTTGCCAAAAGGCACAATTGAAAGGAAGAATCAACCCCTATGCGTAGACTTTTCTCCTCAGAATCGGTAACCGAAGGACATCCCGATAAAATCTGCGATCAGATTTCCGATACCGTTCTTGACGCAATTCTGGAAAAGGATCCGACGGCTCACGTTGCCTGCGAATGCGTCGTAACCACTGGCACCATTTTCATTATGGGCGAGATTACCGCAGACTGCTATGTGGATATCGCCCGCCTTGCGCGTGAAAAGGTTCTTGAAATCGGCTATGACCGAGCCAAGTACGGCTTTGACGGTTCCTCTTGCGCGGTAATGCTGTCTGTGGACGAGCAGTCCCCTGATATCGCCATGGGCGTTAACAACGCACTGGAAGGAAGACAAGAAAATCAGATGGATACCGGCGCAGGCGATCAGGGCATGATGTTCGGCTATGCCTGTAACGAAACCCCCGAGTATATGCCCATGCCCATCGCGCTGGCGCACCGCATCACCCGCCGCATGGCTTATATCCGCAAGCAGGGAATCGCTCCCTATATGCGCCCCGACGGAAAAGCGCAGGTAACCGTAGAATACGAAGGCGACACGCCCGTTCGCGTGGCCACCGTCGTCGTCTCCACCCAGCATGCCCCCGAGGTCACTCACGAGCAGATTGAGAAGGACATGATCAACGAAGTCATTCTGAAGGTCATTCCGAAGGAGCTTATCGACGAAAACACCCGTTTCCTCATTAATCCCACCGGCCGCTTTGTCGTCGGCGGACCGCAGGGCGACTCCGGCCTTACCGGCAGAAAGATCATCGTGGATACCTACGGCGGAATGGGCCGGCATGGCGGCGGAGCGTTCTCCGGCAAGGATCCGACGAAGGTTGACAGAAGCGCCGCTTATGCCGCGCGTCACGCCGCAAAGAACGTAATTGCGGCCGGCCTTGCCAAAAAGTGTGAAATTCAGCTGGCTTATGTCATCGGCGTAGCAAACCCCGTTTCCATTACGGTGGATACCTTCTCTACCGGTATTCTGGAGGACGACAAGCTGGCGGAGCTCGTATCCAAAACGTTCGATTTCCGCCCTGCAGCCATCATTGAACGTCTCGACCTTCGCCGTCCGATTTATGCGCAGGTAGCTTCCTATGGTCATTTTGGCCGCGACGATCTGGATCTTTCCTGGGAGAAGCTTGATTATGTAGAAGCACTCAAGAACAACCTCTCCTTATAAATATGCGCCGCTAAGGCAAGTTCTCAAAGCAGGGTTCTGTATATAATTGCGTATACAGAGCCCTTTTATCTGTATTCAACACTATGAGTGCAAAGCTTCATTTTTCTAGATTCGTTATAAATAATATATAGATTCAGCTACAATTTTGTAAGCAATATTTATTGACATATCTTCATTTTTGCGTTATGATTTTAAAAGAGCGCTAACGCGCTGTTATCTGAAAAGGAGGAAACCATTATGCGCAAACTGTTCACCCTGCTTCTCGTTGCAGCGATGATCGTTGCCAGCTTCGGCGCTTTCGCCGTTGCTGAAGAAGCTCCCTTCGTAATCACCGTGCATCTTCCCTACTATGCAGACGTCGAGCCCGTCGGCTGCACCGGCGAAGAAGGCAACCCCCTCCTCGAGAAGATCGAAGAAGAGCTTAACGTTGATCTTCAGATCACCTGGGCTCCTCAGGGCGACTACACCACCAAGTTCAACACCGTTATGGCGTCTGACGATCAGCCCATGGTAATGGTCATCAACAGCGGCATTACCACCAACGCCAACTACATCCAGATGTGCAAAGACGGCGCTTTCTGGGATCTGACCGACTACATCGTAAACAACGAGTTCATCATGAGCGAACTCGCCAGCGTGTCCTCCCTCGCCATCACCAGCGTTGAAGGCCGCAACTATCTGTTCCCCTCCATGGCAGCTGCAGCCCGCGTTGGTATCCTCTATCGCGCAGACTGGCTGGAAGCGCTGAATGCAAAGGGCTACAACCTCGTAGTTCCCAATGACATCGATTCCTTCAAGGCCATGGTCGAAGCCTTCACCACCGGCGATCCCGACGGCAACGGCATTGCTGATACCATCGGCTTCGCATACTGCGACAACAAGGACAACGAGCTCACCTATGCCGGCTTCAACACCCTCGCGGTTATGAACGGCGCTCCCAACTACTGGGGAGAAGATGAGAACGGCGATCTCATGCCCTACTTCTTCTTTGATGAGTATGTAGAGACGCTGGATCTTTTCAACTGGATGTACGAGAACGGCTACATGAACACCGATTTCGCCATCAACACCGATAAGCATGGCCCGCTCGCCAACGGCGTATCCGGCTCCATGATCACCACCGCCACCAACGCTGCCGGCACCAAGTATGCCAACGTTGTAAACGTACATCCCAATGCTGTTATCGCTCAGAACCAGGATCTGTTCAACGTATACGGCGAGCAGACCATCAACTCCGTTCTGACCGTTGGCGGTCTGGGCGGCATCTTGATTCCCACCGCTTCCGTTAAGGATGCAGAAACCGTTCAGAAGATCATCGACTTCATCGTAGCGATGAACGATCAGGGCGGCATCTACCTTGCCTGCGGCGTTGAGGATCTCCACTGGACCCGCAACGAGGACGGCACCATCTCTGTTTCCGACGAGCAGAAGCAGCTCCGTCTGGACGACGGTTCCAGCGAAGTATTCGCTTCTATGTTCCCGCGCCGCGTACAGTCTCTGGACTACGGCCAGGGCCTGAGCGCTACCCAGGAAATCACCGCGCACTCCCTCAGCATTGAAAAGTTCTGCGTTGTCGACGAGTCCATCGGCTACATGTCCGACGCAAGCCGCGCACTGCAGACCGAAATCGCCACC
>JAZSRC010000085.1:0-20045 GCA_045538305.1 Clostridia bacterium | reverse complement strand
CCGCACGCCCGACGGACGCGAAGAAAAAAGGCGGCGCAGCCGGAATTTTGTGCCGGCAACCGTTTTTGACAACCAGAAGCTTTTGGGTAACGACAGGGACCATCTTGCCAACCTCGCCATGCTTCCCAAGGCGCAGAAAAGAGCGCAGCTCTACGGCAGCTGGGATTCGTTCGACGGACAGGTGTTTTCCGAATGGGTGAACGATCCTGCGCATTACGGCGACCGCGTGCACACGCATGTCGTAGCGCCGTTTCGAATTCCGAAATCCTGGCGCATTTGGCGCGGGTTCGATTTCGGATATGCAAGGCCGTACTCCGTGGGCTGGTATGCGGCGGATGAGGACGGCAGACTTTTCAGAATTGCGGAACTGTACGGCTGTACCGGAACGCCCAACGAAGGCACGCGCGAATCGCCCGACCAGATTGCGGCAAACATCCGCAGAATGGAGGATGAAAACGAACTTTTGAAAGGGCGCACGATTACGGGCGTTGCGGATCCGTCGATCTTTGACGAATCCAGAGGCGAATCGGTGGCGGTCATGATGGCGCGGCATCCGAATTACGTGTATTTTCATCCGGGTGACAACACGCGTTTGCCGGGGAAAATGCAGTATCACTATCGGCTGAAGTTCCGTTCGGACGGACGGCCTATGCTGCAGGTGTTTTCCACCTGCGTTCACTTTATCAGAACCATTCCGACGCTTACCTATGATACGCGGATGGTGGAGGATATCAATACTGCGCAGGAGGACCATATTTATGACGAATGTCGGTATGTGCTGATGGAAAACCCGATATCGCCTGCAAAGATTGACAGGACTGAGGCAATGCTTGACGACCCGCTGGATCTAATGAGCAAAAACACGCGGTTTTACCGCGTATGACGGAGGAAAGTCTGATATGAATAGCGAGCTTGTTTTTGAACCCATCATTACGGAGGAGTCTGTGCGCGAAGCGGAAAAGACGCTGATAAAATACAGAGAGGCGAAAATGCCGCTGGAAAAACGGCTGATCGGCAATGAAAAATGGTACCGGCTGCGCCATTGGGACGAGATGCGCAAAGGCGATCATTCAGGTGATCCGGAGCCTGCAAGCGCATGGCTATTGAACTGCATTGCCAATAAGCACGCGGATGCGATGGACAACTTCCCCGAACCCTATGTGCTTGCACGTGAAGAAAGCGATATTGAGGATGCGCAGATTTTAAGCGATATATTGCCGGTGGTTCTGGAGCAGAACGAGTACGAACAGGTGTATTCGGACGTATGGTGGGCGAAACTGAAGGGCGGAACCGGCGTTACGGGCGTGTTCTGGAATCCTTCAAAGCACGGAGGACTGGGTGATATCGATATACGAAATGTGGATCTGATGCGCCTGTACTGGGAGCCGGGGATCAACGATATTCAGAGGAGCAGGAACGTATTTCATGTGGAGAGCGTGGAAAACGACGCGCTTATCGAGGCATGGCCGTTTCTGGAGGGAAAGCTTACCGGCGGTCGGATTGCAGATGTACAGTACGAGGAGCGGACGGACGGCGCTTTGAGAAGCGTGGTGGTGGACTGGTATTACAAAAAGCGCGCAGGCGGGCGCGAGAGGCTGCACTTTGTGAAATTCGTATGCGGACAGGTTCTGTATGCGTCCGAGAATGATCCGCGCTACCGGGACAGGGGATATTATGATCATGCCATGTATCCGTTTGTGCTTGATACACAGTTTGTAGAGGCGGATTCGCCGGCGGGATTCGGCTATATCGACGTGTGTAAGCAGCCGCAGATGTACATTGACCGATTAAATCAGGTGATACTGAAGACAGCCATGCTGTCAGCAAGACCCAGGTTTTTCATTCGCTCGGACGGCGCGATCAACGAGGAGGAATACGCTGACTGGTCGCGCGACTTTGTACACTATCAGGGCGGCGCTGCGCCTCAGGACAGCATCAAGCAGATTGACGTCAGGGGTGTGGACGGCGCGCTGTTGTCCATACTGAACGGAAAGATTAACGAGCTTAAGGAAACCAGCGGCAACCGCGATTTTTCACAGGGCGCTGCCACTGCCGGGGTAACCGCTGCCAGCGCGATTATTGCCCTTCAGGATGCGGGCGGAAAGCTGTCGCGCGATATGCTGAAAAGCAGCTATCGGGCGTTTACCCGGGTATGCTATCTGATGATTGAACTGATCAGGCAATTCTATGATGAGCCGAGGTGCTTCCGGATTACGGGAAACAATGATTCCTGGCGCTTTGTGCGCTTTTCAAACGCGCGTCTCCGTCCGTATTCTCAGGAGGAATTCGGTATGGATCTGGGCCTTCGCGCGCCGGTTTTTGATATCCGAATCCGGGCGCAGCGCTCTCAGCCCATGGTACTTATGAAGAAAAACGAGCTGGCGCGGGAATTCTATCAGCTGGGCTTCTTTAATCCCGATAACGCCGACCAGGCGCTGTCATGCATTGAAATGATGGAATTTGAAGGAAAAGCCGTTTTGAGCGAGCGCATTCGGAAAGCCGCCGAGGATAAGCGCAGAAACGACGCCATCAAGGCAGAAATGCTCAAAATGGCAAAGACGCTTGACGCCCATGGCGGCGCGGGCGTTTCCGGCAGCCTGCCGGTTCCGTTCCGCTGATTCGCACAATAACAGACCGAAGTCTGGTTTATATAAATCAGACTTCGGTCTGTTATTGTACATTTCCATGATTTTAGCGGCAAGAGGACAGCGAAGAAAACGAAAAGGCGCTTGCCATGCGGACGAGGACGGCGTATAATATAGAAGAATGTAAAATACGGGGGATATGCGAAGTGGGCAAGATTATCGCCACGGCAAATCAAAAGGGCGGCGTCGGCAAGACGACCACGGCGGTCAATTTGGCTGCGTGCATTGCGGACGCTGGAAAAAAGGTATTGCTGCTGGACATTGATCCGCAGGGTAACGCCACAAGCGGCTTAAGCGCCGACGCGCGCGGCGGATATACGATGTACGACCTGCTAATGAACGAGGTTTCTGCAGACAAGGCCGTACGCGTAACTAAATTCAAAAATTTATCGGTAATTGCTTCCTCAATCGACCTGTCGGGTGCGGAAATTGAACTTGTGGGCGTGCCCGGAAGGGAAACCATACTGCGAGAAGCGCTTAAGGAAGCGAAAAACGAATACGATTACATATTCATCGATTCTCCGCCTTCATTGGGACTTTTAACGCTGAACGCGCTTACCGCGGCGGACAGCGTGCTGGTTCCGATACAGTGCGAATACTATGCGCTGGAGGGCGTCGGACAGCTGATGAACACGCTGCAGCTGGTGAGAAAGCGCCTGAATCCTGCCCTCGACGTGGAGGGCGTCGTTCTGACGATGCTGGACGGGCGTACCAATCTGGGCCTGCAGGTGGTGGGTGAAGTCAAAAAGTATTTTAAGGGCAAGGTTTTCAAAACCGTGGTTCCGCGCAATGTACGCCTGAGCGAAGCGCCCAGCCATGGCCTGCCCATTCATCTGTACGATCAGAAATGTCCGGGTGCTGTGGCGTACAGACAGCTGGCGATGGAACTGATTGAGCGAAACGGAGGATAACGGAAGATGGCTGCGAAGAAACCTTTGAACCGCGGGCTGGGGCGCGGCCTTGGCGCTCTTCTGGGCGATATCGAGCAGGAGCATCAGGAGATTACTGCGGACGAGCAGAAGCCCGGCGACCGCGTGGAAATGCTGAAAATCGTGGATATCGATCCTAACCGGGATCAACCGCGGCGCGAATTTAAAGAGGAAAGTTTGAAGGAGCTGGCGGAGTCCATTTCCTCCGTCGGCGTTATTCAGCCGATTGTTGTAACGCCCAGAGGCAAGCGCTATTCCATCGTCGCCGGCGAAAGGCGCTGGCGCGCGTCGCGCATGGCGGGCCTTACGGAGATTCCGGCCATCATCCGCAACTGGGACGAGCTTATGCGCATGAAGGCCGCGCTGATTGAAAACCTGCAGAGGGACGACCTGAACCCCGTGGAAGAGGCGATGGGCATACAGGCGCTGATGACCAAATGCGCCCTTACGCAGGAAGCGGCGTCGCAGGTAGTCGGCAAAAGCCGCAGCGCTATCGCCAACGCGCTGCGCCTGCTTACGCTTCAGGAAAGCGTTCTTGAAATGCTGAAAAACGGCTTGCTTACCGCCGGTCATGCGCGTGCTCTGGTGTCTGTGGGCGGCGACCGGCAGATACGACTGGCGCAGCTTACCGTGCAGCAGGGCTGGTCGGTGCGCCAGCTTGAGCGCATTTGCGCCCAACCCGAAAAGACTCAAACAAAAAAAGCGCCCGAAAAGCGGGCCAGCGAGCTTGTGCAGCTGGAAAAAATGGCGCGGGAGGTTTTCGGAACCCGTGCAAAGCTGGAGGGCGATCAGAATTCCGGCAAGCTGGTTTTGAGCTATTCCAGTCAGGATGATCTTGAAAGAATCTGGGAGGTTCTGGAGTGCATCCGGCAGGGCGAACAGTGAGGAGGTAACGGTATGACCTATATTGTGAAAAAGGCGGGCGATATTAGCGCTCCGTTCAGGTTTGACGGCGAATTTGATCCGAGCAAGGCGTTTCCCCCTTATGACCGGCTGAATGAGGCGGAAATTGCCGATTACGCGTGGGAAGATCAGTATCCCGACCGATACCCGGCATTCGCTCGCGTAGGCTGGAATGAGGACGGACTGTACGTATTGATGTACGCGCTTGAAAATCCCATCCGCACGGCGGTAACCGAATGGGGAAGCGCGCAGTGTACCGACAGCTGCATGGAGTTTTTTGTATGTCCCTTCCCAGAGAAGGACGATCGCTATCTGAATATCGAGGTTAATCCCCTTCCCACTGCCCATATCGGTCTTGGCAGCGGAAGGCATGAAAGACATGTGTATACCGGTCCCATCGAAGGCATGGACATTGTTTCCAGCACCCATAACGGAAAATACTGGGCTGTCAGTTACCGGATTCCGGCCAGTCTGATTCAGAAAGTATATGGCATGAAGCTGGAAAGCGGCCTCAAAATGCGGGCGAATTTCTTCAAATGCTCGGAGGCAATCCATCCGCATTTCGGCACATGGAACCATGTGGGCACCAAGCGCCCCGATTTCCATACGCCGGATTACTTTGGCGAACTGGTGCTTGAATAAACGGAAGACGGAGGAGCAGGGAATGCGCCCGACTGGCAAAAAGAAAACTGCGCCGATGGTATGCGCAGGCGTTTTTATTCTGGTTTTGGCCGTGATTCTCGCCTTTGTGTTTTTTCCGTTGATTCGGGAAACGTATGGCATTAGCGGCGTGACTGCGATTCTTATCGTGTATGCGGCGGTTATACTGGTCGTTATTGGAGGAATCTGCGCGGCGCTGCGGTCCCGGCTTAGGGAAATTGATTTGGGCGAAGAAGAGGAAGCAAAGAAGTATTGATAACAATACCGGACAGGAGGAGTAGAAATGCTGCTTGTAAACATTGATCATATTCCGGGTAAGGAAATTGAGGTTTTGGGCCTTGTAAAGGGAACGGTTGTGCAGTCCAAACACTTCGGTAAGGATTTTATGGCCGGCATGAAGACGCTTGTCGGCGGTGAAATTACAAGCTATACTGAAATGCTGATTGAAGCCAGGCAGATTGCCACCAAACGCATGGTGGATGAAGCGGAGGCTATGGGCGCGGACGCGATTCTGAACGTGTTTTTCGGTTCTTCCGCCGTTATGCAGGGCGCAGCGGAGGTTATTGCATACGGAACGGCGGTAAGATTCAAATAAGGAAACCAATCGGATAACCGGGGCTGTTTGGGCAGCTTCGGTTATTTTGTATTGTACGGGTTTCGGTATGCTTTGTCGATGCCAAAGGCGGACATTATGTTTGGAGGGTTCATATATGGAATTTCAAAAAGCGGTGTTTATCAAGTCGGACGCGCCTTTTGTGAGAACTTATGAAAAGACTTGCCCCGCGCCCCTTTTTCGAAAACGGTTTTCCGTCGGCGCTTTTCATAAGGCGCAGATTGCCGTTTGCGCGCTGGGGTACGGCGAGTTTTACTTAAACGGAAAGCGTATTACCGAGGATAAGCTGATTGCGCCGGTCAGCGATTATACAAAAACGGTGTGGTATACGGTGTATGACGTTACCGGCCTGCTTCAGCAAGGCGAAAACGTGTTTGCCGCTGTGCTCGGAAACGGATGGTATAATGAACCGTTTAAAACCTCGTGGGATTACGAAAAGGCGCCGTGGCGCGATCAACCGAAGCTTCTGATGGAGCTTTTGGCGGACGGAACGCCCGTCGTCTGGACGGGTGAAGGATGGCTGTCACTTAGGGAAAGTGCGATTATCTATAATCACCTTCGAAGCGGCGAGCATTTCGACGCAAGGCTTCATCTGAAGGGTTGGAACGGGCTTTCGTTTGACGATTCCCTCTGGGGCAAGGCCATAATTGACGATGCACCGCCCAGTGGAACACTGCGTCAGTGCTTCTGTCCGCCCATTCGTGAAATGGAGATTGTGCCGACAAAGCGGGTGATCCGCGCGCCTGGCGGGAAATGGGTGTTTGATATCGGCAGGAATATTTCCGGCTATGTCCGCCTTTCGGTTTGTGAAAAAGCGGGAACGGAGATTGTCATACGGTATTCCGAGGAGCTGAACGAAGACGGTACGCTCAATCTGAACCGCATGTTTTCACACTATAAAGAGAGCGACTTTATGACCGACCGCTTTATTTCCGACGGAACCAAATGGGTATGGTCGCCGCGATTTACGTATCACGGCTTCCGGTATGTGGAAATCAGCGGCCTTTCCGGCGTTCCGTCGCCGGATACGGTTGCGGGCGTTTTCCTGCATCAGGCTGCAAAGCCGCTTTCGGGCTTTATATGCAGCGACGAACGCCTTACGGAATTGTTTGCCATCGGACAAACTGCTACGCTTTCCAATCTGATGTATATGCCCACCGACTGCCCCACCCGGGAAAAGCTGGGCTGGGCGAACGACGCGCAGGCTTCATGCGAGCAGATGCTTTTGAACTTTGACACCGCTGAGTTTTTCGGAAAATGGCTTCAGGATATCCATGACGCCATGCGCGACGACGGCGCGATGCCCGGAATCATCCCCACCTCCGGCTGGGGGTATGAATGGGGAAACGGCCCGGTTTCGGACGGTATCCTGTTTGAAGTTCCCTTCCGCCTGTATCATTTTACGGGCGATAAAACGCCGCTGACGAAGTCGCTTCCGTTTTTCAGGCGCTATTTTGCCTACCTTGAAACGCGCAGAGAGGCGGACGGACACATTCATTTTGGACTTGACGACTGGGCTCCGCCTACGCCGAACGGAAAATCGAAAACGCCGGCAAGTATCATAAACGCCATACTGCGGATAAAGTTTTTGCGCATTGCCTCCCTTGCCGCAAGGCTTGAAGGGACAGCGCCTTGCGAGTTTGATACAGAGCTTGCACTGTCGGTAAAAACGTTCCAAAAGGATTTTATCAATGCGGACGGAACGGTGAACGTTCCCACCATGACTGCCGCCGCCATGGTGATTCATCATTCGCTTTATACCGATTTTGAAGCCGTCAAAAATCAGCTGCTCGGCTATATGCAGGAATATGGGTATCACCACGATTGCGGTATGGTGGGGCTGCCCTGTCTGTATCCGGCGCTCAACGCCATCGGCAGAGAGGATCTGGCGCTTCGCGTGCTGACGGCGGAGGGATACCCCGGGTTTATTCACTGGCTCGATCAGGGCGCGACAACCCTATGGGAAACCTGGCAGTGCCGGGATTCGCACAATCACCACATGTATTCTTCCTTTATGGCATGGCTTATCAAAACGCCGGGCGGCATTGAGATTGATCATGCGGGAGAGGATTCCATGCGGGTAACGATCCGCCCGTCGTTTGTGAACGGCCTTGACTGGGTGCGGGCGCACCGGTGCATTAATGAAGGCAAAATCGAGGTTTCGTGGATGCGCGAGGGCGAGCATGTCCGCGTGAATGTTTATACGCCCAAGCGCGCGGCGATTGTGCTGAATGGAAGCGAACGGATGATTGATGAAGGAGCGCACGAGTTTGTCGTATAAGATGGAATATTCAGCCTGAAGCTGCTTAGCTTCCGAGCGCCGGAAAATGGTAAAACGAACCCCCTGCCGTGGTATAAAAAGCGCGGCAGGGGGCGTTTTATCGGTATAGACTCATTCGGTCAGGCGCGTGGTTTTATCAATGGTAGCGCCGCCCAGACATTCGTCGCCCCGGTAAAAAGCTACGGTCTGTCCGGGGGTAACGGCCCTTTGAGGATTCTCAAATTCAACATGAACGCTTCCGTCCGCAAGCGGCGTTATGCAGACACCGGTGAGAGGCTGGCGGTGGCGAAAGCGCGCCATGACCGATACGCTGCTTCCCACAGGGCAGGGGGCTTCCCCAATAATCCAGCTGGCGTTTTCGGCGACGGCGGAGGAGGAAAACAGGCGCATACTGGATTCGCCCTGCTCCACAATCAGGCGGTTATTGATAAGATCTTTATCCACCACGAACCATCTTTCGCATGTGCCGCGCCCGCCGATACCGAGGCCGCGCCGCTGACCCAGAGTGTAGTACATCAGTCCGTCATGCCGGCCTACCACTTCGCCGTCCGGGGTCACGATTTTTCCGGGTTGCGCGGGCAGGTATTCGGAGAGAAAACGCTTGAAGTTTCTTTCGCCGATAAAGCATACGCCCGTGGAATCCTTCTTCTCGCTGACGGGGATGCCGGCTTCGCGTGCGAGCGCGCGGATTTCCGCCTTGGTCAGATTGGTTACCGGGAACATGGCGCGGGAAAGCTGCTTTTGATTCAGAAGACACAGAAAATAGGTTTGATCCTTGTTTTCGTCCTTGGCCCGCAAAAGGCGGTACAGTCCGTCGCGCTGTTCGACGCCGGCAAAATGGCCGGTTGCCAGCCTGTCTGCCTCAAGCGACAGCGCGAAATCCAGAAGCGGTGCGAATTTGATTTCGCGGTTGCATAGAACATCCGGGTTCGGCGTGCGCCCGCGCTTGTATTCCTCCAGAAAATTGGTGAACACGCGGTCCATATATTCCTTGGCGAAGTTTACGGCGAAATAGGGGATGTCGATTTTATCGCAGACGTCGCGCACATCCAGCCAGTCCTGCTCTGAGGTGCATGCGCCGTTTTCATTCTGTTCTTCCCAGTTATTCATAAATACGCCAACGACGTCATACCCCTGCTTCTTTAATAGGTAAGCGGCGACCGAGGAATCCACGCCGCCGGACATGCCGACCACAATTCGCATTTTTGTGTATGCCTCCGATTTTTGTTCGATTGCAAGTATTATAGCGTTTTTTGCGCTTCTTGGCAATAAGCGCGCGCATGGATGCCGGCAAAGCTTTTTGAAAGGGCGTGTAGAATTTAAAAGCGCAGGCATGCTATGGTATTTTTGCGCTGTGGGCGCATAACGATAAACAGGAAAGGGGGATTTTGCGTGGATGTGAACGGGCTTCTGTGGGTGTTTCAGCTGATTGGCGTAACGGCATCGGTGTTTGGAACCTTTTCGGCGCTGCGCGCGCGGGATAACGAACGCGCCGGAAAAATCAGTGAAATGCAGACGGAAATCAGGCATCTGATCCGGCATACGGAAAAGCTGCAAAAGGACGTTGACTTCATTCGAAGGCGAATGAGCGCGGAGTATGGCGAAGGGAGGGAAAGCGCGTGATTCAAAGCCGGTGGAAAAGCTGGGCGATGTGGACAAGCCTTGCGGCGCTCGTCGCGTTTTGTCTGAAGGAGTTTGCGGGCATTGATATTTCGGAGAAGCTGGACGGACTGCTGAACGTGCTGCTTCCGGTACTGGTGGCCTTTGGCGTTGTGAATAATCCCACGTCGCCGGATGCGCTGTAGAACACAATTCCGATTGAATCCCCCCTTGAAAAGTGCTATAATGCGCTTGAAGGAGGGATTCTTTATATGGATTTTTCAATGCTGCGCACATTTTTGGATACGCTGCCCGAGCATTCGATCCCGGGCGTAGATATGACCGTATACATCAAACATAAGCCTGTGTTCCGCCACAGCGCAGGCTTTAAGGATCTGACGAATCAGATCCCTGTTCAGAGAAACGAAACCTATTTCGGCTATTCGGTTACGAAACCGCTAACCTGCGTATGCGCGCTTTCGCTCATGGAAACGGGCGCGTTTTTGATGACCGATCCTCTGTATGAATACCTTCCGGAATTTAAAGATATGTATGTTCTGGAAACGGACGAGAAAGGAAATGAGCGCGTGCGGCCGGCCAAAAATCCGATCCGCATCCGCGATCTTTTCACCATGACGGCGGGCTTTGACTATAATATCTCGACACCCGAAATCAAAAAGGTCTTGGAAGAAACAAACAGAGACGCGCCCACGCGCGAAATCGTGAAGGCGATTGCCAAGCGTCCGCTGAGCTTTGATCCCGGCACGAGGTGGCAGTACAGTCTGTGCCATGACGTACTGGGCGCGTTGATTGAAGAGGTTGCCGGCATGCGCTTTGCTACCTATATGAAAAAACACCTGTTTGAAAGGCTGGATATGTCGTCAAGCGCCATGCATATCACGCCGGCGCTTGAAAGCCGCATGGCAGAGCAGTACAGAAATGTCGACGGATGCGTGACGCATATCGAAAAAAAGGCTGCGCATGTGCTGGGGCCCTTATACGACAGCGGCGGAGCGGGACTTATTACATCGGTTGACGATTACATTCGCTTCGCGGATGCGCTGGCCTGTGGGGGCACGGGGATTACGGGCGAAAGGATTCTGTCCCGCGCTTCCATTGATCTTATGCGTACCAATCATCTGAACGATGTGCAGCGCAAGGATTTTAATTGGATACAGATGACCGGCTATGGCTACGGCCTTGGCGTACGCACGATGATGGATAAAACCTGCGGCGCCCTTTCACCCGTCGGAGAATTCGGCTGGGGCGGCGCGGCGGGCGCGTATGTGCTGATTGATCCCGAAAGGGAGTTAAGCGCTTATTTTGCGGAGCATATGCTCAACAGCCTTGAACCCTATGTGCATCCCCGACTCAGGAATATACTTTACGCATGCCTTGAAGCGTGATCCGGCGGGCGGGAATTTCTGATCACTTTCGGCCGGTTTTCCAAAATAATAGAAAAACTATTGAATGTGCGGTATATTTCCGGAATTTCGACATATATCAATAGTGTAACTCATTATGATATTGGAGGCTGAAGGTAAATGATTCAAAAAGTGAATGAAATTCCGGAAAAGAACTCGTTTCGCAGAAAGGCATGCCGTATGGCGGAGATTGCGTCGTTTCTGGAAAGCGGTTATGATTTTGCCGAGTATACGCCGGAGGGCAGCGACAATGCCAGACGGGCTTACAATGGGCTTTTGATGGCGATCCGGCGTGCATTTGATGGACAAGCGGCCGTGCTGTGGCGGCATGGCCGGGTTTATCTGAAAAGGCTGGCAGAAAAGGCGTGAATTGATGTGAGTGCGATTGATTCAGCCAGAAGGCGCATGGCGGCGTTTCTTGTAACGGACGCGATTCAGGCGCGCATTCAGAAGCTTGGCGTACATCCGGGCGAGTTTGCCGCAGATGCGATTGAGCAATATGCAAAAGCTTCGGAGGGGGCGTTTCTGGACGTCTCCGAGGCCTTTGCGGTAATGGAGCTTGCATCAAAATGCGGCGTATCCATGCGGCTTGAAAGGGGCGAAGCGCGCCTTGCGGCAAAACGCGGGCGCGCTGTAATTCAGCTGGGCTTTGCGGGCCTTTATGCGCTTTCCAAACGCGTGGAGAGTGCATAAAAGGCCTGTTTTCACGGGTATAATCCGATATAATTTTGTAAAATTTCAACAGTTAACAGAATACCCTATTGCAATATGGGGGGGTATAGACTATACTATGTAAGTCTGCCCAAGGAAGTGGGTTGCTGTTGTCGTCCAGTTCGGCCAGCGCCTGTTATGAATTACGGGGGCTGACCATTCTTTCCATAGGAGGTGTCGATTCATGGCATCGGATAAGCGTATTAAGATTGTGCTGGCATGCGCCGAGTGCAAACAGCGCAACTACAATACCATTAAGAACAAAAAGAACGATCCCGATCGTCTGGAAATGAGCAAGTACTGCCGTTTCTGCAGGAAGCATACTTCGCACAAGGAAGCCAAGTAAGGCGTGCTTTAGCTTCGATCAATTGTAAGGATGTGATTACATGGCTGCGCAGAACGGAGGAAAGAAGCCGAACTTCTTTAAGCGCGTTGTGAACTGGTTCAAGAACCTTGGCATCAGCATTGGCAAAGCCTTCTACAACATGTTCCATGAAATGAAGAAGGTTACCTGGCCGACCAAGAAGGGCCTTGTAAACTATTCTCTGGTAGTTTTCGCCTTTATGGTAGTGATGGGCGTCATCATCGGCCTGTTCGATCTGGGTGTCAAGGAACTCGTCAGGCTGATTGTCGGCTGATTGGCAGGTAGATAAGCATGGCGGAAAATTCCGAAATGAATTGGTATGTCGTACATACCTATTCCGGATACGAAAACAAGGTTAAGGCAAACCTTGAAAAGTCCGTTGAAAACAACGGCATGCAGGATCTGATCTCAGAGGTTCAGATTCCGATTGAAGAGGTTGTCGAAATCAAAAATAACAAGCGCCGCGTTGTACCGCGCAAGCGCATGCCGGGTTATGTCCTGGTGCGCATGGTGATGACCAACGAATCCTGGTATTTGGTGCGCAATACCCGCGGTGTGACCGGTTTTGTAGGAACGGGCTCCAAGCCCACTCCGCTGCCGGACAGCGATTTCGCTTCCCTTATGGAAAGCGCAACGACCACCCATGTCGACATTCGCGTGGGCGACGACGTACGCATTCTCAGCGGCCTGTTTGAGAACTTCACCGGCCGCGTAACCGAAATCGACAAAGAGAACATGAAGATTCGCGTTGTAGTTCCCATGATGAAGCGCGAAACCCCCGTGGAGCTCGAGTTCGATGAAGTCCTGCGCCTGGAAAGCTGAGGCGCGCCTTTCCGCTTGCAAGCCGTTATCGGCTTCAGGAAGTGGGAGGAGCAAATAAATCTGCTCCGCTTACCACATACAGATTAAGGAGGATACCCCAATGGCGAAAAAAGTTACTGCGCTGATTAAGCTGCAGGTTAACGCCGGCAAAGCAACCCCCGCACCGCCCATCGGCCCTGCGCTCGGTCAGCATGGCGTGAACATCCCCGGATTCTGCAAGGAATTCAACGACCGCACTGCTAAGCAGGTTGGACTCGTAATCCCGGTCGTCATTACCGTTTATCAGGATCGTTCCTTCACGTTCATCTGCAAGACCCCGCCGGCAGCCGTTCTGATCAAGAAGGCCTGCGGTATTGAGCATGCATCCGGCCGTCCCAACAAGGACAAGGTTGCACACATCACCAAGGCTCAGGTGAAGGAAATTGCCGAGCTCAAAATGCCCGACCTGAACGCTGCTTCCGTTGAGGCTGCGATGAGCATGGTCGCCGGCACTGCCCGTTCCATGGGCGTTGTTGTTGACGACTGATAGATTGTGACAGGCACTGACCAAAACCGTGGGAGGACATAGCGCCGATCGCACCACAGGGAGGAAAATATAAACATGAAGACCGGAAAAAAATACGCCGACAGCCTGAAGCTGATCGATCGTACCAAGCAGTATGACCCCGAAGAGGCAATCGCTCTGATCAAGCAGACCGCGAAGGCCAAGTTTGATGAAACCATAGAAATCTCCGTCCGTCTGGGCGTAGACCCCCGCCATGCAGACCAGCAGGTCCGCGGCACCGTGGTTCTCCCCAATGGTACCGGTAAGACCAAGTCCGTTCTCGTAATCGCGAAGGGCCCCAAGGCTGATGAAGCTGCGGCTGCCGGCGCTGATTTCGTAGGCGCGGAAGATATGATCGCCAAGATCCAGGGCGGCTGGTTCGGATTTGACGTCTGCGTAGCCACCCCCGATATGATGGGTCTGGTCGGCCGTCTGGGCCGCGTGCTCGGCCCCAAGGGCCTCATGCCCAACCCCAAGACCGGCACCGTAACCATGGACGTAGCCAAGGCCATTACCGAAGTTAAAGCCGGTAAGGTTGAGTATCGCGTTGACAAAACCGCGATCATCCACTGCCCCGTTGGAAAAGCTTCCTTCGAAGATCAGAAGCTTACCGAGAACCTGCGCACTCTGATGGAGGCCATTATCAAGGCCAAGCCCTCCGCTGCAAAGGGTACCTACATCAAGTCCGCCGTTCTCTCCTCCACCATGGGCCCTGGCATCAAGCTGAACGCCCTCAAGTTCTAATATCAATAGAAAAGCTGCTTTGCGGATTTCCGTAAGGCGGCTTTTTTTCACATTTTGGCATACAAAAGGAGAAAAAACAAAATGGAACGTATATATACGGCGGATGTTGTGGTCTGCGGAGCGGGTACTTCCGGAACGGTGGCTGCGATCGCAGCAGCGGATTCAGGGCTTAGCGTTTTGTTGATTGAGCAGTTTGGTTCTTCCGGCGGAAGCGCCGCCAATTCCCTGGTTACACCGATGATGCATACCGGTATTGTCGGAAACCCCATGTGCTCGTATATATCTGATGAAATCAATCGCCGCATGGTCGAGCTTGGCGCTGCGACGGGGAACGGAGACAGCTGGTTTGATCCGCTGGTACTGTCGGTTGTGCTTGAAGAAATGCTGACCGAAAGAAACGTAAAAATCCTTTATCACACCACGATTACGGGCGTAACCCTCGAAGGAAGGCGGATTGAGGAAATCAAGGCCATAACGAAATCCGGAAGTATTGTGCTTAAGGCTGATTATTTCATCGATGCGACGGGCGATGCGGACGTATTGATGCTGTCCGGTCTTCCCACGCTGCACGGAAACGAAACAGATGGAAAGAACCAGCCGGTTTCGCTACGGTATCTGTTGGGCGGCGTAGATCTACAGTTGTTCTGGAATTTCATCAGGCGTCAGGTTGATCCTCAGAGCGCGTTTACCGATGCGCCCGTGTGCTTTGAAGCGGCGGTAACCGCTACAAATCATAAAAAATGGCCCCTGAAGGACGTATTCTTGAAGGCAATCGATAACGGAGATCTGCTGATTGAGGATATGACGTACTGGCAGGTGTTCACTGTGCCCGGCCGAAAGGATGCGCTGGCGTTTAATTGTCCGGAATTTTTTGATCTGCACGATGCTGACGACACCGAAAACCTGACCTATGTACAGCTTGAGGGGAAAAAGGCCATACTCAGGCAGCTGAAATTCTATAAAAAGTACTTTGATGGCTTCAGCGACGCGTACATTGCGCAGATCGCATCCATGGTGGGCGTGCGCGAGTCTCGCCGCGCGGTAACGGATCATATCATGACAGCCGAGGAATGCTACGTCCATCAAAAATTTGACGACGCGATCTGCCGTTCCAATTATCCTGTAGATATCCACGGACGCCAGCTGAATACCTATGCCATGGAAGCCAGACGCGATCCCGACAGGCCGTATTATGAGATTCCGCTCCGTTCGCTGATTGTGAAGGATACGGATAACCTGCTGGTTGCGGGCAGAAATGTCGGCGCGGAGTTTACGGCGCAGTCGTCCATCCGCGTAATGCCGGCCTGCCGCGCGATGGGCGAAGCCGCAGGCATTGCGTGCGCGGCGGCAAAGGAAATGAAGGCCAAAACGCTGCACGAGGTAAATGGAGCGCACGTTCGTGCGGAAATGATGAAACGCGGCGCAAGGTTTGATTAAAAGCGGGCTGCGAAATAACAGCGAATTGATTTATGCCTCCCTGAAGTGATGCTGCAGGGAGGCATAAGTGTTTTGGTTTAAGTTGTCAGATCGTGATTTCATCAATCAGGGTAAGTTCTTCGCTGGAGAAGCCGGGGCCGTTCAGCGCCTGAATATTTTCAATAATCTGCTCCGGACGGCTGGCGCCGATCAGTGCGGAAGTAACCACCTCATCCCGAAGCACCCACTGAAGCGCCATCTGCGCAAGGGTTTGGCCGCGATTTTTGGCCATTGCATGAAGCTTCTCGATTTTTTCAAGCTTATCAGAAGTGATCTGCGAGGGCTTAAGGTATCTGGGATCTTTGGCGGCTCTTGAATCCGCAGGAATTCCGCCAAGGTATTTTCCGGTCAGAAGGCCGTTTTGCAGCGGCGCAAAGCATATGCAGCCTACGCCATCGCGCCTCAGCACCTCCGTAAGGCTTCCGGTTCCCTCCATGGGCTTTTCTATATGGCGGTTGAGCATGGAATAGCTGGGCTGGTGAATGAGCAGATGACTTCCGAGGGAGCCCAGCATCCGGATCATGGCGTCGGTCTGTTGTGCATTGTAGTTGGAAACGCCTGCATACAACGCTTTTCCGCTTCTCAAGATCTGTTCAAGCGCTCCTGCGGTTTCTTCAATGGGCGTTTCCGGATCGGGCCGGTGGTGATAGAAAATATCTACATAATCAAGGTTCATACGCTTCAGCGATTGATCGATACTGGCAATCAGGTATTTTCGGCTTCCGTGATCACCATAGGGGCCTTTCCACATGTCGTATCCCGCTTTGGTGGATATAACCAGCTCGTCGCGGTAGGGCTTGAAATCCCTCAGCATATGAATGCCGAAATTGCGTTCTGCTTCGCCGTAGGGCGGGCCGTAATTGTTGGCCAGATCAAAATGCGTGATTCCGTTGTCAAACGCGGTTCTGAGAAGACTCTGCTGTACGTCGAACGGGGTGATTTCACCGAAGTTATGCCAAAGCCCCAATGAAATTGCGGGCAGCTTCAAACCGCTTCTTCCGCATCTTCTGTAGATCATGTTGTCGTATCTGGATTCGCTTGCGATAAACTGCATATGCATTCCTCCTTGCTGTTTTCTGTGCGACTTTGATTGGATGAAAGAAACCTCTAGATTCTTACGAAAACTGACGTGCCTCAGCTATTTCTTCTGCCCGGGCAGGGAGAAGGCGAGGTATAACGCGTACAGTGCGGAAACCAGCGTAAGCGCGGCGGCGGTCAGAATTTCGCCTGAAAGCGTCGGCGCCGGAGCGGAAAAGACGCTCAGCGCGTTTACCAGACTGTGGGTGAGTATACAGGGAATCAGGGAAGCGCTTTTCAGAAACAGGATAACAAACAGAAAACCTGCGGCCGAGGCATACACAATCTGACATAAATTCAGAAGTATGCTCTCTGCATTTCCGTTGATCAGATTTACGATGTGGCCTGCGCCGAAGGTTATGCTTGAAATGATAATCGCCCACTTCAGGCTGTTTTTCCGGATGGCTTGAAACAGCATGCCGCGGAATATGATTTCTTCAATAAAACCCACAAACAGCATACTGACGGTTTGGAATATGCTTATAGGCAGGGAATGCTCCATTTTTACGCCGAACCACAGATTGACGGAAATGATAACGACGAGCGGAAGATAAAAGAGGTATCCTTTTGCGCTGCCTTTGGGGAGCGTCAGCCCGTATGCTTCTTTGTGCCCGTTTTTAAGGATAAATAGCAGAATTGCTACGCTCATAAGCGCATGAAACACCGATGACGTCCACGCAGGCAAGGACATAAGGATGCTGGAAATAACGACATATATGCCAATCAAGGTAAGCGCGAGCGCAAGCTCACTCTTTTGATAAAGCTTCTGCATCATAAATCCCTCCGTATACCCATTATAGCACATATGTCTTTTAGAGAAAATGGGTTATGGCGCTGCGCTTCTTTTCTTTTTTTGTCCGGTACTGTATAATGTATGGCGGATAGAACATGGGAGGCGAGGGATATGCTGAAGCGGGAATCTGTTTTATGCGATTTATGCGTAATCGGCGGCGGTATGGCGGGCCTTTCGGCAGCCATCAGCGCGGCGCGCGAGGGGCTGAACGTTGTTCTCATGCATGAACGTCCGGTGCTCGGCGGAAATGCCAGCTCCGAAATCCGCATGTGGATTTGCGGCGCGCGCGGCGAGGATAACCGGGAAACCGGAATTATGGAGGAAATCGCGCTTGAAAACCTGTATCGCAATCCCACAAAGAATTTCTATGTATGGGATGGCGTTCTGTACGATTTTGTTATGCGCGAAAAGAATATCACGCTGCTTTTGAACTGCACCTGTATGGATGCAAAAACGGAAACGGGCGCTTTTCCGCACGGACGCGACAGAAAAATCCTGAGCGTTACCGGCTATCAGCTGACAACGCAGAAGTTTTACGATGTTGAGGCGAAGTTCTTTCTGGACGCGTCGGGCGATTCCATACTGCAACCGCTTACAGGCGCCGAATTCCGGATCGGACGAGAGGGTGCGGATGAATTCGGAGAATGTACTTCGACAAAGCAAAATGACATGATGACAATGGGGATGTCGTGTCTAATTCAGGGCCGCGAAACGGATAAACCGATTTCTTACGTTGCGCCGGAGTTTTCCAAACCGCTTGACCGAACGCATTTTGAAAACCGAAATCCCGTGCTTGAAAATGACAGTGAAAATTTCTGGTATCTGGAACTTGGCGGGGACAGGGATACGATCGGGGATACGGAAAAGCTTCGACACGAACTGATGGGCCTTGCCGCCGGCACATGGGACTATATCAAGAACTCCGGTGAATTCCATGCGGATAACTGGGAATTGGAGTTTTTTGGATTTTTGCCCGGTAAACGCGAATCCAGACGCATGCTGGGCGAATATATGCTGACCCAGACGGACATTTCCGCCGGACGCACATTTGACGATGAGGTAGCCTTCGGCGGTTGGCCGCTGGACGATCATTTTCCCGGCGGCTTTTATCACAGGGGCGTTCCCAATACCAATTATCTGACGCCTGCGCCGTATTCGCTACCGTATCGGTGTCTGTATTCAAAAAATGTGGATAATCTGTTCTTTGCGGGCAGAAATGTAAGCTGTACGCACATGGCGATGAGCAGTACGCGCGTAATGGCTACATGCGCGCTGTTCGGCGAAGCCGCGGGAAAGGCGGCGGCGATTGCCGTGAGGGAGGGGTGCGCACCCAACGACGTATATCGAACACATATCAGAAAGCTTCAGAAGCTGCTTTTGGACGAGGATTGCTTCATTCCGAGCCGTACGCGGGAAATTCCCATTGCCTGCCTGAAGGCGGAGTTTACGGCGGGAGACGAGCTTCGAAACGGAAAGGACAGGCCGCACAGATTATATGGCGATCAGGACGGAAGGAACATATACCGCGCATCGCTTGCTGAAAAAATCACCTATTCATTTCAGCGGACGTATGTAAAAGCCGTTCATATCGTGTTTGACAGCGACCTCAACCGCGTAACTCTGCCCGGCTCCGAATGCGAACGCACGCACCTGACCAGGGCGTCCGTTCGCCTGGATTCGCCCGTTATGACGATGCCGAAAACGCTTGTCAGATCGTTCCGGCTGCTTGCGGGCAAAGATGGCGCTTTCAAGGAGCTTGTCCATGTTGATAATAACCGCAAACGCGCATATCATATCCCTGTAAACGAGGAATTTGACAGCCTGATCCTGATACCGTATTCCACATGGGGCGATGCCGATAAAGCGAATATCATTTCGTTTGATTTTGAATAGACAGAAAGAGCTTATAACGCAACAGAAAAAACCTCCGGCTTCGTGAATATGCACGAAACCGGAGGTTATAAGCTTTTGGCTGAATGCCTTAAGCGCTCAATACATTATTCGGCGTGGTCTACGCTGGCCATGTACTTAATGAGCTCAACAACCTTGTTGGAGTAGCCCCACTCGTTGTCGTACCAGGAAACTACCTTTACGAAGGTGTCGGTGAGAGCGATGCCGGCCTTGGCGTCGAAGATGGAGGTGCGGGGATCATGGATGAAGTCGGAGGAAACAACCATATCCTCGGTGTAGCCCAGGATGCCCTTGAGCTCGCCTTCGAAAGCGGCCTTCATGGCTTAACAGATCTCGGCGTAGGTGGCGGGCTTGGCGAGGTTGACGGTGAGGTCAACAACGGAAACGTCAGCGGTGGGTACGCGGAATGCCATGCCGGTCAGCTTGCCATTCAGCTCGGGGATTACCTTGCCAACGGCCTTTGCAGCGCCGGTTTGGAGGAGGTCTGCGGCTCCATCGCGGTGGGAAGACCCGCCGACCTGGTGCTGTGCGACGGCGACTGGAGCATCC
>JAZSRC010000053.1:0-7840 GCA_045538305.1 Clostridia bacterium | reverse complement strand
GAGGGAACCACCTGTACCCATCCCGAACACAGAAGTTAAGCCTCTTAGCGCTGATGGTACTTGGCTGGAAACGGCCCGGGAGAGTAGGACGTCGCCGGATTCCAAAGGGAATCGTTAGAGATAACGGTTCCCTGTTTTTTTGTTTTCTTATATCGGATACATTATTTTGGAAATATACTTGGAGAACCTGCGTAAGGATATCGCATTCTAAGGCATCTGTCATTCTTCTTCACACGAAGGCTTCTTCTATTGGAAAGCATTCGTATTCCCCGAATCCTGTTGAGTTTTTTCGGTTTTTCTGATCTACATAAAATATTTACGTATTTCAAACGGGAAAATATTGACGAAATTGAGTGATTCGGATTAAAATAGTAGAAGTTGAATATTCAAATTGTTATATGAGTAATATGTTGTGGAGCGGTGAGAAAAATGAATTTCAGGCTTCGATTTTTTTATGCGATTCTGAGGCCGCTTGTTATTGTATTTCTGAAAATCAAATTCGGATATAAATTCAAAAAGGCAAAAAATCTACCGGAAAACTACATTGTACTTTCCAATCATATGACGGATTTCGATCCCTTATTTGTTGGCGCAAGCTTTCCCAGACAGATGGCCTTTGTTGCCAGCGAGCATATTGCCCGCTGGGGGTGGATTTATAAGCTTCTGAAGTTTGCGTTTGAGCCCATCATCCGCTACAAAGGCGCAGCCGGCGGCGCAGCGGTGATTGAGATGATGCGGCGCGTAAGAAAGGGCGGAAACGTATGCATGTTTGCAGAGGGCGTCCGCACGTGGGACGGCGTAACGTCTCCGATTCTTCCTTCGACGGCGGCGGTTATTCAGAAGGCCGGATGCGGCCTTGTTACCTATAAAATTACCGGCGGTTATTTTGTAAGTCCCATGTGGGGCGGCGCGAGCACGAGAAGGGGCCATATTACCGGCGCGCCTGTTAACGTATACACCAAGGAAATGCTTGCCCAAATGACGACCGATGAAATTTACCGCGCGATCAATGAGGACCTTCATGAGGATGCATATGCAAGGCAGCTTCAGGATCCGAAGCCTTATCGTGGAAAGCGCCTTGCCGAAAAGCTGGAACGGCTGATGTTTCTCTGCCCAACCTGCAGGAAAATGGACATTTTTACTTCAAGCGGCGATCTCGTTACATGCTCGTCATGCGGTCAGAAAATCCGTTACGACGAATACGGCATGCTCACGGGAATACCGTACGGAACCGTTAAGGAGTTTTCCGATTGGCAGAAGGAACGCGTAAAGGAAGACGCGGCTATGAACAAGGAGTATGCCGTTGAAGGAGCTGTACTGAAAACTGTTGATTCAAAGCATGAGGAAACTGTTATTTCGGAAGGAAAAGCCTTTATAAACGCGGATGAATTTACCATTGGCGAAACAAAAATTGATATGAAGGATATATCCTTTATGGCCATGCATGGCCAAAGGGCTATTGTGTTTACGGCGAACAAAACGTATTACGAGTTTGTGCCAACAAGCGGATGCAATACGCTTAAAATTTTCTTGTACTATAACGCCGTTAAAGGAAATCTGTTATAAAAAAGAGCAGCTCGTTCAAAAGCGGGCTGCGTTTTTTGTTTCTAAATGGCGGAATCTATGATATAATGGAATATATAATAGATATTTTCCGGGATGAAAGGAGCAGAAATATGAGAGTTTTGTATATTGATATTGATACGCTGAGGCCCGATCATATGGGCTGCTACGGTTATTTCAGAAACACCACGCCGAACCTTGATAAAATTGCCGAGGACGGCATTCGCTTTGACTGCATGTATACGTCCGATGCGCCATGCCTTCCGTCAAGAGCGGCGCTGATTTCGGGCATGTTTGGAATTCATAACGGCGCAGTCGGGCACGGCGGCACAGCCGGCGATCGCAGGCTTTGGGGTCGCGAAAGAGGCTTTGACGATCCCGTGGACGTAAACAACTTTAACTGGTTATTCAGAAGGGCCGGAATGAAGACGGTTTCCATTTCAACATTCCCGGAAAGGCATTCCTCCTACTGGTACTCCGCTGGCTTTATGGAAACGTATAATGTAGGCGGACGCGGCGGCGAAAGCGCGGAGGCTGTGCTTCCTGTGGCGATAGACTGGATCCGGAGAAATGCGAGCCAGGACAACTGGTATCTGCATATACATCTGTGGGATCCGCATACGCCGTACCGCGCGCCGGCGTCGTTTGGGAATCCGTTTGAAAACGAACCCACCAATTCCTTTATTACGGAAGAAATCCTTGAAAAGCACAGAACGCTTTCATCGCCCCATGGCGCCAGAGAAATCGGTATGTATACGGATGTGGAAAACCCGGCCTTTCCCCGTCATCCGGGCGCGATCAACAGCATAAGCGAAGTGCGCCGCATGGTGGACGGATATGACACCGGCGTTTTGTATGCCGACTGGGCAGCCGGTGAAATTCTGAACGAGCTCAGGGAAAAGGGCGTATACGAGGATACCGCTGTGATTGTAACCTCCGATCACGGTGAAAATCTTGGAGAGCTTGGGTTGTATGCCGAGCACGGCACGGCGGACGAACCCACCTGCCATATCCCGATGCTCATAAAGTGGCCGGGGATGGAGGGCGGAAGGTCGGACAAAGGCTTCCACTATCAGTTGGATCTTGTGCCGACGATTGCGGATTTGCTGGGCGTTCGGAAGTGGGACAGATGGGACGGCGAGTCCTTTGCTGAAACCATCAGAACCGGCGCGGATACCGGGCGCGACAGCCTGATTCTGTCGCAGATGGCGCATGTGTGCCAAAGAAGCGCGCGTTTTGGCGACTGGCTGTACATCAGAAGCATTCACGACGGCTTCCATTTGTTTGACAGAGAGATGCTGTTCAATGTGAAGGATGACCCGCATGAGCTAAGGAATCTTAAGGATACGCATCCCGAAAAGTGCGCGGAGGGCGCAAGGCTGATTCTGGAATGGATAGATGATATGATGCTGACCAGCGAAAGCACGATCGATCCCATGTGGACAGTCATGAAAGAAGGCGGACCGTATCATACCACGGGCTGGAAGGAGAATTACGTAAAGCGGCTGTATGAAACCGGGCGCGAAGAAGCCGCGAAGGCGCTTGAAGCGAAAGATTATCATACCAGATAGTTTTTGTTGTCAATATGCCGGCATATGTGATATAATATCGGATGGCTTATCGGAAGCCCAGTTTATTTCAGGAGATTTTTGTGTATGAAGTGGGATGTAATCATCATTGGCGCAGGCCCAGCGGGTATATTTACCGCATATGAAGGCATTCGTCTGAATCCGAATATGAAAATCCTTATGATCGAAAAGGGTGCAGCGGTAGAAAATCGTTCCTGCCCTAAAAGCAAAACGCATAAGTGCGTGAATTGCCGTCCGTACTGTCATATCACTACCGGTTTTTCGGGCGCGGGCGCATTTTCCGACGGAAAGCTGTCCTTAAGCTGCGAAGTTGGCGGAGATTTTCCTTCGCTGATCGGCGAGGATAAGGCGCAGGCGCTGATTGACTATGCGGATAAAATTTATCTGAAATTCGGAGCGGATACCAAAATTGAGGGCGTTGGAAATCCGGAGGCTGTAAAGCAAATCAGAAGGCGTGCCATTCAGGCAGGTCTTCAGCTGGTGGATTGTCCCATTCGCCATATGGGTACCGAGCGCGCGCAGCAGATTTATTATGCCATCGAGCAGCACCTGCTGAACAGCGGCGTTGAAATCCACTTTGGCGAGGAATGCGAAAACCTGATCATTGAAAACGGCGTATGCAAGGGCGTACATGTAAAGGGAAAAAAGGGCGAAGCGGAATACCTTTCCGATCACGTGGTTGTTGCAACCGGACGCCGAGGTGCGGACTGGCTGGAAAAGCTGTGCAGTGAGCACGGCGTCGAACACAGAAGCGGCACGGTCGATATCGGCGTGCGCGTTGAGGTTCGCAACGAAATCATGGATGAGGTAAACGAGGTGCTGTACGAAAGCAAGCTCATCGGTTATCCGAATCCGTTCAAGAACAAGGTTCGCACCTTCTGTCAGAATCCCGGCGGCTTTGTCAGCCAGGAAAACTACGACAATGACCTTGCGGTTGTTAACGGACACAGCTACAAGGAGCTGAAGAGCAACAATACCAACCTTGCCATACTGTGCAGCCATAATTTTTCCGTTCCGTTCAATCAGCCCATTGCCTATGCGCAAAAGGTCGGCGAATTAACCAACATGCTGGGCGCCGGACACATTCTGGTGCAGCGCTTTGGCGACATACTCAACGGTAAACGCACCTGGCAAAAGGAGCTTGCGCGGGCCAATCTGCGTCCGACGCTACCCGACGCCGTTGCGGGAGACATCACCAGCGCCATGCCCTATCGCGCAATGGTAAATATTATCAACTTTATCAAAGCGGTGGATCATGTGGTTCCCGGCTTCGCGTCTGATGAGACGCTTCTGTATTCGCCGGAGCTCAAATTCTATTCCAACCGCGTACAGATGGATGAAAAGCTGAACACCAGTGTACAGGGTTTGCATTGTCTGGGCGATTCCAGCGGCTGGACCCGCGGACTTATGATGGCTTCCATCATGGGCGTCGTCATGGGGCGCGCGCTGTGCGGAGTTTCTATCGACGATTAGGATGGATAAATAAAAAAAGCACTTTTAGATACGGTTAACGCAACCGGATCGAAAAGCGCTTTTTTTGTTGAAATAGATTTATTTGCCCAGCATTGCCGCGCCGATAATGCCTGCGTCGTTTCCGAGAATTGCAAGCTCTACCCTTGCGTAGGGCATGGTTTTATAGAATACCATGGAGGGGAGCTTTGCACGAACGGCGTCCAGCAGGAATGTGCCTGCGTGGGATACGCCGCCGCCGAGCACGATTACCTCGGGATCAATGAAGTTGATGATGTTTACAAGGCCGGCGCAGAGATAGTATACATAGCGGTTGAATACTTTATTTGCGGTTTCGTCGCCATTTTTGGCTGCGTCGATGACGGTTTTAGCGGTGATCAGATCGAGGTCGCCATTGACGGAAGTATAAATCTCGCTGGCGTTGTTTTCCTTGGCGGCTTCCTTACCCATGCGGATGAGCGCAGTGGCGCTGGCATAGCGCTCCCAGCAGCCTTTGTTTCCGCAGGTGCACAATTCGCCGTCAAGCACTACGAGCATGTGGCCAAGCTCGCTGCCTACTCCGTTTACGCCGGAATATACCTTGCCGTCGTGTACGATGCCGCCGCCTACGCCGGTTCCGAGGGTGAGGAATACGCTGTGCTTGATACCGGCGCTTACGCCCGCAACGGATTCGGCAAGACCGGCGACAGTTGCGTCGTTACCGATAAAAATGGGCTTATCGATTACCTTCTGCATAAGCTCTACAACCGGTACTTCGTGCCAGTACAGATTGGTGCAGAACGGAACAATACCGGTTCTGGGGTCCTGAATGCCGGGAAGGCCGATGCCGATGGCTTTTACATCGTCAAGGGTGTAATTGCCCTTTTCGATAACCTCAAGGGAAAGCTTTGCCATATCGGCTACTACGGGCTCTGCGCCTCGCTCTACGAGGGTGGGGCAGGTTGCCTTGGCGATAATTTTGCCGTTTTCGTCTACAAGTCCCGCTTTGATACTGGTTCCGCCGAGATCGATGCCTACGTATACCATAATTTATTCTTCCTCCTCATTGGTTGAATCGCTGTTTTCGGGATAGCCGTATGCGCGCGTCATGATGCCGGTCTGCCGCCGGAGAACTTCCTCCGCCGCGCTGTAGCCCATTTGCTTAAGGCGCAGGTTTCTGGCTGCGACCTCCAGAACGATGGCAATGTTTCTGCCGGGATGAATGGGCAGAAGCAGCTGGGGAACCTTTACGCCGAGTATGGTGGTGGACCGGCTGTCAAGCCCCAGGCGTTCATAGGTATGCCCCTCCTGCCAGAGCTCCATATGAACCTCCATATCGATGCTCTTTTCACGGATAACACTGGATACGCCGTACATGGTATATACATCGATGATGCCGATGCCCCTGATTTCCATAAAGTGGCGCGTGCGTTCGGGAGCCGTACCGGTCAGGCGCGTATCGGTTACGCGGCAGATATCTACGATATCGTCGGCGACAAGCCTGTGTCCGCGCTTGACAAGCTCCAGCGCCGCTTCGCTTTTTCCAACGCCGGAATTGCCGGTAATCAGCATGCCTACGCCGTATACGTCCACCAGCACGCCGTGCATAGTTTTATGGGGGGCAAGCTCCGTGCGCAGGTAGTTAATGAGCGTCATTTCCAGGCGAACGGTGTTTTCCTTGGTGCGGTACACGGGAATATGCCGCCGTTTGGCGCATTTAAGCATCGCTTCGGGAATATCCATAGAGCGGCAAATGATGATGCACGGAAGCTGAAAGCCAAAATAGGTGTTCAGCCGCGTATTCAGCGTTTCTTCATCCAGCGTTTCAAGGTAAGCCATTTCCACCTTGCCGAACAGCTGTGGGCGTTCATAGGCGAAAAAATCCCAAAAGCCTGTCAGCTGAAGCCCGGGGCGGTTTACGTCCGCTTCGTTGATGGGCAGCATTCCATCGCGGGAGGGAACGATTACTTCAAAATTCAGCGCTTCTACCAGCTTTTTTTCAGAAATCATCGTCAGCCTCCGATTTTTCCTTCTTTGATCAGGTTTTCGATTATAACGGCAACGCCGTCCTGCGCGTTTGAGGGCGCGATTTTAAAGCGCGCTTCGGCATTTTTGACGAGGTCGGACGCGTTGTCCATCACATAGCTTTCGCCCGCCCATCTGAGCATTTCAACGTCGTTCTGCCCGTCGCCGAAGGAGATGGCTTCTTCCTTCGTAATGCCAAGAGACGCGCAAAGATTTTCAAGTGCGCCGGCTTTGGAGGTGTTTACGTCTACGCATTCGATCATGTGCTTTTGGCTGTGCATGATGGACGCGCGTCCCGCAAACCTGTCCCTCAGAATGGGAAGCGCCTGCTCCGCACCTTCGGGCGTATCCAGAATCAGCAGCTTCATGGGCTCCTCATCCATGGATTCGGAAATCTTTGCGTTTACTACCTTTGCCTTTACGCTGCACAGCTTTTCATAGGCTTCCGTCAATCGGTTATATTCCGGCGCGATGTAGCTGCCGTGTATGAACGCATGCAGATACAGCCCCATTTCTTCGGCGGCCTTTGCAATTTCTACGGCAAGCGCCATCGGAACCGGCGTTTTATATATGGTTTCATCGGTAAACACATCCACCGCCGCGCCGCCGTTATAGCACACGGCCGGCGCATTTACCTCAAGCGTTTCGCCGATTGAGCGAAGCGCCCTGGGCATGCGCCCGGAGGACAGCACAAATCGCGCGCCAAGGCTCATGGCGGCTTTGGCTGCACGGATTGTACGCTCGGTCAATTTGCCTTCATGGTTTAAAAGCGTGCCGTCAATATCAACGGCAATCAAACGGTATTTCATAATACAATCACCCAAATTATATTACATCAATTCCGGGAAAAATGCAATAAGAAACGGATGCTTATGGCTGTTGGTGATAGAAAAACGGGCGAAAGTTACAAAAGCTTTTAAATAAATTGAAAAAATGCAAGAAATTAACCATGAACAGGCTCATTAACCATTGCAATTCCTTGACGCAGGGTGTATAATTACTGTTGCTGATTTTGACACAGGGGGTGAATACTTTGCCGAATATTAAGTCTGCTATCAAGCGTGTGAAGGTTTCCGAGAAGAAGAACCTGCGCAACCGTATGATCAAGTCCGCCATGAGGACCAGCATCAAAAAGTTTGATAACGCTATCGCCGCGGGCACTGCAGATCAGAAAATTCTGAGCGCAACGCAGGGCGCGGTGGATAAGGCTGCCT
>JAZSRC010000011.1:0-7525 GCA_045538305.1 Clostridia bacterium | reverse complement strand
GAGGGAACCACCTGTACCCATCCCGAACACAGAAGTTAAGCCTCTTAGCGCTGATGGTACTTGGCTGGAAACGGCCCGGGAGAGTAGGACGTCGCCGGATTCCAAAGGGAATCGTTAGAGATAACGGTTCCCTGTTTTTTTTGTGCTGACAAATCCGTGGATATCGGGTATAATATTGCAAACGGGCAGGGGTGATTTCTGGTGACTGAAATAATCAGCTGCCGGTGGTGCCTTGGCGATGCGCTTTTGCAAAAATATCACGATGAAGAATGGGGTATGGTTCAACTGCATGATGACAGCCTGCAGTTTGAATTTCTAACGATGGAGGTCATGCAGTGCGGCCTTTCATGGATGACGGTGCTTAAAAAGCGCGAGACCATGAGAACGGTGTTTGACGGCTTTGACTACCGCGCAATTACCAAGTATGACGATGCGAAGATATCGTCGCTGTTATCTGCGCCCGGGATCATTCATTCCGAAGCAAAAATCCGCGCCATGGTAAATAACGCTGCGCGGTTTATGGAAATACAGGCGCAGTTCGGTTCATTTTCAGCCTATTTCTGGCGATTTACGGATAGAAAAACGCTGATCATGCCGTCAAACCGGGAGAACATGCCGAGTAAAACGCCGCTGTCCGAACGCATCAGCAAGGATCTGAAGAAGAGAGGCTTTCAGTTTCTTGGCCCGGTGGTCATGTACTCCCATATGCAGGCAGCCGGAATGGTGAACGATCATGAACAGAGCTGCTTTGGCTTTCAATTGCTTGGCGGCGAAATCATTGACGAGTGAATACAGGCAGCTATTGTTTTAAACCATCATTGCGTGATACAATAGGGATATCGGAGGTGGATTCGTTTGAATATATTCGATATTATCGGCCCTGTTATGATCGGGCCTTCAAGTTCCCATACGGCGGGCGCGGTCAGAATCGGCCGTGCAGCGTATCGGCTTTTGGATGATGAGCCGAAAAAGGCGCGAATTGTGCTGTCGGGTTCGTTCGCACGAACCTATAAAGGGCACGGCACCGATAAGGCGTTGATTGCCGGCCTTATGGACATGCCCGTCGACGACCTTCGGATCAGGGACAGCCTTGAAATTGCAAAGCAATCGGGCTTTGAATACGAATTTGTGCTGGAGGATATTCCGGACGCGCATCCGAACACGGCGGATATCACCCTTTGGGGAAAAAACGGCGGGCAGGTAAGCATTTGCGCATGCTCGGTCGGTGGCGGCGCTATTCGCGTTGAAAAGTTGAACGGGCTTACCGTTTCGTTTACCGGCGCCATGGATACGCTTGTCATTTCTCATACGGACGCCCCCGGTGTAATCGCCAATGTATCCAGCCTGATTGCAGCGCTGAATGTGAATATCGCTACCATGCAGGTTTTTCGAAGGAATGCCGGCGGCGACGCGGTAATGGTCATTGAAACGGACCATGCGCCGGATGTCGACAGCGTTCGGATGATCCGAAGACTGCGCGGAATAAAAACCGCCAACCTGCTCAATAAGCTTTGATGGATACAGAGAGAACAGGAGGCTCATAAATGCGGGATTATACTACAATACAGGAGCTTTTGGTTCTTGCAAAGGAACACGGAAGTATATCGGAAGCCGTGCTTCGTTCGCATGCGGAAAACGGCGAGGACGCAGCTGAAACCGTTAAAAGAATGACGGATAGCCTGAACGTTATGCGCGAAAGCGTAAAGGAAGGCCTGAATCCCAATGCAAAAAGCGTCAGCGGGCGCGTGGGCGGACAGTCCGCCATGCTGATGGAAGCAATGAAAAAGGGCATTACCTATGGAGGAAAGACCATTGAGCTTGCAAGCGCATACGCGCTTGCGGCGGCGGAGTGCAACGCGTGCATGGGCCGCATTGTCGCCGCGCCTACGGCGGGCGCATGCGGTGTGCTGCCGGGAGTTTTGTTTTCTGTTAAAGAGGAAAAGGGATATTCCGACGAGCAGCTTGTACGGGCGCTTTTCACGGCCTCCGGCATTGGACGCGTGATTGCCATCCGCGCAAGTATTTCCGGCGCAGAGGGTGGCTGTCAGGCGGAGTGCGGAACTGCGGCAGCCATGGCGGCGGCGGCGCTGGCGGAACTTGGCGGCGCATCGCCCGAGGCCTGCGCGGATGCGGCAGGTTTTGCCATTATGAACATCATGGGCCTTGTGTGCGATCCGGTAGGCGGTCTGGTCGAAGTTCCATGCGTATACAGAAACATCATGGGCGCAGCGTGTGCCATTACTGCGGCAAACCTTGCGCTTTCGGGCATTCGGATGATCATGCCTCCGGACGAAGTGATCGAGGCTATGCGACGCGTGGGTAGACAGCTTCCGCCGTCTCTTCGGGAAACGGGTGAAGGCGGCTGCGCAGCCTGCAGATTGTATTCTCAGGAGGGCTGATATGAACATAAGCAAAGTGCCGGCGGTTGTATTGGCAGTTTTTCTGCTTTTCTCTGCCTATGCACAGGGTGATAGTTTGGGCATGCTTGCTGCGGACGGCGCGCATATACTTGCGCTGGACGGGCAGGGATGCGTGTGGGCCTGGGGTTCCAATCAAAAGGGGGAAAGTGCGCCGGATAATCCGGATCAGCAGATACTGACGCCTGTCAGCGTTTTTTCGGGTGCGAAGATGATTGCCGCCGGTCAGCAGTTTTCTATGGCCCTTTCCGAAAACGGGGAACTGTTTATGTGGGGCGATAATTCGCTTGGGCAGATTCCCGGTTTTGAAGGGGAGGCAACCCGGAAAAGCGTAAGTGTAATGAACGATGTTGCGTTGATTGATGCATGCGACGGGCGCGCGCTATCGGTAACCCAAAGCGGCAGCCTGCTGGTATGGGGCGAGGGGTTAGAAAAAAAGACCCTGATGGAGGGCGTGAAATCGGCGGCTATGGGCGTTGATTTCGTGCTGGCGCTTACGCAGGATGGCGATGTGTACGAGTTTATAGATGGTGAAGAAGGTAAAGTTACGCTTACCGGTTGCAGCGGAATTGACGCGTTCGGGCAAAGCCGCTACGCAATTACTGCGGATGGACGCGTATACGCCTGGGGTGCGAATTCAACGGAAGGGCGGTTGGGCTTACCCAATGCGTATGACTGGGCAGAGGAGCCCGTGCTTACCGCTCTTACGGACATCCGCTCTGTAAAAAGCGGACTTACCGTAGGCGGCGCAATCAATGCAGAAGGCGCCATGTATATGTGGGGTACGGTGTATTCGTATCTGACGGGGTACGATGAAGAAACGGGCGAAATGGCAGCGCTGATGGACGCCGAGCTGATACATTACGGAAACGCCCCCATACTGCTGTATGAGGGCGTTCGGGATGCAGCCTTTGGCGATGCATTTATTGCGGTTTTATTTGAAAACGGGGATGTGTATGCCTGGGGATCCAACGACCATGGACAGATGGGAGACGGAACGCTCACGGTTGTGCAGGTTGTTGAGGGCGATGAAGAAGGCGAATACGAGCTGGAGGTGCGCTATTCGGCACAGCATGTATTCCCCGCTTGCCCGATCAGGCTGGAGTTTTAATCGTCATCCGGCAAATCGCGGTCGTACTTTTTTCGGATGCGTGCGTTTTCTTTTTGAAGGCGCGCGCATCTGTTTTTATATACAATCAGCGATATGCCGTTTACAACCGATAAAACGCTGAGCGAGAAGGCCATGAAAAACGTATAGGGGTTATTCATGAAAGCCATGTCGCCCTGCTTGTACAGATCGATCACATACAGAACCATTATAACGAGGCTGATTGAGATGGAGATGTATGAGCATATATGCGCTCGGAGACGGGCGCGAGAGCGCTTTATTCGGGTTCTCGGATCATGATGATGTCGCTGCACTCCCGACCGCCTCCGTTCCGGTAATTGATGACTTTGCCGTTGTGAATCATTGTGGACGTCTGACCGCCGTCCATGTTATAGGCGACTTTGCAGCCGAGTTCGCTCATAAATTCCGCCAGCTGCTCAAGCGTAAGCCCGTTGCTGTCATTCCCGCGGCCTTCAACCACCAGGAAGCAATAATGTCCGGGTTCGTAATAGCCCAGTACGGTACGGGGATTGGCGGGGAATACATCGGTCGAGAACGTTTTTGCGGGGCTGCCGTCTGTATTCAATAGATTCGGCCCGAAGCACCAGGTCTGGTATGCGCCGTTTGCAAGCGCCTCTTTTCCGGTGATTTTGTTTTTGGCAAAGGTCTCCATTGTGCCGTCCCAGTACAGAACGCAAATATCGCGGAACTGTGTATCGCGGTACAATTCGCCGTTTCGAATGACAATGCCCTCGCGGCGGACGGAGTAATAATCGCCGTTGATGGCAAGAAGCGAATGATAGGGCTCTTCAATATCCTCGGGCATATCCCTCTGGCCCATGCCGTATTTTCCGTTGGCAAGACCTACGGACAGCATTTCGATATCGCTGATATAGATATCGGCCAAATAATAATTTGAATGCTTGTATTCGCCGGAGGTAAGGGTGATGCTTGCGTTTCCGCTTACATAACGGAAGCCGTCCTCGGTTTTTTCGTAAACGATTTCGCCGTTTTCGGTGAACTGCTGCCAGTGATCGTAGTAGAAATCTCCGGTACGTACCGTTTCGGGCCGGGTCGGCGGAGTACGCGTCGGCACGGGCGTTACATATTTAATAACGGAAAGCGCCTTAACCGTCGGCGTAGGCGTTGCTCCGGGAACCGCCACCCACGGCGTGGGCGAAGGGGTAATGGTGGGCATGGGCGTTGACAGATCCAGTCCGTCGCGCGACGAAACTAAGCCCAGACCGTCATCCTCCACAACGCGGACGTGATGAAAGTAGGCGAAAAGCAAGAGTATTGCGCCTGCCATTGCCGCAATCAACAGGAACGTACCCAGATAGTATATAAAGCCGTTTACAGGCTTTTTTTCATGCTTGCGTTTTTTCATTTGCGTGTTTCCTGTAAGCGCGCGTCCGCACAAAACAATGCTTGGGCGGACGTAGGCGCTACATGTATATTATTTGGTACCGAACAGACGGTCGCCGGCATCGCCAAGACCGGGAACGATGTACGCATGGTCGTTAAGCTTTTCGTCGATGGCTGCGATATAGATGTCTACATCCGGGTGCGCTTCCTGAACGACGCGGATGCCTTCGGGCGCGCCTACGAGGCAGACCAGCTTAATGCTTTTGCAGCCTCTGTCCTTCAGGAAAGTAATCGCCGCTTCGGAGGAGCCGCCGGTGGCCAGCATGGGGTCGACCACGACCAAATCGCGTTCGCCTGCATCGGCCGGAAGCTTGCAGTAGTATTCTACAGGGTTATGGGTTTCCGGATCGCGATACAGGCCGATGTGACCTACCTTGCAGGCGGGAACCAGACGGATGAAACCGTCTACCATGCCGAGGCCTGCGCGCAGAATCGGAATAACGCCCAGCTTTTTGCCGGTAATAACCTTGCTTTTGCACTTGCAGATGGGGGTTTCAATCTCGACCTCCTCAAGAGGAAGATCGCGGGTTACCTCATAGCACATGAGCATGGAGATTTCTTCAAGCAGTTCGCGAAAATCCTTGGTGCCGGTTTCCTTCTGGCGCATCAGCGTAAGCTTGTGCTGAATCAGAGGGTGATTGACTACGTATACCTGGCTCATTCGTGTATTCCTCCCAACTTGCTTATCCGGTTTATTATAGCGCTTTCCTGTCATTTTCGCAACCGGAAAAGTGTAAATATACATTGTTTGCGTACATTTGCTTATTTCATTCGCGGGGAAGATGCTTTTTTGCAATTTCCTGAATATTCACAGGCGCATCCGACCAGGCTTCGTCCTCGCTGACATAACTCATCGGGCGCGTTTGTATAGACAGCGCTCTTTGAGCCATGAAGTACGCGCCCGCATAGTCTTTAAGATGAATAAGAAGCTTTGCCATTTCGTAGTATGGCTCCCGAAGGTCGGGCGCTTCAGCGATGGCGGCGAACAGTGCGCGGATTGCCCCCTCGGTATCGTTAAGCGCCGTCTGTGCCCGGGCCATGTACCGGCAGGAGGCGCTCCTTTCTTCCCTCCATACTGCGCTTGGCAGGGAAAGATGTGTTTTCAGCGTTTGAATACATTCGTTCCATGCGCCTGTGTACATGTATTCCCTTCCGAGATAGTGCATGTTACGCGCATCCAGCGGGTTTTCCGCAACGGCCATTTCCAGAAGCGGCAGATACTGGGCGCGGGATTTGGTATTGTCGGGAAAGTGCGCAAGCGTTACGCCTTCCACCAGTACCACCTCGTCCTGTGTTTCGAACCGGTGATCATCGCGCGAAAGAACCTCGTGTACGGGGTTGATCCAGTGGTATCCGCGCCGGGCGTGAATGCGGTCAAGGTAAATAACGGTTCCCTCGCTTCCGTCTGCACGGTAATTGCATACAAACCGGAAGCGGGCTCTTTTGGTATTCGGCTTCCATGCGTTTTCCAGACGCTTTCGCCAGCCGGGTGAAAACACTTCGTCCAGATCCGTGGAAACGCAAATATCATAATCTTCAGGTACCATGGAAAGCGCCCGTGTACGCGCCGTATCAAACCGCCATGGCTGAATAGAGCATACTTCCACATGCGCGCCGAGTTCGGTTAATAGAGCGCATGATAAATCGGTTGACCCTGTATCCAGCACATATATGCCGTCTGCTTCGCGCATGGATTCCATCCATCGGCGGACATGCTTTGCTTCATTGTGGCATATTGCGTACACGCATATTCTAAAGCCCATGGGATGATTTCCTCCTTTTCAGAGTTTTGAAAAAGGCTGCCGCAGAAAAACTGCAGCAGCCGTGTATCATTTGTCTGTTATCCGATTCTGACAATGCGCACGTTTGCGTGGGGCAGATTGCTATCTGCAAACTGTACGTCGTAGCCGGATTGATTTCGTATGACCAGTCTGGTCTCGCCGGTTGTGAGCACAATCGCGGAGCCTACCAGCATGCGGTTGGCGTTTCTGCATGCAGATACGGCGCTGGCGCGAGCGTATTCGATCAATCCATCCTCGCTTTCCAGTGTGGTGATGATGGCGTTTCTGCCCGCGCAACCGTTTGTGAGGTACATGGACCACACGACAAGGTGTACGCCTGCTTCACGGATAATGAACGCGCCGGACGCCTGTTCATAGTCAAGTCCGGTTCCGGTAACGGAGTAGTACATGCTGCGAGAGAGAATGTCGCCATCTTCATGGTTTTCGTTATCATTGTTCTTTTGCGCTGCAAGCGAGGCAGATACTGCGTCGCCTGATGCACCCTGAGGGCCGGTAGGGCCGGTTGCGCCCGTTGCGCCGGTGGGTCCCGTGGGACCGGTAGGACCGGTGGGACCGGTAGGACCGGTAAAGCCGGTAAGACCCGTGGTTCCGGTAGGCCCGGTGGGGCCGGTAGGTCCGGTAACGCCCTGAGGCCCGGTGGGGCCGGTAACGCCCTGAGGCCCGGTGGGGCCGGTAACACCCTGAGCGCCTGCGGGTCCGGCAATACCCTGAGGCCCGGTGGGACCGGTAGGCCCGGTGGGGCCGGTAACGCCCTGAGCGCCTGCGGGTCCGGT
>JAZSRC010000031.1:0-34077 GCA_045538305.1 Clostridia bacterium | reverse complement strand
GCTTCTACTGGGCCGACAACTCCGCCGCCCCCTCTGAGCCCGATTGGGATAACCTGGACTGGGCTGTTCTGACCCAGAAGTAATATCCAGCCAACACAACGCGGCGGGCCTGAGCAAGTCGGGCCCGCCGCTTTAAACATTCCACCTTATTCCTGGGAGGTCGCTCCAGTTATGATTGAACTAAAGAACATCGTAGTAAAATTTGATGATTTTGAAGCCCTACACAACATCAATGTGGAAGTGAAGGAAGGCGAGTTCTTTACCTTCCTGGGGCCTTCCGGCTGCGGAAAGACCACCACACTGCGCACTATCACCGGGTTTATCGAACCGGTAAGCGGCACGGTAAACGTGAACGGCAAGGACATCACCAATGTTCCGATTGAAAAGCGCAACATCGGCATTGTGTTCCAGAGCTATGCCCTGTTTCCCACAATGACCGTATATGACAACATCGCCTTTGGTCTCAAGGTAAAGAAGCTGAAGAAAAAAGAGGTCGACGAGAAGGTCCGCGCCATTGCCAAGAAGGTCGATCTCAGCGACGAGCAGCTAAAGAAGGCCGTCAGTCAGCTTTCTGGCGGCCAACAGCAGCGCGTCGCCATCGCTCGTGCATTGGTCACCGGCCCTGCCATCATCTGTATGGACGAACCTCTGTCCAACCTGGACGCCAAATTGCGCGTACAGCTTCGAAACGAACTGAAAAAGATGCAGAAGGACTTCGGCATCACCACCATCTACGTCACCCACGACCAGGAGGAAGCGCTGACCCTATCCGACCGCATCGCCGTGTTCAACAAGGGCTATATCGAGCAGATCGGTACCCCCAACGAAATCTATAACCACTCCGCCACTGAGTTTGTATGCAACTTCATTGGCGATATCAACCGCATTGAAGCTGACCTAGCAAAGAAAATGGACCTCCCCGCCCACGAAAATCACTTCGTCCGTCTGGAGCGTCTGCGCGTAAACCGCCCCGCTGAGGTTGGCGAAACCCAGGTAGAAGGCGTAATCGACGCGCGTGAATACTACGGGCTGTACATCAAGTATTACATCAACATTGATGGTCAGACCCTGAAGGTCATCGAGAAGAACGACGGCATCAACATCTACGCCCCGGGCGAGAAGGTGACCATTGGCATCCATCGCTCCGACGTGATGAGTTATCCCCGTTAGCAAGGAGGGATGCAGATGAAAAGCAAAGTCCCGGCTTGGCTGAAGCCGGAGATGATCTGGAAGGTCTTTGGTACGGCATTTTTCGTATACCTGTTTTTCGGGTTTATGCTGCTGCCCTGCCTGAATACCATCACCCAGATTTTCACCACCAAGAACGCTGCCGGAAAAATCGATCCCCTTGCAGTAATACGCTTCTTCTTCGCGGGCAACATGCCCAACTTTGTGTGGAACTCCCTCAAGCTGGCTCTGGCCCTGGTGGTCACGGTAAACGTGGTTGGCGTCAGCATCGTGCTCCTCACCGAGTATTTTGACATCAAAGGCGCGAAGGTGCTGCGCCTTGGCTACATGACCACTCTGGTCTACTCCGGTGTGGCACTGGTAACCGGCTATCTGTTCCTCTACGATTCCGACGGTATTTTCACCAGCTGGATGAGGGACGTTTTCCCCGGTATGAACAAGAACTGGTTCTCCGGCTTTAACGCAGTGCTGTTTACCATGACCTTCGCCTGTACCTCCAACCACATGCTGTTTTTGCGCAATGCCATACGCGGCATTGACTACAACACCGTGGAAGCCGCCCGCAACATGGGCGCCAATCCCTTCAAGGTGCTTCTGAAAGTGGTTTTCCCCACGCTGATCCCCACCATGTTCTCCCTGACGGTAATGACCTTTATTACCGGCCTGTGCGCCATGAGCGCCCCTACCCTGCTGGGCTACGACTCCATCAACCCGGAGATTGTCCGTCTGGCGGGCTCCTCCATTGCGGATGAGGCCTTCCCTCAGGCCCGCGCGGCGCTTTTGAGTATCATTCTGGCTATGTTTACCATCATCCTGCTGACGGTGCTGAGCAACTACGAGCGCAAAGGCCACTACCTAAGCGTAAGCAAAACCAAGGCAAAGCTGATAAAGCAGAAAATTACCAACCCCGTAGCCAATGTGCTGGCGCACATCTACGCCTATGCGCTGTTCATCATCTACATGACCCCTGTGGTGATGATTGTGCTCTTCGCCTTCCAGAACTACCCTGCCATCCGCTCTAAGAGCCTGAGCCTGGATCAGTTCACCTTCATCAATTTCTTTGGCGCTCAGGATTATGAGTTCCTCACCAACCGCGGTAAAGTGCGCATCCGCGAAGATTCCATCTCCGGCCTGTTCGCCAATGCGGACACGGTAGGCGGCATCCGGCTAAGCTTCGTGCTTTCCGCCCTGGCGGCGGCTCTGGCCTGCGTCATCGTGGTGGTAGCGGTAAACTACATTTTCAAAAACAAGGGCAAAAAGCGCGGCACCGTGCTGGAATACAGCCTGCTGTTCCCCTGGCTTTTGCCCACCATCCTCATCTGCTACTCCTACCGCACCTACTTCAATTCCGATTCCGTATGGTACGTTTTCAATGAGAATCTGTACATGAGGGAAAACGTGCGTTTCCTCATCGTAATGGCGTATACGGTGGTCAAATTACCATTCGCCTTGCGAATGATCAAGGCGGCCTTCTACGCTATCGACGAAGAGCTGGAAGACGCCGCCCGCAACCTGGGCGCCAGCGGCTTCTGGACCTTTATGAAGGTAAAGCTGCCCATTATCCTGCCTAGCGTTCTGGCAGTGTTCGCGCTGAACTTCAACGCCCTTTTCACAGAATATGACATGTCCGCCACGTTCCATTCCAGCTACGGCAAGTCCTACGCCATGGTCATCCAGAACATGTGCGCCGAGGAAGGCCGCGACGGCTATAACGTGAATGCTTCCGGCCGCCGCTGCGCTTCCACCGTTTTCATCATGATCGTCTCCGGCTTGATCCTGTATCTGGTATACGGCGTCGGCGCCCGTGATCTGGGCGAGCGACTCGAAGCCAGAGAACGCCACCGCAAACGCTTACAAAAACTGACCGCGCTCTTCCGCCGGGAGCATCCGAAAATCACCTCCGCACAGAGTTCGGCGCCCTGAATCATGAATAATCCCTCGGGGAACTAGCATCCCCGAGGGATTATTCATGCCATCACGGCATAGACTGCGCCTATGTCTGCAAATCGGGCGTTCTGCGCATTATCAGTCAGATCGTGGAAACTCTTAAAATGCAGACCGGCATATCGCTCTGCCTGCTAAAAGACGATTGATTTATACCTGAAATGCCTTCTTCAGCTTCTGAAGCGCCGCTTTTTCAATGCGCGATACATAGCTTCTGGAAATACCCAGCGCCCTTGCCACCTCGTGCTGCGGGTATGGTATGCCGTCAAACAAACCGTAGCGAAGCAGGATCACCTTCTGCTCCCGCTTTGTCAGCACTCTGGGAATCAGCTTTACGGCGCGTGCAGCTTCTATGCGCGTTTCTGCTTCCGTGCTCAACGCATCTGGCTCCGTGCCCAGAAGATCGAAAACCATTATGCTGTTGCCCTCGCGATCCGCGCCGATGGGTTCATTCAGCGATATGTTTCCCTTACGCTTTCTTCCCGCTCTTAATTGCATAAGAATCTCATTTTCAATACAGCGGGACGCATATGTGGTCAACCGTCCCGCCTCCGGGCGGAAGGTAGATACCGCCTTCATAAGCCCGATGGTTCCGATTGACACCAGATCGTCCGCATCGATTCCACTGCCTGCGTACTTTTTTGCAATATGCGCAACCAGCCTCAGATTGTGCTCCACCAGAATGCGCTTTGCTTGCGCGTCTCCCCCTGCAGCAAGCTCAATCTGCGCCTTCTCCTCTTCCGGACTCAACGGTTTCGGAAATGATGATCTTGCTCCGATATGCCCAAAGAGCAGATACATGCTATCCATCAAAAACAAAAGCGCCTCAGAAAGCCACATGCATTCCTTCCCCCCGTTCAGCTGCTGTCAGACGGTGAAATGTATGCGCTTTTGTGTCGATTTTTGCATGTCCGCAGAAGACAGTAAACAAAACCGCCGCACGGCTTGCATCTGCCGTTCGGCGGTTTTGCTATTCTTCGCTGTGCTGTCTGTCGTATTCCTGCCACAGCGGGCGGTACTTGTTTACCTGCGCCTCATGCTCCTCATACGTCCTTGAAAACACCAATCTGCCGCTGCCGGGCTCCGCCGCGCAGAAGAACAGGTAGTTCTCCTGAATAAAGGTTTCATCCGGGTTCAACGCAGCATTGATAGCATATCTGGAAGGATTACAGATAGGACCAACCGGAAGGCCCGACACCCGATAGGTGTTGTATAAGGTATTCACGGAAATGTCGGCATCGGTCAGCGCAATGCGTTTTGTGTCGGTCAGGTACGTAGCTGTCGGATCGCTTTCCAGCTTCATGCCCACCGCCAAGCGGTTATAGAACACGGCGCTTACGCGGGCCATGTCGTCGTAGGACGAGGCCTCCTTTTCAATCACGGAGGCAAGGGTAAATATCTCACTGTTGGAAAGCTTGACGCCCTGAATCGTATGATCATTTTCCGATTCCACGATATTGCCCTGTTCATCATATACGGTTTCATCCGGGAAAAAGGACGCGTACAATACATCTGTCTGCGTAAGCAGCGTTCGGATGATGGATTCGGAATCGGCGGACAGATATACGCGATAGGTATCCGGCGCCAGATATCCCTCCAGCGGATAGGTGCGTTTCTCCAGATCGTTCTCCTCGTTTGCATTCATCAGCGCAAGGCTGTAACCAAGATAGGCTTCATACTCACGGCTGGCTGCCAAAAAATCCTCTTTGTCAGAAATCGCACCCGCAGTTACCAGATACTGCGCGATGTCCTCCACGGACCAGCCGGGAATAATGCGAATGGTTCTTTCGTTTGTGGCATTGCCGGAAGAAATCGCCTCGACAACATCAAATACATTCATACCGCGAGAAATAGAATACACGCCGGACTGAATGTCGTTGGTCAGCCCGTAAAACTGAATATAGTACTTAAATACCGAAGGCGAACGGATAAAGCCCTGCTCCTGAAGGTGTTTTCCAATGGTAGAAATGGATTCGCCGGGGGAAATCGTGAAGGACGCCACCGAACCGGCTCCGCCTTCGGGCGCTTCTATATACTCTGTATAGATCCTGTCCCACGCAGTCGACACAAGACCGATGACAATCAGCATCGCACATGCGAATATCAGAAGCGGACGAAACGCATCCCATAGCCATGCATACCAGAATACGCCGTATTCACGATCCTTGTATACGGTCTCTCTGGTATATCGATGGGGCTTAAAGATTTTGTCCGCTTGTTTTCTGATGCTTTTCCTGCGTTTTGCCATGCCTGTCCTCCGGTATTGATCAGCTTTGCGTTAATGCGTCGATATCGATGCCTGCAACGTCGCCAAGAATCTTGTAAATATCCGCAAGCAGCTTTTGAAAGCGGAACTCCGCAAACATATAGCCTCTCGCGTCTTCATTCAGCTGCAAAAGTGACGCAATCCTTTGAATCTTCTGCATATCGTCATCGCTCATGCGCTCGCCGGACGCGGCCTTTGCCTGCATTTTAAACTGCATACGCTTGTATTCGTCTAAAAGCGCCTTATTCGTCTGATCCTCATACGCCAGATCCTTAAGTCTTTTGAATTCGCGGTATTCTTCGGTTTCTTTCAGGCTGCGTGCCAGCGCGTGCGCCTGGTCGTAAATATTAATCAAGAAAATGCTCCTTCCTTTGACGGACGCGCCGCCCGTCCGGTTCAATCCTACACGATAATGGTAAGAATCATCGGATTACGCTTGATGGTATCGTAAATGTAGCGGGAAAGCGCTTCTCGGATGCAGTCCTTCAGCGCGCCGGTATGGATGCCCGTATCGAGCTTGGCGTCCAGAACGCGCCTGACCGTAGCGCGCGCTTCCTCCATGATATCCTCATTTTCCTTTACATAAACAAATCCGCGGCTGACGATATCCGGGCCGCTTACCAGCGTTCCGTCCTCATGATCAAGGCCAATAACGACGATAATCAGTCCGTCCTCAGACAGATGCTTTCTGTCGCGAAGCACCGCCTCGCCAACGTCGCCGATACCAAGGCCATCAATCAGAACCGCGCCGCTGGGCACGCTGTCCACCGTGCGCATGGAATCCTTGGTTACCTCTATTACCATTCCGTTATCAGGAATCAGCACGTTGTCGGGGTCCATGCCCATGGATACCGCAAGATTCTTGTGGTGATGCAGGTGCCGGTATTCGCCGTGCACGGGGATGAAGAAGCGCGGTTTTGTAAGCGCATGGATCAGCTTAAGCTCCTCCCGCCTTGCGTGACCGGAAACATGTACCTCCGCAAGAGCCTCGTAGATTACCTCTGCGCCCGTTTTTACCAACTGATTGAGCACGCGCGAAACGCTTTTTTCATTTCCGGGAATGGGCGTTGCAGACACAATCACCATATCGCTTACGCGGATTTCCAGCTTCCTGTGCTCGGCAAACGCCATGCGGCTCAGGCCGCTCATGGGCTCGCCCTGACTGCCCGTCGTGATCACCACGATCTCTTCGTCGGGATACCTGTCGATTTCATCGGCGCTGATCAGATAGCCGTCGGGCACATACAGTTCGCCCAGCTGCTGGCTGATGCGTGCGACATTCACCATGCTGCGCCCGATCAGGCACACGCGGCGGCGGCGGCTGACAGCGGCGTCGATCACCATCTGTATGCGGTGAACATTACTGGCAAACATCGCAATGATGATGCGGCCCTGCGCGCGGTCAAACAGGTTATTGAAGGTTTCGCCAACCTTCCTTTCGCTCATCGTATACCCATGACGCTCTACGTTGGTAGAATCCGCCATCAGCATCAGAACGCCCTCGTTTCCAAGCTGCGCCAGTCTGCCTAAATCCATAATCTGTCCGTCGATGGGGGTATAGTCCACCTTGAAATCGCCCGTATGAATGACGGTGCCGACGGGCGTATGAATTGCCAGCGCACATGCCCCTGCAATAGAATGAGAAACCTTCAGAAACTCCACCCGAAAGTGTCCAAGCTCAACGATGTCTCGGGGCGATATTTCATTGATTTCCACCGTACCCAGAAGCTTGTGCTCCTTAAGCTTACCCTCAATCAGCGCTGCGGTCAGGCGCGTTGCATACACCGGCGCGGGCACTTCCCGAAACACATACGGCGCGGCGCCGATATGATCCTCATGTCCGTGCGTGATTACATAGCCAAGCACGCGGTCGCGGTTCATTTGAAGGTAGGACGTATCCGGTATCACCAGATCGACGCCCGGCATATCCTCGCGCGGGAAAATGGAGCCTACGTCTACAACGATAATATCACCGCCGTATTCAAAAGCGGTCATGTTCTTGCCGATTTCTCCCAATCCGCCCAGCGGGATGATGTTCAGCGCGCTCTCCTGCGTCGTCTTTTGTTTGATACGCATCTCTGCCTGCCTTGAGGCCTTCTTGCCCATAGAATCCCTCCCTGTAATCAAAATCATATATTTTGAACGTACGGCGCAGCGCCCGCACGCTCGATGTCCATAATGAAGGGCAAATCTCCCTTTATTTAGTATATCACCAAAGGCGCGATTTCACAACCGCGCCATCACATTCAAAAATAAATTTATGCATTATTTCGCCATAAATTACCGCATTATCGTTTGCTTTTAAAAAATATGTTCAGTATTTCTGCACATTCCTCTTCAAACAGACCGGCATATGCGGGACAGTAGGTATGAAACGCCGGATCTTCCGTAATCCTGTATACGCTCCCGCAGCAGCCGTACTGTTCATCCTTCGCGCCAAAGACAACGCGCGAAACGCCGCTTAGCGCAATCGCGCCCGCGCACATCGGACATGGCTCAAGCGTTACGTACAGTGTAAGCCCGTTCATGCGCCAGCGTCCTGTTTCCTTTGCCGCCAAGCGCAGGCAATTGATCTCCGCATGTCCGGAGATATCGGCATCCCTTTCCCGCGTATTGTGGGCGCGGGCAATCAAAACATCCCCGCAAGCAATCACAGCGCCAACGGGGATTTCGCCTTCTTCAAATGCGATTCGCGCCTCTTCCAGCGCGAATTGCATCATTTTTTCATCAACGGCGGAAAACATTAAAATGCACAGCCGATGGACTTCAGATACTTAATCGAGGAATGCAGTTCGCCCAGCGGATCTGCTTTTTGTACCGCATTATCCTGTTCGACTTCGGCATATATTACATGCGTTTCCTCGCAGGCGCGCTTCAGCGCATGCCAGTCAAGATTGCCGCTGCCAATCGGAACCATCGTGCAGATGGGGGTAAAGTCGCTCGTGCCCATCATATCCTTAAAGTGTGCAACGTCCATGCGCCCATCGACCTTGTAGAACCATTCCACAGGGTTTGCGCCGCCGGCCTGTACCCAGAATGCGTCCAGTTCAAACTGCGCTTTCGGGCTGAAACGGTCGAACAATACATCCATACCGGTTACGCCGTCAAACTTCTGGAATTCAAATGCATGATTATGGTACACAAAGGTAATGCCGTGATCGCTCAGCTTTTCGGCAATTGCGTTCGCGCAATCGGCAAAACGCTTGAAGCCTTCCAGATCCTTTCTGAATTCATCCGGCATTGAACCAAGACCGGCATACCGGCAATTCCAGGTTTTATGTCGGCTGATCAGGCTGTCAATCCCATCGGTAAAATCCGCCATGCTGTTGTGCGTAACAACCGCCTTCATATCGGTTTCCTGAAGGATATCCCTTACAACCTCGTCAGGAATATCGCGGCTCTGGCCGGAAAGCTGGCAGGTATTGTAGCCCATTGCCTTCAGCTTCATAAGCGTATCTTTAAGCGCTTCGGCAGACTGTGCAAGCGTACGAACGGAATATAACTGCGCTCCGACAATAAAGTCCTTCATTTTTTGCATACCTCCGCATATGTTGTTATCAGCATTATAACGTATTTGGGCTCTGCATGCAACGGGCATAAAGAAACCCGGCGAAAAAAAGTAACGGAGGGGAGAAATTGCAGAAGGTTCGAATGAAACGAACGCACGCATCCGGCCTTTCGGCGGCCATTGCATTCGTGATAGTCTCCTTAATGTTTTATATCCTGACGCTGGCTGTTGAAAAAGATTCATCCGAGCCGTTAAACCAGCAAAATAACGCCGCCGTTTCCGGGCGCGTTTCAAAAGACGCCAAGCTGACCGGCGGCGAATACTGGCTGGTACATTTCGGCGCATATGATACAAAGGACGAAGCGCAGATTCAGAGCGCACGCTTTGCCGGGCGCGGCGCGGCAGGCTATATACATAAAGATGACCATCTGTATTATGCCGTAGGAAACTGCTATGAGGACGAAGCGACGGCAAAAAAGGTTTGCGAGCGTTTGGCCGGCGAAGGGATAGGCGCGGATGTCCTTTCGGTAAAGCAAGCGGAGATAACCATCCGTATCAGCGCTTCCGATGAGCAGATTTCCGCCTTTGACGAAGCGTACAAAGCGCTCGTTCAATCGGAAAACGCGCTTTTGGATATCGCCTCCAATCTTGACGCCGGTCAGCGTGCGTCGGACGCCTGCGCGCATCTTTCGGTACTGGCATATGAACTGAAAACTCATGCTCAAAAAATGGAAAACGCCGTCGGCAGCCGCTCGAGCCTGATATGCATGAAGGTGAGCGGCTTATGCCAAACGGCGCTATCCAATGTTAAAGAGCTTTCCAACCGGAAAGACGGCGAAATGTATCTCGCCTCAGCCATCCGCTTAAAGGCGCTTGAAATGCGCTTTTCAAGATTGGCGTTTTTATCGTCAATAAGCGGTTGATCAGAGCGGAATATCGATATCGTCCATGCCTTGACGAAGGGTAATATCCCATGTGAGCGCCGAGACCGTGGCCCAGCCATTCTGATTCAGAACCTCATCGGAATCCTCGGGGAAGGGCAGATGATCCGGTCCGTCGGCCAGGAAATAATAAGTGTTATTATACTCGCTTTTAAATGTTTCATACCGCGCATCAGTAAGAAACACGGGCGCCAGTACCTGAGTTCGCTTAATGCCCAGGATCTTTTCATACGCAAGCGCAGGTACATTCAGATTATAGATAGCGCCGCGCGGAAGCGGATGCTCAAGCGCCCATGCCGCCAGCTTCAGCGTAATTTTCGCCGCCGCCGAATAATCGTTGGACGTAAAGGAACGAAGGCTTACCGCAATTGCGGGACGCCCTGCCATAGAGGCTTCCATCGCGGCGCCTACGGTCCCGGAGTATATGCATGCGCCGCCAAGATTCGGCCCGCGGTTGATTCCGGAAATCACAATGTCCGGCGCGTCGTCCCTCATCAGAAATACGCCAAGGCGCGCACAGTCTGCAGGCGTTCCGTCCACCGCAAACGCCGTTGCGCCGTATACTTCGGTTCTGGTTGCCCTCAAGGGCGGCACGATGTTGATGGAATGGCTGGACGCGCTTCTTTCGCGATCGGGCGCGCAAATGGTAACACGGTGTCCCGCGTCCATTGCCGCGCGGGCAAGCTGAATAATTCCTTCTGCGCGAATTCCGTCGTCATTGGTAAGAAGTATGTGCATATTTGTCTCCTCTGTTTATGATTCAATTCCGCACAGGGCGGCTTCGGCGCACATCAGCAGGAACGCGCCTACGCCGTGAAGATCGTTTACAGACGTGGGACGGTTGATGTAGTGCGTATAATCGCCTACGCCCGTACCAATGCAAATGCTGCCGATCAGCAGATCGTCGTTTTCCCATGTAAGGCTGTCGGTCACGCCCTTAAAGCCCTTTTGGGCAAACGCAAGCAGATCCTTTGCCACATAGCCCTTTCGCACCGCACGACAGATTGCGGCGGTATACAGGCTGCTGCAGGAGTTTTCCGGCCAATTGCCCTCCTGATCCGCCTTGTCAACCACCTGATACCATCTTCCGTCCGCCGTCTGGAACTTTGTAAGCGCCGTTACGAGATTTTTCACCTTTTCAATCATGCCTGCCCTTGCCGGATGATCCTCGGGCATAAACTCCAGATCGTCCTCCACGGCAATTGCGGCCCAACCGATGGCGCGCCCCCAGAATTCAGGGGATTTACCCGTTACAGGGTCGGCCCATTCGCGCTCGATCACGCTGTCCCATGCGTGATACAATAGCCCGGTTTTTTCATCGATGGTATATTTCCACATCAGGTCCACCTGCTCGGCGACCAGATCGTAATACTCGCTGCGTCCGAACTCGCTGGCATACTGCGCCATGATCGGACCGCCCATATACAGTCCGTCCAGCCACATCTGATCGGGATAGCGCTCTTTATGCCAGAAGCCGCCCACGTGATTGCGCGGGAATTCATAAATGATCGGGCAGAGCGTATCAAGCGCCTTTTTATAGCGCGGGTCGCCCGTGATTTTATACAGCGGATACAGCAGTATGCCCGGCTGAATGTCGTCCAATTGACCTTTGTCAAAATGGGTTACCACGCCGTTTTCGTCAATGATGGAATCCACCCAGTTTTTGACGTATGTCAGATACGCCTCATTTTTTGTAAGCAGGTAGGTTTGATAAACGCCGGAAAGAAACACACCCTGATGGTAATGAAAACGTCCTTTGGGCGGCAGTTCCTCCGCGCGGAATTTCCTCATCATGGTTTCCACTGCGCTGACGGCATAATCCTGAGGCTTCAAGAAAACTCCCCCTTAGCTAAATGATTTCTTTTAGTATAACATAACTGGCAGCCGAACGGTATCCCTTTTAAAAAAAACGCCATCCCACTTTCATGAGATGGCGTTGTCAGCGTTACCTGATTATTCTGCTGCGCCTTCGATGGCGTACTCATCGGCGATGTCGGTAGCAGCGGCGGTTTCGAGGGCTTCATCCTCGAGTACCTGGCGTACGGACAGGCTGATGCGCTTGGCAGCAGTGTTAACGTCCAGAACCTTCACGCGAACTTCGTCGCCTTCGTGCAGGGCGTTTTCAACCTTTTCGATGTGGGTCAGCGCGCACTGAGAGATGTGTACCAGACCGTCGAGGCCGGGCTCAAGCTCTACGAAAGCGCCGAAGGTGGTGATGCGGGCAACCTTGCCTACTACGACGGAGCCTACGGGATACTTCTGATCGGCTACAGTCCAGGGCTGCGGACGGGTCTGCTTGTAGGAAAGGGATACGCGCTCCTTCTCGGGATCCACGTTCATGATCTTAACGTCGATAACGTCGCCAACCTTGATAACATCAGAGGGATGCTTTACGCGGCCCCAGCTGAGGTCGGTTACGTGTACAAGTCCGTCAACGCCGCCGATGTCCACAAATGCGCCGAAGTCGGCGATTCTGCGAACGGTACCGGAAACGATGGAACCGATCTCAAGAGTGGACCAGATGGCCTTCTTGCGGGCGGTTTCTTCTTCGGCCAGAACGGCTTTGCGGGAAGCTACAATGCGCTTCTTGGAGCGGTCAAGCTCGATGATCTTGAGCTTCATTTCCTTGCCTACGAAATCATCGATCTTCTCGACATAGCGCAAGGACAGCTGAGATGCGGGGATGAAGGTGCGGATGCCGTTTACAGTTGCCAGCAGGCCGCCCTTGACGGCTTCTTTGCCAACACCGTCAACGTACTCGCCGTTTTCGCTCTTGGCAACGATCTCATCCCAATTCTTGCGGTTGATGAGGTTCTTCTGGCTCAGCAGCACGTTGCCCTCTCCGTCGTTGACCTTAACGACTTCGACTTCGATCTCATCATCGATCTTGACATCGGTAACGCAAAGGTCGGATTTCTTTACAAGGCCGTCAGCCTTATATCCGATATTGACGCATACCTCGTCTTCAGTGATCTGGACCACTTTGCCTGTGATCGTCTGGCCGGGACGAATCTGCACCATCGTCTTTTCAAATGCGGACGCGAAATCGGATTCGGTAGAAATATCGGCGGCCTCCTGGGGGTTCTCAATCGTTGTGACCTTGTTCTCGATGTCGTTCATTCGTGCTACAACCTCCTTATATGTACAATCCGGTGTGGAAGCACCGGCTGTAATCCCAATCAGGTCATTCGGGCTGACCGGTATGCCCTCAAGCGCCGCAACATTTTCTATAAGATATGTGCGCGGACACTCTTCTTTAGCGATCTGATACAGCATTCTGGTGTTTGCGCTGGCGGGATCGCCCACCACCAACATAACGTCCTTTTCTCGGGCAAGCGAACGGGCCTCGGCCTGCCGCTTCTGTGTAGCGCTGCATACAGTATTCCGTATGTCGGCGTGCTTCACGCGCTTTTGAACCGCATCGGCAATTTTCGTATACCGCTCGTTGCCAAGCGTCGTCTGCGCAACGACAAGCGCCTCATCCATTTCAGGAAGCCGCAGAGCTTCCTCCTCCGTGGATACGACATAGGCATTCTGACCCGCCCAGCCGAGCGTGCCCACAACCTCCGGATGCTCCCTGCGCCCGGCGACAATAACCGGTACGCCCTTTTCGGAAGCTTCCTTCACCATATTGTGAATCAGCGTCACATACGGGCACGTTGCGTCAATTACCTGCGAGCGATTCATCAGCATTCTAAGCGTTTCGCGGCCAACGCCATGCGAGCGTATTACGGCCTTCGCCCCGTCGGGAATATCCTCAACCCGTTCCACGGAAACCACGCCTTTTTGCGCCAATTGAGAAACGGCAATGGCGTTATGAATCAGCGGGCCCAGCGTATACGCCGGCGCGGACTGATCCGCAAGGTTCATTGCTCTTCGTACGCCGAAACAATATCCGGCGGACGCGGCAACGGTTACGCGTGCGATTGAAGCTCATCCCTTTCGAACCGATACCCAAATACTGCATCGTTTCATAATTCAATATTATAATACCTTTTCCTGCAAAGGAAAGATATTATTCAATAATTTAACATTATTTTCTGTCTTTTTCCGCAAGCTCCAGCATAGCGCCAAAGATTTTGTCGGTAGCAAGCGACAGCGTTTGCGCATCCATTTTCCCATAAAAATCGGAAAGGTCGACAGGATTTCCGTATGTAACGGTTATTCGCTTAAACATCCTGTAATTTCCATCGATATATGCGGGAATAACGGCAGCCTTCGACCGGAGCGCAATCAGGGAAACGCCGTTTTCCGCCCTGTGCATCTGTCCGTCATGATAGCGGTGGCCTTCCGGGAAGATCCCCAGCACGCCGCCGTCCTTGAGAACCGCAAGCGATGTGCGAATGGCGGAGATATCATTTTCGCCCCTCGCCACGGGGAATGCGCCTACCGACGCAGCCAAAGCTCCAACAATCCTGTTGTTAAACAGTTCCTTTTTTGCTATAAACCGAACTTTTCGCCGCAAATAGGCAGCCACAACAAACGGATCCTGTGCGCTTTTATGGTTTGCACACAAAATGACAGGCCCGTCGTCCGGCACATTCTGGGCACCCTCAATCCGAACCGGATGAACCAGCGCACAAAACACGCGGTACAGGCATGCAATCAGGCTGTAAAACCAGGGCTTCATACCGTGTTACCCCCTTATTCTGGCAAAAAGCAACTCAATCACACGCCGTACAACCTCATCCTCCGTCATATCGGACGAATCCACCACCACCGCATCTGCCGCCTTCATCAGCGGAGAATGCTCGCGCGTGGTATCGTTGATATCGCGGGCGTTCACATCGTCAAGCACCTGCTGATAGGTCTGACCGCTGCCCGTTTTCTGATTTTCAAGGAATCTGCGCATGGCGCGAACTTCGGCAGAAGCCGTCAGGTACACTTTGAGCGTTGCATCCGGCAGAACGCACGTACCGATATCGCGCCCATCCATCACCAGCGATATTCCGCCTGCGATTTCACGCTGCAAATCCACCATACGCCATCTGACGGCGTCAACCGTCGCCACCTGAGAAGCGGCGTTGGAAACCTCGGGCGTGCGGATTTCGCCGGACACATCCTCATCAAACAGGAACGTTTTCTGTACGCCGTCTTCATATTTGACCGTAATAGCCGGTTCGGCCGCATGCGCGGATATGGCGGCTGCTTCCAGACAGATTTCGTTTCTCAGCATATACAGCCCGACCGCGCGGTACATAGCGCCCGTATCCAGATACAGTACCCCAAGTTCTTTGGCAACGCGCTTGGCTACGCTGCTCTTACCCGCTCCGCAGGGGCCGTCAATAGCAATGGAAAAAATGGATTTATTCATGTTTGCCTGCCAATTCCGCAATCGCGCGCGCGATAATGCGCGTGGAAAGCATCATTTTTTCGATATCGATATATTCGTCCGCCACATGGCACGGATCGATATCGCCGGGGAATACCGGGCCGAAAGCCACGGTGTTGGGTATACAGCGGGAATAGGTTCCGCCGCCGATGGCAATGGTAAAGCCTTCACGTCCGGTTGCATCCTCATAGGCTTTCAGAAGGCCCTTGACTACCTTATGATCGGCGCTTACATGGTGCGGTCCATGGGAGGAGACCTTCTGAACGTACATGCCGCCTTTACCGGCGGTTTCGGCAGCGCGTCCGCACATTTCGGTTTCGTTGGCGCACAGCGGGTAGCGGATGTCAAGACGCGCGGTAAGGGAACCCTTCTCGTAGCGCAGAATGCCGAGATTGCAGGTAAGCGCACCGGAAAGTTCGTCTTGCTGCGCGATACCCAGCGACTTTCCGTCGCCCTCAAGGCCGATAATGTCCGCCAGATGCTTAATGGCTTCCTTGCTGGGGCCGCCCGCGTTAAGCATTTTCAGCGCGATCAGCAGCATGCCGGCGGCATTTTTGCCAAGATGCGGCATCGATGCATGCGCGGAAACGCCCGTCGCCGTCAGGCGGTATATGCCGTATCCCACCTTTTCCAGCGTAAGGTCAAAGCCGGTTTCCTCAATCACACCATTCAGCTTCGCAGCAAAGGAGTCCCAATCCTTAACGCCGATTTTTGCCCACGCAACGCCCGGAACCACGTTGGATCTTTCGCCCGCATACAGGGTATATACCGGTATCTCGGCGTCATCTTCTTCGCCCGAGGTTACCTTTCCGAGGATCAGCCCGAGGCCGCCTTTTTCGATATTGATTACGGGGAATTCCGCATCGGGGCTGAAGCCATAATCCGGAAGATCGGAATGCTGGACATAATAGCGCATATCGGTCATGCCTGTTTCTTCATCGCAGCCGAGAATCAGGCGAACACCGTCCTTCATAGGAATACCCGCCTCGCGCACAGCCTGCATGGCGTACAGCGTCATAATCGCAGGGCCCTTATCGTCGACAACACCGCGGGCATACAGCTTCCCATCGGAAATTTCCGCGCCCCACGGGTCAAACGTCCAGCCGTCTCCTGCGGGCACGACATCGAGATGGCACAGTATGCCCATCGTTTCCTCGCCCTTGCCCATCTGTGCGTGCATGGCATAGCCGTCGAACTCCTTTACGTCAAAGCCCATTTCCTTCGCATCTGCCATCGCGGTATCGAGCATGTGCCTGACATTCTCGCCAAACGGCGCGTTATCGGCGCAGCGCGGAGCCTGAACCGACGGAATCGCCAGCCATTTCTTCATTGTCTTCAGTATCTCTTCCCGTTTGGACTCCACAATTGCATCCAGCTTTTCGTAATTCATATATCAACCCTCCACAGGCATTCTTTTTTGTCATTATAGATATCGGGTGCGAGCTTGTCAATCATCCCCGGAAGAATTCTGATCGTCAAAGTGAAGATGCCTGTACACCGCATCGGCATTGTCCCGGTTCACGCCGTCCACCATGGCGATTTCCTCCGCACTGGCTTTCATCAGTTTTTCAACGGTTTTAAAGTGGTTCAATATCGCCCGCCTGCGCTTGGGCCCGATGCCGGGAATTTCCTCCAGCCTTGACGCAACGCTCCTTTGCGCGCGAAGCTTTCGGTGATAGGTGATGGCAAACCGGTGCGCTTCGTCTCTGAGCCTTTGAATCAGGTGCAGCGCCTCGCTGTGCCGGTCAAGCAGTATGGTTTCCGATTGCCCGGGCAAAACAATCTCATCAATTCTTTCGGCAAGGCCGAACATCGGTATATCAAGCCCCAGCGCATGCATCGCCTGCTGTGCGCTGGACAGCTGTCCAAAGCCGCCGTCGATCATAATCAGATCCGGGAAAGACGAAAATTTCCCGCCTGCTGCGTCCTGTCCGCTTTCCTCGCGGGCCTTGATTTCATCCAGCCCATGCTTCAGCCTTCGCGTAATCACTTCATGCATCGATGCAAAATCGTTCGGGCCTTCCACCGTTTTTATACGGTAGTGACGGTATTCCTTTTTGTCCGCCACGCCGTTTATCATTACGACCTCGCTGGCAACGGACAAAACGCCCTGCGTGTTGGATATATCGTAGCCCTCAATGCGCCGCGGCAGCGTTTCCAGGCCCAACACACTTTGAAGCTCCTCCAACGCGCCGATGGTGCGCTCATGGCTTTTCAGCCGCTTCTTTTCAAGCTTCATGCTTTCGTCCAGCAGATTCTTTTTCGCCATCCGAACCAACTGCGCCTTATCGCCGCGCTGAGGCACGGCGATTCTTACGCGCCGTTTCAGCGTTTCGGACAAAAGCTCCGAAAGCGTTTCGCACTCCGGCGGCAGATCGCTTACCAGAATCTCCGGCGCAGGCGGGTTTTCCGTGGAATAGTACTGCGTCATAAACATGGTGAGCACCTCGCCCGGCGCTTCATCCGCCGCGCGTTCCAGCGTGAACATATCCGAAGAGATCAGCCGGCCCGCACGCACAAGCATTACCTCAACCAGCACATCCGTACCCGAGGGCAGCATGGCGATTACGTCCCTGTCCTCGCCGTCCACATCAATCGCCTTCTGCTTTTGCATCATGTCGTTCACGGCGCGGATGCGGTCCCGGTAGGACGCAGCCTTTTCATAGTTCATTTTTGCGGCGGCGTCCTCCATGCGGGCTTTCAGTTCGCAAAGCACTTCTTCATAATGACCCGACAGAAACCGGATCAGCTTTTTGATTTCCGCATGGTACGCTTCCATGCTGACCAGGCCCGCACAGGGCGCAAGACATTGCCCAAGCTGATGATGCAGGCATGGCCTTTGCTTCATGTCCGGCGTTATCTTTCTTGTACAATGGCGGATCGGGAACAGCAGGCGTGATATGTCGATTACTTCCCGAACGGCAGCCGCTCCGATGTAAGGCCCAAAATACCTTGCGCCGTCCTTTGCCTGCTCTCTTTTCAGTTCCACCGCCGGGAAGCTTTCCCTCGTATCGATGCGGATATAGGGATAATGCTTGTCGTCCTTAAGAAGTATGTTGTACCACGGCATGTGCTTTTTAATCAGGTTGCACTCCAATATCAACGCTTCCAGCTCGCCGTCCACAAGCACAATATCAAAATCATCCACCTTTTCCACCATCGCCTGCACTTTCGGGGTATGATGCGCAGATGTATGGAAATACTGTCTGACGCGGTTTTTCAGATTTTTTGCCTTGCCCACATAGATAATTTCGCCCTTGCTTTTCATTAAATAGCAGCCCGGCGAATCGGGTAGGTTTTGAATTTTCCACTCCAGATTCTGATTCATAAGCGCAAATCCTTTTTGATTTCGTCCATTTCCTCCACGGTTACCTCGCGTGTGGAATAGCGCGCACGGTCATACGCTTCACTGAAGGCTTCGGCGCTGTGCGGCTGAAGCCCGGTTTGATAAATCGCCTCGCGGGCCGTTTTTGCACGCAGGTTTTTCACGCCCGAAGCCCTTTTTTTATAAAATTCCTTCAAAAGCCGCCTTGCCCGCTCGCGCCCGGACAGTTTACTCCAGGCCGGTTCGCGGGTAAACATTGCCTTCATGCGGTTTTTCAGCTGCTTTTTCAGCTGGTCCCGCGCCTCCTCCGCGCTCATCAGGTCTTCGCGCTCATCGTAAAAGCCCTCGCCGATATTCTGGGTGAATTGTTCCATCCACTTGGTAAGCCGGTTCAGAAGCGCCCGGATTCTGTCATACAGCATCCATACAAGTCCGATCGCCAGGAGAAGCAGAAAGCCATATACCAGTAAATTTTCTAAAAGCGTCGGTTCATATGCCTCAGAGGCAAACTCCACCGCCTCTTCTACCGGCGCGCCGCCCAGAAACTGAGGCATATCCGGCGTTTCGACGACGGAATCTCCCGAAAAAAGCCGCTTGATATACGAAAGTAAACGCCCCAGAGACTCAGCCAGCCACAACACGCCTGTGCGGATGGGCTCAATCAGCGCTACAACGGTAACAAGCGCCGAAAAACCAAGCACGATCGCGCGGTTTTTAAGAATAATGCGCTTGGGCGGTTTTCTGTCCTCATCGATATGCGCGCTCATGCTGTTGGCAATCGACTGTTTGTTCAGCTGCATGGCGCCCAAAAACAGATACGCCACGGACGAAAGCGAAATCAGCGTTTCAAGGGCCCGTACATCGCCCTTTGAAAATTTCAGAAAAAGGGCGGCGATAAGGTAGCCTGAAAAACCGACAAATACGCCAGGGATTTCATTCCACAGAAAGAGCTGCGCCGGTAGATCGCGCATGGCAAAAAGCAGCAAAACCGTCATAATCACCATAAAGAATGCCCGGTTCAAAAGCGTTCCGCCCTTGAACCAAGCGCCGGGAACCAGAAGCAGCGCAAATATGCTTATGCCCAGAAATATCAGATCCGCCGCAAGACGAAGCGGAAAGCGTTTTCCTTCTTTTACAAGCGTACGCGTAACTTCCCGATCCGGGTTCGGATCGCTCGTCCTTCCGCCTTCATACGTCATAACCTCGTATTCGCGGTAATCGCCGATGTAAGCCGGAATCAGCGTAAGCAGGGAGGCAATCAGCGTCTGAGCAAAAAACCATACCGGACCGACCCAGAAAGAAGCAAGCGGCAGGCGAAACAGCATAGCGGAAAGGGGAAGAAGCGCAAGCACCAGCATCAGTGAGCGCTGAAAACGCACAAACAGCCTTTTCATTCGCCCTTTTTCCCCCTTTCAAGCATCAGAAGGCTTACGCTGTTGCCGTTCATCTCCAGCATGCGCATTTCTCTTCGGATGTCCTCATGATCGTAAAAGCTCAGTATCAGTATGTCCTCGCCCTTTATGTCCGTAAGCTCCGAAAGGAATGTGGGAAAGCTTTTTTCCCTGTGGAGAAGCATTCTGGCCATGGCGTCCAGCAGGCAGCTTTCCTGCTCGTTTCCGCCGCGTGAAGGCACGAATATGCACGCGCCGGACCCGGCTTCAAAGCATGCATTGGTCGCAAAGCCCGCGTCCATACCGTATCGGAGCGCGCGCATGCATACCGTGGCAGCGATGCGTATCGCCTGCTCGAGCGCTTCCTCATCCTGCTGACCGACATCCGCCCACTGCTGCGCGGTAGTCTGCACATTCAGTATTACAAGCGCCCGGGGGTCGGAAGTAAAGTCGCGCACCTTCACGCGCAGATCGCCCGTCCTCGCGCTTGCCCGCCAGTGAACATCGCGCAGGGAATCGCCCGCCATATAATCGCGTATGCCGGTCACAAGAAACGGATCCGGCATGATCCACCGCTTGACAACTGCGTCGCCCAGCCATCTGTGCGCGGGGTCGGGCAGTTCGTCATCGGAGAGTATGCGCGGGTAGACGGTTATGCCGCAGTCCAGTTCAAGCTGTCTGTCGGCTCGGGTGATGCTGAAAAGATCGCCCGCCGTCAGGAATACGGAACCCGCTACGTGTACGCCGCGCTTTTTCAGTGTCACCTCATGGTGGCGCGTAATGCGGCTCATAGGCGACAGATAGAATATGCTTTTGTGATACAGACCTCCGCTCACCTCATGCGCATCCAGCTTTTCTTTTTCAAATGCCAGCGCTTTGGGAATGCGCGATTCGGCGCGAAGCCACGGAACAGGCAGGCGCTTTTCATTCTGTATGCGTTCGATCAGTTCCGCTTTTTCACCTTCAAAGGCCGTAGGTCTGCTGAAATGACGTTCGTAGGACAGGTGCCTCAGATTGTTTTTCTGAAACAGGATCGCCTGCAGTACCGCAAAAACCACCGTCAGGGCGACCAGCCAAAGTACGCTCATTCGCTTCTCAACGCTTCAAGCTTTTCCGTGGGCGTTTCCGCACGCTCGAGCGCCTCCATAACCGCCTTTCCCGACGCATTTGTCTCGCCATATGAGCCGCGCACAACGATTCTGTGCGCAAGCACGGGAACGGCCAACGCCTTTACATCGTCCGGCGTAACGTAATCGCGTCCCTCAATCAGCGCGTATGCCTGACAGGCGCGCATCAGCTGCAGCATACCGCGCGTGCTGACGCCGATCACAACGCCCGCGGACGCGCGCGTATACTCCGAAACCAACGCAATATATTCCCTGACTGCGGGAGATACCTCGCACGAACGGAAGGCGCGCTGCGCGCTTTTTATGTCTTCAATACCGCACACACTTTCAAGCTCGGTCAGCGGATCGTCCGCAATAAATCTGTCAAGCACCTTTACCGCATCCGCATGGGAAAGCACACCCAGCTTCAGCTTCATCATAAACCGGTCCAGCTGCGCCTCCGGCAGTGGGAAGGTTCCCTGCGTTTCAATCGGATTCTGCGTAGCAATGACCAGAAACGGATCGTCAAGCGTTCTGGAAACGCCGTCGGCGGTAACCTGTCTTTCCTCCATGCATTCCAGAAGCGCCGACTGCGTTCTGGGCGTTGCACGGTTGATCTCGTCGGCCAGCAGTATATTGGTGAAAACAGGGCCCGGCTTAAACACGAAATCAGCTTTTCGAGAATCAAATACGCTCAGGCCCGTAACGTCGCCCGGCAGAAGATCGGGGGTAAACTGTATGCGGGAAAACGCACAGTCGATCGATTTTGCAAGCGATTTTGCAAGCACAGTCTTTCCGGTTCCGGGAACATCCTCCATCAATACATGTCCGCGGCAGATGACCGCCGTCAAAAGCAGCTTGACCTCCGCTTCCTTTCCTACAATGACCTTTGCTATATTCTCCCGGATGCGCGCGGCAAGGCCGCAGATTTCGCCTTTTTGCATTTTTCATCCCTCCAGCGTGATCAGTATAAGCCCAGTTCTATTGCCTTTTTCAGTACCTTTGACGCAATAGGCGCGGCAGTGCTGCCGCCGCTTCCGCCTTCCTCCACTACGACTGCAATCGCATACGGATGTGCATCGTCGCCGTACAGAAAGCCCGTGTACCATGCGTTTGTCTCTTTGGTTTCATCATCCGTCCATTCGGCGGAGCCGGTTTTTCCGCAGACATATCCGTCCTTATAGCCTGAGATTGCTGCACGGGTCGCCGTGCCGCCGCGAACGGTATCGTACATGTATTCGGCGATCAGAACGGCGTTTTCCGGACTTAAAGAATTTTTGAAAACAACGGGCTCCATTTCACGCATGACATAGCCCGTAGCGCTTACAACCTTTTTGATAAGCTTGGGTTCCATCATTACGCCGCCGTTTGCGATGGAGCCTGCAATCATCGCCATATGAAGCGGAGTTACCTCCACTGTACCCTGACCGATGCCGGCCTGAATCGCATCCGTGGGTTTTGAACCCTTTTTAAGGCATCTCGATTCGTTGAGTATGGTATCGGGAAAAATGAATTCATAATTGAAGCCAAAATTCTCAGCGGTTTCGCGCATCTGATCCGCGCCGAGCCTGTAGGCAATTGTAGCGAAGGTAATGTTGCAGCTTTTGGCGAAGGCCTGTTTAAGCGTCATATCTCCGTGGGCAGTCGTGCCCGCGCACTTCAGCGAAAACGTATTGGAATTCCAAACGCCCATGCAGCTGAACGCCTCATTCTGCGTTTCAGGCAGGTTTTCAAGCGCGGAGGCCAGGGTTATGATTTTAAATGTGGATCCCGGTGCATAGCGCTTTTGTACAACGCGGTTGTAATACGCAGTATCCTGAACCGCCTGACCCATATTGGCCGGATCGAAGTTCGGCATGGAAACCATGCACAGTATCGCGCCGGTTTTGTAATTGATCACGACAATCGCCCCGTTATTCCATTGCGGAAATACGCTCATGGCGTATTTGGTCAGCTCTGCGCTTACGGTCAGGTGAATGTCGTTGCCGATGGGATCCTGTCCGGCCAGCCTTTGAAGGGTATAGCCGGTGCGGGTGGTGGAAAAGCCCAGCAGCGTAGAGGAATGAAAGTTTTCAACGCCAGTAGAGCTCATAATGGTCTGTTCGCCGATAGTGTGGGAAAGCGCGCGGCGCATATCGGTATCGGCGATGTAATGTCTTTCGCCGGGTTCGCTGCTGCCCGCAAGCAACACGCCGGACGAATCAAAAATCGAGCCCTGCACGGTGGTTTTTTTTGCGTCGGCAAGGCGCGTATTGTTGGCGCGATTGATCCATCTGTCCCCGTTTACGTGGATGGTCACGATATAAGCCGCACATACAAACAGAATCAGGCTCGCCATAATCAGAGAAACCACCCGGATGCCAAAGCGTATATCCTTCACGGCTTTTCCCTCCATTCCCCGCCGGAGATACGAAGCAGATCGTCGTATTCATCCTGCGCGCTTACGCTGGAAACGCCGAGCAATAATCCCGCCTGAATCATACTGGACAGCATGCTGCTGCCGCCGCCGGATACAAAGGGCAGCGTAACGCCAGTTAACGGAATCAAATGCAGATTTCCGCATACGATCAGAAGCATCTGCGCGGAAAGCGCAAACACGCAGCCAAAAGCGATCAGGGCATGAAAGCGCACGCGGGCATTCATCGCAAAAATTGCGCCGCGAACCAGTATAATCAGATATACCATCAGCACGCTGATGGCAAATACCATGCCGAATTCCTCGCTCACGGCGGCAAATATATAGTCGGATGCGACGACTGCCACGCGGTCTGCAGAGCCGAGTCCCAATCCGGATCCGAACAGTCCGCCGCTGGCAATGGAAATCAGTCCCTGTACGATTTGTCTGGAGTCCTCGTAGGCGCTGTTAAACGGGTTTTCCCAGATGGCAATGCGCGAGGCGAGGTAACCGAAGGCGTCGATTTTATCAAGCAGGCTTAAAAATACGGTTACCCCCGCAACTGCAATCAGAAGCACGGCGATGGTAGCCTTATATCTCCCGGTTCCCGCATAGAACATGGCGACAGTAATGATAAAATACAAAAACACTGCGCCCAGATCAGGCTGCAGAAACAAAATCCCGCATGAAAGCGCGCCGAAAAGGACGTATTTCCACCAAACGCCCCAGCCTTCCCTTCTGGAAAAACCGGCTGCAAGCACCACGATCAGAACGGGCTTGATCAATTCGGACGGCTGAAACTGCACGCTGCCAAGCTTTACCCAGCTGTCCGCTGTCGCAGTAGGACTGCCGAAAACAAACGGCAGGCACAAAAACAGCAGGCTGAAGGGCATAACCAGCATGCTCAGTTTATCCCACGACCGGACCCGCCGGACGATTCCCGCGCTCACAAGCATAAATACATATCCGATCAGAAGAAACGTCGCCTGATCCGATGCGTTTTTCGTGGTCTTGAATACGGCTCTTAGCAAGATCACGCCAAGGGAGGATAAAAATGCAATCAGAATATATATGCATCTGTCAATCGGATACAACTTTTGAAACAGTTTAAGCCCAACATACGTGCCAACGGGCAAATACAGGCTCATCTGAAGGGAGAAGGTGTCAATCACTCCATCTCTGAAGGTGAGAAGAAGCATGGAAGCAAACTGAAACAGCATAACCATATACAAAAGGGGCAGCTCGTTTATGCGGTTCAGCCGTTTTCTGTGCGCTTCAGGCGTCGTCTTCAACATACCGTCTCACCTTCCTTCGCACAGATTTCCTTACAGGCGAACGTGAAAGCACGATCCCGATGGATTTTCCGTATGCGCGTTTTGTAATAGGGCTAAGAGGCTTTTGTTTGGCCTTCAGCATTATAAAGCGAAATACCGCATTGCCCGCTCGGAATACGCCGGCAGGCGCTAATGTGATTTTCTTTTTCTGGTTTCCGTCTGCTTCGTACAGCTCTGACGCGCCGACCGCGGTTACAGTCAGACAGCCGTTTACAATCTCATAGAAAAAGTGTCTGCGCTTCAAGCCGGCGCCCGGAATACGCATATCGCATACCCGTCCGTCGCCCACGCTGCCTTCGATATTCAGCGGAAATCTGCGCGTTTCGCCGTTTGGACAGGATACGATCAGCAGCGCGAGCACGCCCGTTTCGCGTATGTGTGCGCGAACGGACGATTGACGCTTTCCGTCGCGAATCGTCATATATACGCTTCTTCCGACAATGAACGCCCCCGCCGCCGCAAAGCAGTAGCGAAGCGTCAACGCCGCCGATTGATACAGATCGTATGCCATGCGCATGTACTCCAAAACCTTTTTATCTATCCGTAATCATACCACGAATCTCATTATCATTCAAGAATTTGTTCTAATATTCCCATTCAAAACGCGACTGCGCCCGTATAACCGCATATATTTTGATTTACCCGAAATAATTCATAAGAAGATTTGCAATTTTCATCATTTTGTGGTATCGTAGAAGCAGAAAAATCTATGGAGGCGATGCCATATGACCGCAAAGGAACGTTACCTTGCATGGCTTTCGGACGCAGCTCTTGATCAGGATACCAGAGAAGAGCTTCTCGGCATTCAGAACGATGAAAAACAAATCGAAGATCGTTTTTATAAGGATTTGGAATTCGGAACGGGCGGTCTGCGCGGCGTACTGGGCGCAGGCACGAACCGCATGAACATATACACGGTAAGAAGAGCCGCGCTGGGCCTTGGCGAACAGCTTCTGGCGGAATGCCCGGACGCTAAGGAAAAGGGCGTAGCCATCGCGCATGACAGCCGCATTATGTCGCGCGAATTCGCAGTTGATTCCGCGCTGGTGCTGGCAAACATGGGCATCCCCGCCTTCCTGTTCGACGAGCTTCGCCCCACGCCCGAGCTCAGCTTTACCATCAAGCATCTGGGCTGCGTGGCGGGCATCGTCGTAACCGCAAGCCACAACCCCGCTCAGTACAACGGCTTCAAGGCTTATGGCAGAGACGGCGGACAGATCACGCCCAATACCGCCGATCAGGTGCTGGCAAAAATGGCAAAGATCGACCCCATTTCCGTTACGCTGATGGATGAAGCCGAGGCAAGAGAAAAGGGGCTGCTGCGCATTATCGGTAAGGAGATTGACGATGCATACATCGATCACGTGCTCTCCCTTCGTCCTGATCCGGAGCTTCTCACGAGAACCGGCGTAAAGCTGAAGATCGTATACACCCCCCTGCACGGCGCAGGCAATAAGCTGGTGCGCGAAGCGCTCAGGCGCGCGGGCTACGAAGATGTTACCGTCGTTAAGGAGCAGGAAGCACCCGACGGACGTTTCCCAACCGTCGCCTCCCCGAACCCGGAAAACAGCGAAGCGTTTGAAATCGCCCTTAAGTACGCCGATGAAGTAAACGCCGACGTAATCGTCGGAACCGATCCCGACAGCGATCGCATGGGCATGATGCTGAAAAAGGACGGCAAGTGGATCCCGGTAACGGGAAACCAGGCAGGCTGTCTGATGCTGGAGTACATTCTGCAGGCGAAAAAGCCCGCCCCCGGCAGCGGCGCATACGCTGTAACGACCATTGTTTCCACCCGCCTCGTAGACGCCATCGCCAAGAAGTACGGCGCGGAAATCAAGCGTGTGCTCACGGGCTTCAAGTTTATCGGCGAAGTAATCGATCAGCAGGAAAAGGCCGGCAATAACGGCTTCCTTCTGGGCTTTGAAGAGAGCTATGGTTACTTGACCGGCGGTTACATCCGCGATAAGGACGCAGTCATCGCCTCCCTGCTGGCCTGCGAGCTTGCCGCTTACTTCAAGAGCGAGGGCAAGAGCCTGTTTGACGCTCTGGAAGCCATGTACAAAGAGTACGGCTATGCCGCCGAAAAGACGATCTCCGTGACCATGCCTGGCGTTGACGGCATGGCCAAGCGCGAAAAGGCGACGGCGGATCTGCGCGCATGCCCCCCGGCTGAAATCGGCGGACGCCGCGTAATCGAAGCGTACGACTTCAAAAATGGCAACGTCATGGGTCTTCCGAAGGCGGACGTGCTTTTGTACACGCTGGAAGGCGACGCATGGGTTTGCGTACGTCCCAGCGGCACCGAGCCCAAGCTCAAAATCTATGCCGGCGTTCTGGAGGATTCCGCCCAGAAAGCGTCCGAGCAGGTTGCGCTTCTTTCCAAGGCAGCCGCCGAATTCGGCGCCTGATATAAACGCATTTAGGCGGCGCGTGATGGATATACGCGCCGCCGTATTTCTTATTTATTTCTAAATATTCCACCGCTCATGCATATTTTTCCTTTCCGGGCGCATGCTGAAAATGCCGTTTATTCCCGGCTTCCGGTATATGGAAACATGCGGTCGGAACCTATTTTATGCCCTGCGCGTCCAAGGGATAAGCGCAAGCAGGAGGAAGACAGACATGCCAAACACAACGACAAAGAAAAAGAAAAAAATATCCAAAAAACGGCAGCGTGCACGCAAGCGCGCAATACGCAGGGCGTCCGTGGCCGGCATTCTGGTTCTGGCCATACTGATGCTCACGGGTATGAGCGCGGGATGGTTTTTGAATAACGATGTGATGGACGTGCAAGCCTCCGCCTTAAACGACGACGGCATGATCCGCGTATATCTGAAATCGTTGGCCAGACCCGAGGCGCTGGGGCTTACGTTGGACGGCGTTTTCTCTGTTGACGCAGACGCGGGTTTCCGCTTTGCCAGAGGCTCTGAAATCACCGTGGCATGCGATGAAGGCTCTCTGCTTCTGGGCTGCGGAGGTATGACCATCAATATGGGCTCCTCCTTTACCCTGACGCGACACCTGACCGACGACGGAAACGATACAAACGGCATATACATTCACGAAAGTGAGAAGGACGCGCTGTTTGTGGGTGATCTTACGCTGACCAACGAAGCTGGCGGCATAGACGCCATACTGAAACTCGACATTGAAGAGTATCTGCTCGGCGTAGTCGCCTATGAAATGAGCGATTCGTTCCCCGTAGAAGCGCTGAAGGCGCAGGCTATCGCGGCAAGAACCTACGCCATGCGTTCAAAGCAAAGCAATAAAAACCGCATTTACGATGTGGTTGACACCACGCAGGATCAGGTATACAAGGGCTACGATAAGGCGTTCACCCGCGTAGAGCAGGCGGTCCGCGAAACCGCAGGCATTGTCGGCATTGTAAACGGCCGGTTTGCAAGCTGCTACTACACCGCATCAAACGGCGGTCAGATCGCAACGCCCAAACAGATATGGGGCGGCGACGACGGCGGCTATATCGTCATGAAGGACGACCCCTACGACCTTGAAAATCCGCAGAGCGTAGTAAAACGCGCGGTTATTCCCTATACCCCCCGTGAAAACAGCGATATCGCGCTGGCACTGGCAGAAGCCGTATCGGAAGAAATGGCGTCCCTTGGCTTCAGCGACGATGCAAGCGACATCCGCATCGACCGCATACGCGCGATTACCCTCGCAAATCCGGATATTGAAGGAAGCCGGATGTATAAAAACATCGATTTTGAATTCGAAGCCTCCGGACGCCGGCTGATCTTCCCGGAGCCCGCAACCCCAGACGCAGCTGCGCCATATGCAACATCTCAGGAGGCCACGACAGGCGAAGCCACGCCCGCAGAGGTTTACGAGCTTTCGGATTATGAAAGCGTCCCCACCCCGTTCAAGGTACGCCTGAACACCTACGGGCAAATCGAAGATATGCTGTCGCTTTCCATCAACAGCACCAATGTGGAGGTATTTGAAGTTACTCAAAACGACTCCGGCTTTACCCTCATCTCCCGCCGGTTCGGACATGGCTCCGGCATGAGCCAGCGCGGCGCGCAGCAAATGGCCGGAAAATACGGAAAATCCTGCGAGGATATACTGAAGTTCTATTATCCCGGTATGAGTCTTGAAAAAATAGACTGGAAAACGCCGGCGCTTCACGCAATAGAATCGCTGCCCGACAGCGTAGGCGCCGCCCGCGCGCGGCCTACGCCAAAGCCCACGCCCGCGCCGCTGCGCCCGTTAAATGCCAGCGAATACTATGCGGTTGTGACGCTGGAAACTGCATCCTCATCCCTGAATGTCCGAAAAGAGCCCACCACCAGCTCAGGCATTGCCGGCCTTCTGTCCGATAAAGACAGGCTTATCGTCATCCAGCCTGAAAACGACGGATGGTTCAAAATCGAAACCACGGAGCTTTCCGGATACGTTAAAGGAGACTACATTACAAGAGAATAGAGGCGTTAACGATCAAGCGCGCAAACCGAGCCATTCGAATATATGCTTTTTGGTGCCTGCTCCTGTCCGTATGGATGGGTGCAGGCGTTTGCGTGTCCGAAAGCTCCGTTAGTGTGCTTGAAATGAATGAACGTCTGCATTCATTTGGCGGCGTTACCGCTCTCACCGTCACGCCGGAGCGGACGGGCGATTACATCTTAAGCGCCTTTTCCAAAGCCGACGTATACTGCGAAATCACCTCTGGCGCAGAGGTTATCGGAAGCGGCGTTCTGCCTGTTACCGTTACACTGCGCGAGGGAATCAATACGCATGTGCTCCTGCGTTCGGAGGAGGCCTATACTTTTGAAGTCAACCGCGCGTCGCACGGAAGAAACGTCTATTCCCCGATTGAACTGTCAGAAGGGAAAATCGACCGCACGCTCGCACGCGCATATGACGTTCACTACTACAAATACACCGCTTTGTCGGACGGAGAGGTCCTTTTGTATACGAAAAAAAGCATCCGAAGCGGCGTAAACACAATCGTTGAAGCGCTTTCGCCAAACGGCACAATGCTTGCGGAGCCGATCACTTCAGAGGACACGGAGGGCGCGTTTGTATACCTGAATGCAGGCGAAGTCTGCCTTCTGCGCGTATCGGCCAACGGCAGTGAAACCGGAAACTACTCCGTTCATGTAAAAACGTCCTATGAACAGGCAGCGCCCGAAACCCTTGGCTTTACCGATTCCTCCTTTGCGTTGGAGACCGGACAGTTCATGTACCTTCATCCCTCCTTTACGCCGGACGACGCGCTGAATCACTTTCTGTATTCTTCCTCGGCTCCGTCCGTTGCATCGGTAAACGGCGACGGCATTATCACCGCAAGGGGCGAAGGTACGGCGGAAATTACCGTTAGCGGCTTTGGCGGCATTCAGGCGCGCGTTTTAATCACCGTAGAGCCCGCCAATCTGACCGGCATACGTTTCTATGACGCATCCATAACGGCCATTGTTGGCGATACGGTATATCCGGGCTGGGCGTTTGAACCGGTATACGCGCCGTCTGCCCCGGTAACGCTGGTTTCCCTGAACGAAGACGTTGTACAGGTAACGGAAGAAGGCCTTCTGTTTGCCGCAGGCGAGGGCGAAGCAGCCGTGATTCTTTCCGTTGACGGCACAGATTTTTCGGATACCGTCACCGTTATTGTGCAAAAGCCCGCTCCCATCCGGCGCGCGCTGACTGTCGGCATTTCCGTCTATGCCGACGGGCGCGTACGCACAGGCTGCGTCAATACGACTCAGGGCGTACTGGACGCGCTCACGCAGGAAAAATTTTCAAAGTCAAACTACCTGACGAATATGCAGCTGGACTTGTCCAAAAAAGAACTGCTTAAGGCGATTGAAACCACTTTTAAAGGAGCGGTAGAAAACGATATATCCCTTTTCTACATCAATTGCCACGGAAATACTTCAAACGGCCTGGCATGGCTTGAAATGTATGACGGTGAACGGCTGTATGCCTTCGAACTGGAGCGCGCCTTGCGGAAAATTGACGGCGTTGTCATTGTGCTGATCGACTGCTGCTCAAGCGGCGCGTTCATCGGAAACGAAAGCGCAGCGAAAAGCCCTTTTGCAGACGACGTGATCCGCGCCTTCAGCGGAGGAAATCCGCTGAAAAACTCGTTCGCATCGTCCAAATACAAAGTAATCGTATCTTCCTCCTTCAATCAGAACAGCTACCGCATTGCTTCCTCGCCGCCGGCGTCCGAAAGCACGATGTCCACCGTTTTTGCCCGCGCCCTGACGGAGGGACTCGGCTGGAACCTGATCAAAGACAAACCAGGCTCCATGAAGGCTGACCTTGACAAAAACCGTCAGATCACACTTCACGAAGCCTGGCTGTATGCAATGAAACGATGCAACTACTATCTGAAAAACTCCTCCGCCCGGCAGACCGTTCATCTATGGCCCCAGGGGGACTCGTTCATCATCGTCGAATAGCGGCTTAAACCACAGGCGTTGTCGCTTCCGCCGCTTCAATCGCCTTCTCCGCCCACTTTACGATTTCATTTCCAAAGAAGATTACGCCCACGCACAGCGCAATCAGCACAAGCAGCGTAAGCACAAGCGCCGCAGCCGCATAAGTACGCTTGGAGGGATTTCTGGCAAACATTGCGCTTCCGATGAAGAACAGAATGTTCACGCCGGGGATCACGGAAAAAATCAGCGTAATAAACCAATTGAAAAACGATACCTTCTTAATACTTTTGCTCATATGTTTATGCCCCTCTCTGATCGCAGCGCCTTCCACTGCGCATATATCTATGAATATTATATATCAAATATTACGCCATGTCAAATTAATTTGTCAGATTTTTGTAATATTTTTGTATATAGGCCAATTCCTTCATAACCAATGGGAATCAGCCAAAACATAACTTGAATTTTTCCGTCGGCATGCTATAATAAATAAGCTGAGAAGGAAAGCAGTAGGCGTAAGCCTGTGCGCGAAGAGAGCCGTCGTTTGGTGCGAGACGGCCGCGCAGAGCGCCGAACTCGTTCCGGAGCATCCCACGACGGGCGGCCGCCTCCGATATCGGGCAAAGAAGCGGATCCTGCCGGATCAAAAAGAGTGGTACCGCGTAAGCGCTGGCTTACGTCTCTTTGGGCGGGGATGCGCTTTGTATTTTGTTAAGGGAGATAATTCAAATGAGCAAGTATCCGGAGTACAGCCCCAGAAACATTGAACGCAAGTGGCAGGATCATTGGGATAATACCGGCTGTCTGAATGCGACGACGGACTACACCAAGCCCAAGTTCTACCCCCTGATCGAGTTCCCCTATCCGTCCGGCGCAGGCCTGCACGTAGGCCATCCGCGTTCCAACACCGCAATGGATATCATTGCCCGTAAGCGCCGCATGGAAGGCTATAACGTACTTTTCCCCATCGGCTACGATGCTTTTGGCCTTCCGACCGAGAACTTCGCCATCAAAAACAACGTGCACCCCGCCGTTGTTACCAAGAAGAACATCGATCACTTCCGTGAGCAGCTCAAGCGCCTGGGCTTCTCCTTCGACTACAGCCGCGAAGTAGACACCACTGATCCCAACTACTATAAGTGGACGCAGTGGATTTTCCTCAAGCTCTTTGAGCACGGCATGGTTTTCCGCGACAAGACGCTGGTTAACTACTGCCCCAGCTGTAAGGTCGTTCTCTCCAACGAGGACAGCCAGGGCGGCAAGTGCGATATCTGCCACGGCGACGTAGTGCAGCTGCCCAAGGACGTATGGTATCTGCGTATAACAAAATACGCCGATAAGCTGCTGGAAGGCCTTGACATCGTGGACTATCCCGAAAACATCAAGCAGCAGCAGGTAAACTGGATCGGCAAATCCACCGGCGCTTTCGTGAACTTCCCCTTCAAGGGCATTGATGAAACAGTCGAAATCTATACCACCCGCCCCGACACGCTCTTTGGCGTAACCTTCATGGTCATGGCGCCCGAGCATCCGCTGATTGACAAGCATCAGGGCCTGATTTCCAATATGGATGCAATCATCGCATACCGCGAGGAATGCGCAAAGAAAACCGAGTTTGAACGCACCCAGCTTGTCAAGGACAAGACCGGTCTCAAAATCGAAGGCCTGCGCACTGTCAATCCGCTGACGGGCGCAGAAATCCCCGTATTCATCTCCGATTACGTAATGATGGGCTATGGCACCGGCGCCATCATGGCTGTTCCGGCGCACGATCAGCGCGACTGGGAATTCGCCAAAAAGTTTGGCATCGATATCATTCAGGTCATCAAGGGCGGCGACATCGAGAAGGAAGCCTATGCAGGCGACGGCGAGATGATCAACTCCGATTTCCTGAACGGCTATACCAACAAAAAGGATTCCATTGCCCGCGCACTGGAAGAAATCGAGAAAAAGGGCATTGGCCGCGCAGGCGTTCAGTACAAAATGAAGGACTGGGCCTTCAACCGCCAGAGATATTGGGGCGAGCCCATCCCGCTGATCCACTGCGAAAAGTGCGGCGTCGTAGCAGTTCCCTACGATCAGCTTCCACTCATGCTGCCCGACGTTGAGGATTTCCGTCCCGGCTCCGACGGCAAGAGTCCGCTTGCGCACATTGAAAGCTTTGTCAACTGCACCTGTCCCAAGTGCGGCGGCGCAGCTCAGAGAGAAACCGATACCATGCCCCAGTGGGCAGGCTCCAGCTGGTATTTCCTGCGCTACTGCGATCCGCACAATGCCGACCAGTTTGCTTCCGAAGAAGCGCTCAATTACTGGATGCCGGTTGACTGGTACAACGGCGGCATGGAGCACGTACCCCGCCACCTGCTGTATTCCCGCTTCTGGCACCGCCTTCTGTACGACATCGGCCTTGTAAACTCGCCCGAACCCTACATGAAGCGCACTGCTCAGGGCATGATTCTGGGAACCGACGGTGAAAAGATGTCCAAATCCCGCGGTAACGTCATTAACCCCGACGACGTGGTGGATGAGCTCGGCGCAGATGCGTTCCGCCTGTACGAAATGTTCATGGGTGCCTTTGATCAGGCCATTCCGTGGCAGACCGACGGCGCGCGCGGCTGCCGCCGCTTCCTCGACCGCGTATGGAAGCTGATGGATATTACCACTTCCGACGAGGGCATTTCCAAGGATATGGCGTATGATGTGAACGTGTGCATCAAAAAAGTATCCGAAGACTACGAGAAGATGAAGTTCAACACCGCCACCGCCGCAATGATGACGCTGGTAAACCAGTTGTACGCAAAGGGCCGCGCAACGGGCGGAGAACTGACGGTTCTGATTCAGATGCTCAACCCCGTAGCACCCCACATCACTGAAGAAATCAACGAGCTGATGCAGCTGGGCGAGGAGCTTGTGCGCCGCGCATGGCCGAAGGTAGACGAGAAG
>JAZSRC010000049.1:0-46734 GCA_045538305.1 Clostridia bacterium | reverse complement strand
CTCCTTGGCTCACAGAACGACATGGCTACGATCCGACTTCTTATCATCATGGACGGCTTCGGCATCGGAGCCAATGATCCCGTATCCAACGCCATTCTTGCGCAGGGTACTCCGAACCTTGATCGCTTTAAGGAACAGTATTCCTTTACCGCCATCGGTGCTTCCGGCGAGGATGTAGGCCTTCCGGACGGCCAGATGGGCAACAGCGAAGTGGGGCACACCAATATCGGCGCAGGCCGCGTTGTGTACCAGATGCTGGTTAAAATCACGAAGGATATCCGAGATGGCGTTTTCTTTGAAAACAAAGCCATGCTCAAAGCCATGGAAAACTGCAAGGCCAATGATTCCGCACTTCATCTGATCGGCCTTGTTTCGCCCGGCGGCGTTCATTCCCACACCAATCATCTGTACGGAATTCTGGAAATGGCCAAGAAGCACGGGCTTAAAAAGGTATATGTGCACGCCCTGCTGGACGGCCGCGACGTTCCGCCGGATTCCGGCTGGGAATACGTTCAGGAGCTCGTCTCCAAGATGAAGGAGATCGGCGTTGGCGAAATCGCCACTACGATGGGCCGTCTGTACGCTATGGACCGCGATAACGCATGGGAGCGCGTTGAGAAGGCGTATAATGCGATGGTTCTGGGCGAAGGCGTCAAGGCGCATGATCCCGTGAAGGCAATCCGCGATTCCTATGAGGTGATTGACGAAACCGGCAAGCACCTGACTGACGAATTCGTTTTGCCCACGGTTCTTAATGAAAACGGCGTTGTGAAGGCCAATGATTCCGTTGTATTCTTCAACTTCCGTCCTGACCGCGCCCGCGAGATTACCCGCGCGTTTGTGGATCCGGATTTCAAGGGATTTGAGCGCAAAAACGGTTTCTTTCCGCTTACCTATATCTGCATGACGCAGTATGACGCTACCATGCCGAATGTAAGCGTAGCCTATCCGCCGGAGTCTCTTTCCATGACGATGGGAGAATACCTGTCCAAGTGCGGGAAGACTCAGCTGCGCATTGCAGAAACTCAGAAATATGCCCATGTTACCTTCTTCTTTAACGGCGGCGAGGAAACCAAATTCGAAGGCGAAGACCGCATTCTCGTACCGTCTCCCGCAGCGGAGGAGGTTCCTACCTTCGATCTCAAGCCTGAAATGAGCGCTTATGAGGTTACCGAGGCCGTGCTTCCGCTGATTGAAGAGGATAAGTACGACGTCATTATTCTGAACTTTGCCAATTGCGATATGGTCGGCCACACCGGCGTAATCAGCGCAACGAAGAAGGCCGTAAAGGCAGTTGACGAATGCGTAGGCAAGGTTGTGGACGCCATCGTTGCTAAGGGCGGAAAGTGCATCGTCACCGCAGATCACGGAAACGCCGACATGATGATCGATCCCGCGAACGCAGGCCCCTTCACCGCGCACACTACCAATCCCGTTCCCGTGATCGTAATTGATCCCGAGAACCCGAAGAAGCAGCTTCGCGAAGGCGGACGCCTTTCGGATCTTTGTCCTACAATTCTCACCCTTATGAACCTTCCGCAGCCCGCGGAGATGACCGGCGAAAGCCTGATCATCGCATAAGGAGAATCTAATAATTACAATTGTTTGTAATGGGAATGTCAAAACCGGCCGTACAGACTGCGGTCGGTTTTGATTTTTAATTGTGGAATTTTTGAAGTATAACAAAAAAATAAATACCGGAGTCGGTTTTTTACAAACAAATCTGATAAATATTCAGGAACTGTATGTTAATTTGTAACACAATTAAAATGCTTAAAAGGTATACTTTCAAAACAGGATCTACCGATGAAAGTGAGTGCGGCATATGGACAGTTCGAAAAGAAAGAGGTTTGGCAACAGAAAAAATCTGATGCTCTATGCAGCCGCATTTGTTTTGATATCAATAACGCTTTTGACAAGTACAATTAAACTGTTGGATGTAGTGTCATATGCAAATACACTCAGAACGATTCGCACTGCAAACAGTGAGCTGGACATAAAAACGGAAAATCTTACAATCGAGCTTGAAATGGCAATGCGTACCGAAGTTCTAGAAATGCAGGCGCAGAATCGGCTTGGAATGATCATGCCGCCGGAGACGGATACTCGTGTAATCGATCTTATGCCAAAAACGGATGCGCCCGTCAAGACAGAACACGCATATATTCCCTGATGCACAATGCATTTGCTTTTATAACTCACGAAAAATTGTTGGAGAGGGCGTAAGCCTTCTCTTTTTTTCTTGAAGAATAGAAACGTGTTTTTTTATGCATAACCTAAGAAATGTGCTTGCTTCCGTTACTTCAGTTTTTGGGCGGATATTAAGAAACAGTATGACAAACAATGCGCAAGCGCGGATAGAATTCTGGTTGTTCATATAAGAATTGGAACTTAGAAGGCATTTTTTCTGTCAAAGCAGTATGAACGCTCACGCGGTTGCGCGGAAGGTACGGTTGTGATATAATTAGAATAAGTATTGTATTTTCCGCATGCCTTATAGGCGGCGTTAGTAAGTTAACTGTAAAGGAGCTCCGGACATGAACTTTTGGAAATCCATTCAGAGTTGGCTGGGAGACGGTTTCAGTATATTCGTATACGTGGCCATCGTCGTTTTGTTCATTATCGGTATTGCGAAATGTATTGCGCCTGTTGTGCGAACGCGCAACCTTCTGAAACGCGCAATAGTGAACATTCGTAAGGGCGATAAGGCCAGAAGGTCCTGGCAGGACGACCGGTTTCTGGGCAAGGGCGTGCTGATGTCCCACTGGTCCGACTATTTGAACAACCTCTTTTTTGCCGACGGAGAATACCACAACCCGGCAAACGTTGAGGATTACATCAACGAAGAAACCGTAATCGACGGTCCGGGAAGGGTAAATTTTGCCGAAGCCCTGCCGGGCGTGCTGGTTTCGCTGGGCTTCCTCGGTACGCTTCTGGGCTTGTCGGTTTCGCTGTCCGGCATGAGCGGCGTAGATGTTGAATCCGTTTCAGCGTCCATGTCCGTGCTGCTCGGTTCCATGAAATATGCCTTCCTTACATCGATTTTCGGCGTGATTGCGTCTATTATATTCACGCTGATTACGCGCATAGTTCGCGGACGCGCGGAGCGCGCGCTGACCGAGTTTTATAAAGCAATAGCTAAGCATGCTGGCGTTCTGTCCGTTGATCCAATGACGCAGATTGCCATTTACCAGCAGGAGCAGACGGAGCTTCTCAAGTCCATGCTTGAAAACCTGAGCTCGGAGGATACGATCAACAGAATCAAAGTTGCCATGGAGAATGCAGTGGTTCCGCTTTCAAAAGCGGTTCAGCAGTCGATGGAGTTTTCGTCCCGTGCGCAGGCGCAGCTGATGAATGAAGTGGCGGATGCCTACATACGCAAAATGAACGACGCCGTCCACGGGCAGTTTGATCACCTCGCCCAGACCATCGAGGATACCTGCCGCTATCAGGAAAAATCCGTTAAAAATATGACGGATGCGCTGAACGGCTTTGCCGAGACAGCCCGAGCCGTTCGCGATATGCGCGCCAATTCCGAGGCGATGCTTTCCAAGTACGAAGCGGTGCTTTCCAGAATCGCCAAGGTGCAGGGAAGGTACGAAGATGCGCAGGCGCGTATCGAAAATACCGTCAATGCGCAGACCGAATACATGTCCGCGCTTACCTCGCTCAACGACGAGTTCCGCCGCCAGGCGGAGGCCATTAACGGCGCGACTACGCAGTTTATGGAAAATGTCAATAAGCTGAACCGTGCAAACGCCGGTCAGATGATGGAAGCCGCGCATCAGATGAGCGGCGCCGGCGATGCGCTTGCCAAGAGTATGGAGGAGGCGCGCGAGAAGCTTACCCGCGATATGGACGAATCACTCAATTACTTTGAGGCTTGCATGACAGAGATTCTGAAGAGAATCGAATGGGCGTCTGGCGAAGTGAAAAAATCCGTCGAAAAGCTGCCCGAGGCTGTGCAGTCGGCAAGCGAAAAGTACTTAAACGAAATTGACGATCTCACGCTGGCGCTTCGTTCGTCCAGAGATCAGATCAACCGCGCAGACCGCGCGGAGAAATAGCGGAGGGCGGAAATGCGATTGAATTATCGCCGAAAGCGCAGCCGTTCCCGCGAAAGCGGAAGCTTCTGGCTCAGCTTTTCGGATATGATGAGCGTACTCGTGCTGGTGTTCATTTTTGTTATCTTCTCCATGATGCTGTCTCTTGCCAACCAGACGGAGCAGCTTCAGAAGATTGAGGATGAATATGCCGTGGCACTTTTGAGAATGGAACAAAGCGAACAGGCGCTCAAAGAGAAGGAAGGCCTTCTCTCCGAGCAGCAGGCGCAGCTGGTGCTTCTGAACGACGAACTGGAAGGCCAGAAGCTGGTACTGGCACAGCAGGAAAAGGAGCTTAATGAGCAGGAAGCGCTCATTGCCAAGCAGCAGGAGGAAATCGAAACCCGGGTGATTATATTGGAAGCGGAGAAAAGTCAGCTTGATGCGCTTTTGCAGGATGCGCAGGCAAAAATTGAACTTCTGGGCGATCAGGAGGAAAAACTTGCCAGCAGTCAGGCGCTCGTTCTGTCGCTTACGGGCGAACTTGAAAAAGCAAATGAGGAAAACAGAAGCCTGAGTCAAAGGCTTGCGCTGCTGAAAAACAACGAGGCTTCCTATCAAGCGCAGATTGACAGCCTGCTTTTGCAGATCGATCAAAAGAAGAAGGAACTTGAAAGCCTCGGAATTGATTACATGGCGCTGCTTTCGGCTTCCAGCGAAACGGAAAACCAGCTTCTGCAGGCTCAGAGCGTCATGCAAAGCCAGAGCGAAGCCCTGTTCCGTTATCAGGAGGAGCTTGAAGAAACACAGCTGCAGCTTGAACGAATGGTAGGCGTAAAGGCGCAGATTATCGAGGCGCTGTCGACGGAGCTTGAAAGAAGGCGCATCGTGGTATCGGTCGACGAGCAGACCGGCGCGATCACGCTGCCCAGCGAAACGCTGTTTGACGTTGGCGCAAACTGGTTGAGCGAAAGAGGAAGGAATTACCTCGATCAATTCCTGCCGGTATACATTCAGGTTCTGCTTTCGCCCGAATTCCGGCCTTACGTAGCAGAAATCATTATCGAGGGGCACACCGATTCCAGTGGAAAGGCAGGCGACGATCCATACCTGTACAATCTGGAGCTTTCGCAGCAGCGCGCGCTGAGCGTGTCCAATTATGTGCTCAGCAAACCCTATATGTCGCAGAAGCTGAGGCTGAACGAGTCTGATATGAAGGCGCTTCTGGAACTGATTACGGCAAGCGGCCGTTCGTACAGCGCGCTTAAGTACAATGCCGACGGTACGGAGGACAAGGTGGCGTCCCGAAGAGTAGAGATTAAGTTCCGCCTGAAGGACGACGAAACCGTGGCGACTACTGAGGCGCTTTTGAGGCTCATGGATAGAAATTGATGAATTTGGAGTGCGTAACGCATGAAATATTTGCGGAGGATGATGTCCTTTCTTGCTACGCGGATTGTGCTTTTCACAATCTGCGTAGCTGCGCTTGTATGCGCGTTCTATATTGCCTTTAATCTCGGAAACGCCTATATTCTGATTTCTGAGGGCATGGAAAAGCGCGTGGACGTTGCGCTTACGCGGGAAGACGCCGTTTCTCTGAACGATTACTTCAACGCGTCGTTTTTGAACGAAGATCCTGTGCTGGAGTATGCGTTTTCGGATGCGTCGCCGTATATTCCGTATACCATTACCGGGTATGATTACGATGTGAATATCGAAAGCATCAGCGTATGGCCTTGGGGAGATGAAATCGAATGCGTGATTGTTGAACACGTTCAGAATATTACGGGAAACGTGAGAGGCGCATATGCGTCAAGCGTTTCCGGGCCGCCCGCCTCATGGTCCAGCGGGCGATACCATCTGAAGCTGACCAGAAACGATTATGGTCAATGGAAGATTTCGGCAATCCAACAGGATACTACGTATAAGGATACAAGCAAAGGATCATGAACATTCAAGGGATTGAAATGCCTGTAGGGGCTGCGCTGGCTCCGATGGCGGGTGTTACGGATGCGAGTATGCGCGTGCTTTCGGCGGAAAACGGCTGCGCATGGGCTGTAAGCGAGATGCTGTCAGCCAAGGGGTACATGTATTCTCCGGACAGCCGCGCGCATGAGGAACTGCTTACCCGCTTTGAAGGGGAAGGAATCTGTGCGCTACAGCTTTTCGGAAGCGATGAGACTATGCTTTCTGAAGCCGCCAAAAGGCTTGAAGAGCGCGGATTTGATTTTTTCGATTTTAACATGGGCTGCCCGGCGCACAAAATTGTCGGAAACGGCGAGGGAAGCTTTCTGATGCGGGAGCCGTTAAAAGCTGCGAAGCTGGTGAACGCGCTTGCTTCTGCGACAAAAAAACCCGTAACGGTAAAAATCCGCGCGGGTTGGGACGATGAGCATATAAACGCCGTAGAAATTGCCCGGATATGCGAAGATAACGGTGCAAAAGCCATAACCGTGCATCCGAGAACGCGCATGCAGCAGTATTCCGGCAAAAGCAATTGGGAAATCATCGCGGATGTAAAACGCGCTGTGTCCATACCGGTAATCGGAAACGGCGATATTACGGATGGGGCCGGCGCATTGAAGATGCTTCAAGAAACCGGATGCGACGGCATAATGATCGCACGCGCGGCGCAGGGCAACCCGTGGATTTTTACAGAGGTTCTTTGCGCGCTGACAGGGAAGGCGTATAAAGCGCCCTCTGTTTCCGACAGGGTGCAGATGGCGCTCAGGCATCTGGACATGCAGTGCAAGTGGAGGGGCGAAAAATACGCAATTCCGGAGATGCGAAAGCACATTGCATGGTACCTTGCGGGAACGCCCGGAAGCGGCAGGCTGCGTGCCAGCGTGAACCGGATGACCGACTTGAACGAAATCCGGGATGCGCTGCTTGAATATGAAAACCACTATGGAATGAGGGCTTGATCCATGATACTGTTTGAAAACTTACCCATTGAGGAACTGATTCGCGAAAAGGGCTTTGACTGCGACTGCGGTATGCATCACGGCGTACAGGTGAAATATCTGAAAATCGGCCGCGGCGCGGTTGAAAATGTGCCCGATGCGGTAGCGGCATGTGGCGCAAAAAAACCGTTTGTGGTATGCGATAAAAATACCTATACGGCGGCTGGTGAACGCGTAATGAAGGCGCTTGGCAATGCCGGCGTGAGCAGTACACTGTTTGTTCTGCCGGATGCAGGACATGAAAAGCTCGAACCGGATGAAAGGTCGCTTGGCTCTATTGCCATGAATTACGACGCATCCTGCGATATGATTATCGGCGTAGGCTCCGGCGTCATCAATGATCTTTGCAAGGTTTTTGCATTTGATGTAAATGTGCCTCAGATGATTGTTGGCACCGCGCCTTCCATGGACGGCTTCGCTTCGAATTCATCCTCCATGGTTGTAAACGGCGTGAAAACCACGCTGTACAACCGCTGCCCGGCCGCCATTGTGCTGGACACCGAGATTCTTGCAAACGCGCCCATGCGCATGCTGTGGGCAGGCCTTGGCGATATGGTCGCAAAATACATATCGCTTTGCGAGTGGCGCATTGCTAATCGGGTTATTGATGAATACTACTGCGAACATGTCGCGCAGCTTATGAGAAATGCGCTTTATCGCATTATGTCCGCGTCCGAGGGCTTGAAATCCAGAAATCCCGACGCCGTTCAGGCGATTGTGGAAGGCCTTGTATTGAGCGGCTTTGCGATGAGTTTTGCAAAGGTTTCCCGCCCTGCTTCCGGACTTGAGCATTATTTTTCGCATATGTGGGAAATGATGGCGTTGGAGCGCGGCGAAGCCAGCGATCTGCACGGCATTCAGGTGGGCGTAGGTACTGTTCTCACGATGCGGCTGTATGACCGCATCAAGGCGCTTGTTCCTTCCCGCGAAAAGGCGGAAAGTGCAATGAAGGCGTTTGATGCAGACGAATGGGAAGCGCGCGTAAAGCGCGTGTTTGGAAAAACCGCGCCGCAGGTGCTCGCCATTGAAGAAAAAACACAAAAGAATGATCCCGCAAAGCATGCCGTGCGATTGAACAGAATCCTTGACTCGTGGAACGATATTCTGAAGATTATTGAAGAGGAGCTTCCTGACTCTGAATGGCTTTTTGGAAAAATGAGGGATACCGGCATGCCCATGGAGCCGTCCGATATCGGTATTATGCCCGAGGATGTGAAAGATGCGTTTGTATGCTCGCGCGATATCCGGGATAAGTATCTCAGCGGATCGATGCTCTGGGATCTGGGTGAGCTTGACGATTTTGCAAAGGAACTGTAACGTATGAATATTCAGATTTATGCTTCCAAAAAGAATTTCGATGTTCAGAAGGCGGAGCGCTATTTCAAAGAGCGGCGCATACCTTTTACCAGTGTCGATATGAAAAAACACAAGCTTGGCGCGCGGGAGCTGCAATTGTTTATACGCGCGGCGGGCAGTGTCAAGCAGCTTTTGGATCCGGACGCCAAAGGCGAAAAGGCGGACTATGTGCGCCATCTGACGCTTGACAACATCATTCAGGAGGTTATTCTTGAAAATCCGTCGCTGATGAAGGCGCCGATTGTCAGAAACGGAAATCAGGTAACAATTGGCTTTCAGCCGGATATATGGGCAGAGTGGAAATGATACTTTCAGGCTCCGAAGGCTCCATGCGGGACTTCGGGGTTTTTTTGCGCATTAGTTTTGTGGTTGCGAAAGTACGGATTGTATGATAATATTACAATAATTTATGATTTCCATTTTTACAGAAGGAGCGAAGGCGTGCTATGCGCATTCTGCGTTTTTTGCTATTGTGTCTCCTCTTGTTAACGGTATTCATTGGATGCGCTTATGCGTCGCAGGTATATGCGGATGTGGATAAGCTCACCGTATATGCTTCTAAAAGTACGTCCTCAAAAAGTATGGGAACGGTTGGCTACGGATTTCCCATGGAGCTTCTGGATATGTCCGGAAAATGGGCGAAGGTTTTAAACGGAGCCGGTCAGGTGGGTTATTGTGCGCTTAGTTCCCTTACGGCAATTGATCCGAATACTTATAACGAAACCGTATGCGCCTCTGTTGACGGGGCAAAGGCGTATGCGCTGCCGAGTACCGGATCAAAGATGATATGGACACTGAATTCAGGCGGTGAAGTAACGCTTCATGCCATTACAAAGGACGGAAAATGGTGCAGGGTATCTAAAAATGGCGTTTATGCCTATATGCGCAAGGGTGAGCTTCGGGAGAAGGCGGCGGACGATTGGCAGGACACGGATGACGAACCGTGGACGGAAACGGATGCGTATGCAGCCGAGGAATTCCTTTATGCCTATAAATCAGCCAACAAAACATCAAAATACCTTGGCAAGCTTCCGTTCGGAACGCATGTGACGCTGATCGAGACTGAGGGCAATTGGGCGTATGTCAGAAACGATGCGGGCGTTAAGGGCTATTGCCCTGCAGATCAGGTGACAACCCGGGATCCGAACGGCACGCCTGTGAAGTATTTTGCCAAATCCGGGACGAAGGGCTATGCATTGCCAGAAACCGGCGCCAAAACATCGGTTCGGTTTTCAGCCGGCGACGAGGTGATGGTTGCGGCTGTAACGCCAAGTGGCGAATGGGGACGCGCCTTCCGTCAGGGAGAATATATTTTTGTTCCAATGGACAGCCTTGTCAGAAGCATTCAGGATGAACAGATGCCGGTGTATGTAACCGCTTACTATGTAAAAGCGTTTAAAAGCGCCACATCGTCTTCCAAAAGTCTGGGTTCTCTTCCGTTTGGTTCGGAAATGACGCTGCTTTCCACGGACGGAGAATGGGCGAAGGTGAAAAATGCTGCGGGAACGGTTGGATATGTGAGAACAAACGCCATATCGACGGTGAATCCAAACGGGGAAAGCGTGCTGAAATATGCAAATACGGACAATGTGAAGGTGTATTCTTTCCCGGGCGGCGAAGGGAAGCTGCTCAGAACGCTTTCGGCCGGAGAAGAGATAGAAGCGACCTCTTCTACACAGGATGGGAAATGGACTCGCGTCAAGGCGTCGTCAAACGCATACGGCTTTGTGTCTTCTTCTCTTCTGACGGAAGCTTCGCCTCCGGATGACGATTTTGAGTACGAGCCGCCCGAAGATGAAGCAAGCGAGTATTCCGTGTATGTAACCGCCTATTATGTGAAAGCATTTAAAAGCGCCACGAGCACATCCAAGTATCTGGGCTCGCTCCCCTTTGGCAGTGAAATGACCTGCCTTGCGGTAGAGGGGGAGTGGGCGAAGGTAAGAAACGCTGCGGGTACTGTCGGGTACTGTAAGCGCGATTCTTTGTCCGAAACCGATCCAAACGGAAGCCCCAGAACGTATTACGCCGGTAAGGACGGCGCATACGGCTATTCGTTCCCGGATACGGAAAAGAAAAAAACAATAACCTATCGGATGAACGAAGAAATAATGGTAGTGGCTGTCACGCAGGATGGCAAATGGATGCGGGTGATCGTTTCGGAGGGAACGTACGCATATGTATTGGCGGAGCAGGCCGCATTAACGCCTATAGAGACAGAAGTGCCGGTATATGTAACCGCATATTCCGTAAAAGCCTATAAATCTGCATCTGCTGATTCCAAATACCTCGGCGCTCTGCCCTTTGGAAGCGAGATGACGCTCCTTGAAGCCAATGGCGATTGGGCAAAGGTGCGAAATACGCAAGGAACGGTTGGCTACGTGAAATCATCCGGTATTTCAGAGGAGAATCCGAACTTTGATGCGTATACGATGTACGCTGTAAAGGATGGAGTAAAGATACATTCCTTCCCGGATACCGCGTATAAGGCGGTAAAGACGCTGAGTATGAACGACAGCGCCGAAATTGTCGCCAAAACAAACGACGGCAAGTGGCTCAGGGCTGATCTGGATACAAATGGGTATGGGTATGCGCTTTCGGAGCATTTTTCCGAGTCTGCAACCGAAAGGGAAACGCCGGCATATGTTTCCGGCTATACGATGACGGCGTACATAAAGCCAGACGCATCCTCAAAGGAACTGGGCAGGCTTGGCTTTGCAACGGAGGTAACGGCGCTGGGCGAGGAGCTTGACGGCGGGTGGATCAAGGTACGCAATGCCGCCGGCAATGTTGGCTACTGTAAAGTAACGGAGCTTACTAAAACAAATCCAAATACAGCGAAAAAGACCTATTATGCCAGAACAGCCATCAAGGCATATGTACTTCCGGAAACCTCAAGCACGGTCAGAATCGCCTTTGCTGTCAATAACACCGTTAGTGTTGTGGCGGTTACGGCTGATAAAGAATGGGCCAGAATTGTAAGCGGCAGCGTGTATGCCTATGTGAAGATGGATGGCCTCAGCACCCAAAAGGTACAGGACGATACGTCCGGTTATCAGGATCCGTACTTTGGAACCGCCGGTGAGACGATAGAAAAGGTAATTGCGCTTGCCATTAAGCAATACGGAAAGCCGTACGTTTATGCAGAGGAAGGACCGGATGCTTTCGACTGCTCCGGGCTTACGCAGTACTGCTTTGAAAAAGAGGCGGGTATCAAGCTGAAGCGAAGCGCACAGGCGCAGGGTTACGATACGCGCTATGAACGCGTAGAAACCGTTAGCCAGCTGAAGCGCGGCGATCTGGTGTGCATGAACACGATCAGCGACAGCGATCTTTCCGATCATGTCGGCATCTATCTGGGTGGCGGAAAATTCATACATGCCTCCAGCGGAGGGGAAAAGGTGATTGTCAGTTCGATTACCAGCGGTTATTATAACCGGGTGTTCTCATGGGGATTGAGGATTATCCCGTAAGGTACACAAAAACATGTCTGCCCCTTTCGGGACAGGCATGTTTTTGTTTTGATGTTTTGATGCGAATGAAGGGGGGGATCAATAGATCTTTGAGGGGGGATTGCAGGAAGGACAGGCGCTGAAGCCGGACCGGACTGCATATTCAAGCGTTACGTTGGTTGCGCCGGTAACGCCCTGCGCGTTGCATTTGGCTGCGGTGTGATAGTAATTGTTGGAGCCTTCCCCAAGCTTTAAATACACCGTGCTGTTGGCGGAGCCGTAATCGGGATCAGGCTTCGGGGTTGCGGTAGGCTTTGTGCCTCCTCCGCCTTTCTTATCGTCGGTATTGGTAAAGGTGGTGGTGGTGGATACGAGCTCCTTCGCACATGTGGAGCAGGCTTTTTTGCCGTAGGAAACCGCAGTTGCCATCGTTACCGGAACCGCATTTTTCATGCCGGAACAGTTGGAAATGGTGTGAAAGTATTTTCCGCCGGAAGTGGCATATACGGTGAGAGCGGTAGGAGCGAAGCATTCTGGGCAGATTTTTTTGCCGGCTTTGGCGGCGGTTTCATAGGGGATATGCTTTGCGCCGACCATGCCGCTGCAGTTCTTCTTAAGGTGCATCCAGGTTCCGCCCTCGGTTGCATATACGTATGTGGATGCGGTCTGGGTGACGGCCTGACCGGAAAATCCGGTGCTGTTTGCCAGGTTCTCCGAACCGGTTGCTGTGCCTACGGCGGGCTGATTGCTGGCGTTCACCTTCAGGTTATTGGTGCTGCCGGATGACTTTGCTTCTGCCAGCATTTTTGCGCAAGCGGGGCAGGGATCCTTGCCAAGCGCAATGGCTGCAGATGCCTTTACGTACTGCGCATTCTTCATGCCTGTGCAGTTGTGCTTCGTGTGGTAGTATTCACCGCCCTGGGTAGCGAATACGTATACGCTGTTGATCGTAATGCACTTGGGGCATGCTGTCTTTTTGGCGCTTACGGCCTGCTGAATGCTGATGTAGCTTGCATTCGCCATACCCTGACAGTTCTTATCCGTATGGTACCAGGTGCCCTTCTGCGTTGCATATACCATGGTCTGATTGGGAGTGGAGGATTCATCGGTGACCTTGCCGGTGGTGTTGCCGGTAGTTTTTTTCATGCAAACGGGGCAGGCGGTTTTATTGAGGGCTTCCCATTCTTCCTTGGTCTTTGTGATTGCGTTCTGCATGCTCTGGCAATTGCTTACGCTGTGATACCATGTGCCGCCGGGCGTTCCGTAATATCCGATACATACGGGGCAGGCAGTTTTGCCAGCCTGAATAGCGTTTACTTCGGTAACGGTTTTGGCGTTCAGCATGCCCTGACAGGAGGAATCACGATGATACCAGGTTCCGCCGTTGGTAGCATAGAACGTGTTGGTTGTTGTCGTTGAACCGTGTGTGGTTCCGCCTGTGGTGCCGCCTGCGCAGGTGGCGCAGGGAATCTTGGCGCGGGTGAGGGCGGTTTCGAGCGTTACCTTGCTGGCATTCATCAAGCCGCCGCAGTTCTGATCGTAGTGGTATTCTTCGCCGGTGTTGGTAATGTATACATAAGCTGTTTCACCGATTATGGGGCTTCCGGGCATGGGACTACCGGTAGTGCCGGGCGTAACAGCTCCCGTCTGTACGTGGGGCGTAGTGGAAGGTTCGGTCACATTGTTTGTTTCCTGAGGAGCAGCGGGCGTCTCGGAGGGCGTTGGCTCTTGCGTGTAATCCACTATAAAGTTCGGATCCGGCGGATTATAAGTTGGGTCTTCTTTCGCGCCCGGAATCAGAAGTATGATGAGGATAATAAACCAGATCAGGCTGATAGCAGAAATCGTCGTTCTGAGCGTGATGTCAAACTTGTTTCTGCGCCACAATAGCCAAATGCCGACCGGGGCGAGCAGAATGAGCATCGCGTACATGAACCAATCGTTGTCAAGGATCATGCCGAACAGACCGCCTACAAACGAGGGGTTCTTTTCTTCTTCGGGCTGATCATCGTACTCCTCATACTCATCGTCGTAGTACTGATCCTGATCGTCATATTCGTCGTCGTACGCATATTCGCCGTTTTCATCATCGTAGTATGCGCCTTCGTCGTTATCAAGGTTGGCAAAGATCGCCGGGTTGTAGCCCAGCGTTTCCGCATCCTCTTCTTCCTCGTCATACGGATAACCGTTTTCGGGGGAATAGGCATACTCGTCGGCGTATTCATACTCGTCCGAATCCATTTGAGAATCCCTGTCGTCGGCATAATCCTCATAACCGTCTTCGGGGTCATCCTCATATGCGTTTTCGTTCGCGTATCCGTCTTCGGATTCATAATCGTACGAAGCGTCGTAACCGTCCTCTTCGTATTCGTCTTCTTCGTAGTCACCCTCTTCGTAGTCGCCCTCTTCGTAGTCGTCCTCGTAGTAATCGTCTTCGTAGAGGTCGTCCTCGCGTTCGAATTCTTCGGCGTTGGCTTTTGTGCCGAGCTTCGAAAGGGAGTCTTTAATGTTTTGGAAATTGAAACCAGCCATATCCTATCTCCTCATATCCATAGCCGTCTGATGATATGTATATGTGCGTCGATATAATAATACACCATTTATTTCGGTTCGTCAATATTTTTGACAGAGAAAATATACAATTTTGAAATATTTAGAGGGATAATTTGGAGCCAAACTGAAATATTTACATTCAGTTAATGATGACTTTATGCGAAAAAGGAATAGCATTGTACATGCGTATATGATATAATACGAGCGGAAGAATTATTACCCGTGCGTGATAAGAACGTGCGCGGCTTTGGCGCATACAGGGATATGCGCATATACGAAGGAGGACAATACGTGAGTCAGTTTACAAACAACACTGGAGGCTCCATCAGGCCGGTCAGACGTGCGCCTGCAGACGATTCATCCTATTCTGCCAATCAGATCAAACGCCCCGTTCAGAAGAGCGCTTCGCCGAACACTGCTTCAGACGCCAAGGCGCGTCATGCGCAGCCTGCAAGCACCGCAAAAAGTCGTCCTGCCGCAAAAGCGCCTGCCGCAAAAGCGCCCGCTGCGAAAAAGCCCGCTGCCAACCGACCTTCCACAAAGCCGCCTGTCCGCGCCAAGCGTCCCGTAACCCCCCCGGTTCATGGTAAGGGAAAGGGACCGGATTGGCCGGTTATACTGACTCTGGCCGGCTGCGTTATCGTCTTGATTGCCATTATCGCCCTTTTGGTGTTTGGAATTGTACGCTGCGCGTCGGGCTGCAATGCAAACGACACTCCGACTACCCCGCAGAATCTTCAGATTGTGCCGCGCGAAACCCCTGTCAGTACAGTGGGGAGCGAAGTCGGTTCAGACGGGCAGACGCCTGACGATGTAACCGTGTCCAGTCCCGTCACATCCGATCCTGCCGGCAGCGTTTCACAGCCCCATACCGGCCTTCGCTCGGCTACGATTCGCAATATCGGTGATTTTGTAATCCATAAAGAAATTTTCATGCAGGCGGAGCGCCTTGCTTCGGCTACCGGTACGGATTATGATTATAATTTCGCTCCCATGCTCAACTACATATGGGATGAAATCGGGAATGCGGACTTTACCGTAGCAAACGTAGACGGTTCCCTCGGCGGAAAGCAGTATTATAAGTACGGCTATAGCGGATATCCGCAGATCAATACGCCGCCCTACTTGCTGTATGCGCTTCGCGATACCGGCGTCGATATGCTGACGCTTGCCAACAACCATATGCTGGACGGTTGGTTTGACGGCATGAAGGCTACGGTCAACAATGTAGAAAAAGTAAACCTAAAGCATGTTGGCGCAAGCCGTACGCAGGAAGAACGCGATACGCCCGTGATTTACGAAATCAACGGCATCAAGGTCGGTTTCCTGAACTACACGGAAAGCCTGAATTCCATGGACAGGGCGAACGGACTTACAAAGGATGCGCTGATTTACGGCGTACACTGGACCAAGAATTCCAAGCCGAATGTCGATGCGGCGGCGCTCAGAGAAGCGGGAGCAGAGGTTATTGTTTGCTACATGCACTGGGGTGAGGAATATTCCGAAGAGCCCGATAGCAACCAGAAGAGTCTGGCAAAGACGCTTGTATCCGCCGGCGTCGACGTAATCATCGGCGGACATCCGCACGTCGTTCAGCCCGCAACCTGGCTCACCGGTACCAATCAGTTCGGAGAAGCGCAGGAAACCTTATGCCTCTACTCAATGGGTAACTTCCTGAGCGATCAGCGTCAAAGGTATAGAGACGGCGGAATCATGTTTGACTTCACTATCCAGGAGCAAAGCGACGGTTCGTTCAAGATCATCAATCCTGAATACCTTCCCACATGGGTGTGGAAGACGGGAACCAGTGAAGACAACTACCAGTACTGGGTGCTTCCGATTGACAAAATGTCGTCCAACCGGCCAAAGGACATGGTCGATGAGGATTATCAGAAGATGATCCAAAGCTATACCGATTCGGTGAACGCCATGAAGAAGGGCGTAGGCACCGTGATTGCTCAATAATGAATACACCGCCCCTTTACGCGCATATAATTCGCCGAAAAGGGGCGGTATTATGTGGAAAACTGTCGTTCAGGACGGCGAGACAATGCAGGCTTTGTCTGCGAGGCTTGGCCGTCCGTTGTGTATGATTCTGCGGGCAAACCGCTTGTTTTCCGGCGCGTGGCTGATGCCCGGCCGGGAAATTGATGTGCCGGAGGAAGACTTCTGTCTGTCGGATTTCTTTCCCTGTCCCTCGGCGGCAATCTGCCTTACGCCGGAGACGCGCGTAATGGTTCGCATCCAGAATGGGGATACGGCGCAGACAATCGGAAATATGGTCGGGCTGCCGCCCCGGTCCGTGAAATATCATATGGATGTTCGCGGAGGAGAGCTTCCCGCAGGGCGAACGGCGGTTTTTCCCCTTGCGCCGCCGGATTGGAGAATGCATACCGTTCAGCCCGGAGAAACGGTTGACAATCTCGTTACGGGAAACGACGCTTACAGGGTGCGCTCGATAAACGGCATATGGGGTCGAATGTATCCGGGCATGAAGATACTGATCCCCCCGGTCGGAAGGTGATATACCATGATCAAAGAAGGTTTTTCCCGGGCGCTTATGAACTGGCACGGTTTGAATGCCAGGGATTTTCCGTGGCGGGGTGAAACAGATCCATATCGAATATGGATCAGCGAAATCATGCTTCAGCAAACGCGGACCGAAACGGTTAAAGGATATTATGAACGCTTTCTGAATGCCTTTCCCGACGTCTTTTCGCTTGCGGATGCGCCCGAAGCGAAGGTTCTTAAAATGTGGGAAGGGCTTGGGTATTATTCGCGTGCAAGAAATCTGCATGCGGCTGCGAAGTTAGTAGCTTTAAACATGAACGGCGAATTCCCTTCTACGTTTGACGGTTTGAAAAAGCTGCCCGGAATTGGCGATTATGCAGCCGGCGCAATTTCCTCCATGGCATTTGACAGGCGCGAGCCGGCACTGGACGGAAATCAGGCGCGCGTTATCGCCAGGATATTCAACATTACGCACGTTGTCAAAACGCCCTCCGACCTGCGCCGCGAGGCGATGCTGCTGATGCCGGATGAGCAGTTCGGGGAATACAATCAGGCCCTGATGGGCCTTGGCGCGATGGTCTGTACCAGCGGAAAACCGAAGTGCGATGTCTGTCCCGTTTCCGCCTTTTGTGACGCATTGGCATTCGGAAAGCCTGAAGCGCTACCGGTTAAGCCTGAAAAGGCGCAAAAGAAAAAGGAATGCCGGGCGGTGGCGCTGGTGTATTCTCCTAACGGCGTTATGGTTCAAAAGCGCGCGAAGGGGCTTCTGAAGGGGCTTTGGGAATTTCCTGGATTTACGGACGCAAGGTGTATGGAAGATGTAGTGGAATGCCTGAAGGAGATGGGCGTTATTGCAAAGCCGATCGCAGAATTGGCGGAGCATATTCATGTTTTTACCCATCTGGAATGGCATATGAAGGGCTACACCCTGAAATTTGAAAGCGGCTGCGCAGCATTTGCGGACAAAGACGGCTTAAACGAAATCGCCATGCCGACGGCGCTTAAGCCCTACCGGGAAGAAGCGCTCCGCATGCTGAAGGAGCCTGACAAATGAAGCTTCAGAAAAAAACAATGAGGCGGCTGGAGTGGAAGGGCATCGAGGAACGCTCGTATGCATTCATGCCGTTTTCGTTTGATTCATTAGGCCTTTCGGGGCAGGCGGGTCTGCTCAGAATGGCCCGGGTAGACGATCCTTTTTCGGTGCTTTCGCTGGGCCGGCCTTTGACGATTACTCAAACGGGCTACACCTGGCTGCACCTTGCGCCGATCAATGAGGATTTCTGGGCGACCGTTATGTTTGACGATGACGGGACGCTGTTCCAGTATTATTTCGATGTGGTCGGCGAAAGCCATATATGCGAAAACGGAGATTCATGGTTTACCGACCTGTTTCTGGACGAGGTCATGGACAACCGCGGCAGGATTCAAATATTGGATGAGGATGAGCTGAAATCGGCTTACGCGGAAAATTTGGTGGATGAAGAAACCGTGAAGCGCGCCCGGCTTGCGCAAAGGCGCCTTTTGGAGCTGACGGAAGGCCGGGAGAATGAATGGAGAAAGGCGTGCGAAGATTTACGCGCAAGGCTGCTTGAAAAACTATAGAATATCGTTTGGCTTTTGCTTTATGCGCCGCCCGGCGGAGTTGTATCAATCCGCCGGGCGGCGCATATATATTTTGGCAAAGATGGGTGATGCGCATGAATGCGATGGAAGCTGCGATTGATTTCCTGCCTGAGGGCGTTCGGGACGATGCCAGAGTGTTTTCGAAGATCCACATGGTTACGGATGTACGCATTCGCGCCGGTAAGCCGGTTTTGCTTGTTGCTCCGGGACGCCAGAAGGAGCTTAAGTTTGTTCCCTCTGAAGAGCAGATCACGAACATTGTGTCCCGGATGCTGGAGCATTCTCTGTATGCATGGGAGGATCAGCTGAGCGATGGATATTTTACGCTTCCATGCGGCGCGCGCGTCGGCGTTGCCGGAAGGTTTTCGTATTCAAACGGAAGCGTTCGCATTGCCGGCATCAGCTCTATGTGCGTACGGATCGCCAGAGAGATTCCCGGGTGCGCAGAGGGCTTGATATCAAAAATAATGACGGATACCGGAATTCTGAGCACCGTGATTTTAGGCGGCCCGGGCTCCGGAAAGACGACGCTTCTTCGGGATTGCGCCCGTTTGTTTTCAGAAAGCGGCCGTCAGGTTGCCATCGTTGACGAAAGGAGTGAAATCGCTGCCTGCAGGAACGGAGTGGCGACGCTCGATGTCGGGCAAAGGGCTGATATTATTGAGGGCCTTCGGAAAAGCGATGCGATCCTTCGTCTGATACGCTCTTTGGCGCCGGATGTGGTTGTTACAGACGAGCTCGGCGCCGAGGACGACGTGTATGCCGTCCGTGAAGCGGCCAGAATGGGCGTAAAGGTGCTGGCTACCGCGCATGCGGCGTCGCTTTCAGATGCGCTCTCAAGGCCGGTATTATCAGCTCTCATGCGTGAAGGCATATTTGAAAAGGCGATTGTCATTCATAAACCCCTTGCGTGTATTTCGGATTTTTACGCTTGGCGGACGGAGGAGGGCGGGATATGGCGTTCAGATTGATGTTGGCGGCGCTGATCACAATTTGCGCAACACTTGCGGGAAGGACGATTGCAGCCGGGCGCATCCGGCATGCGGATGATATACGCAAGCTGATGGACGACCTTCAGATGCTCAGAGTATTCACGCTTGACAGGCTGCTTCCCATGGGCAGCGCGCTTGGCGAGATGAAGTTTGAAGCGCTTCGGCTGACGGGAGAAGAAATGAGGAAGCATTCGCGTGAAAGCGTGCGGGCAGCGTGGGATCAGGTATGCCTGAATGAAAAAAGAGAGGGCGGGTGCATGGAGGCGTTTTCGGATGAGGAGACAGCTGCGGTAAGCCGCCTGTTTGACGCCTTGGGCACCATAGGGAAACGAGAGCATGAGGCGGTATATGCGGGCGCTATTGCGGAGCTTGGCAAACAGGAGGAGGCGGTTCGCGCCCTTGGTAAGGAAAAGCTCAGGCTGTATACATCCCTCGGAGCGCTCTCTGGGCTGGCGGTGGGCGTATTGATTGTGTAGGGGGCGAGACAATGGATATTGACCTCATATTCCGCATTGCAGCGTTTGGCATCATTATTTCGGTTATGAACCAGCTGCTTACACGCGCCGGGCGCGAGGATATTGCTACGCTTGCCACGCTTGCCGGACTGGCTATTGTTATGATGTTTGTAATTGGCCTGCTTGGCGACTTTTTTTCAAGCGTAAAGCAGCTGTTTGCCATGTATTGAAGATATGGCGCTCAGAATTGCAATACTGTGCGTTTCGGCTGCGGTGATCTGCGTGTTTATCCGCGTAAACCGACCGGAAATCGCAATGGTTATCGGTCTTTGCGCCGGACTTACGGCATGTCTTCTGGCAATCGGAGAGCTTGAACCGGTGATTCGGGTAATCCGGACGGCTTTGGGAAGCGCCGGGCTTGAAGACGGAGAAAGATCTTTGATCCTTCGTGCATGCGGACTTACCTTAATCGGTGAATATGCGTCTCAGCTTTGCCGGGACGCCGGCGAGGGAGCGCTTGCACAGCGGATTGATTTTGGCATGCGTATATCGCTGCTTGCGCTGGCTGCGCCCGCTGCTTCCGAACTGATCATACTTGTGACGGAGCTTTCCGTATGAAGCGGATGCTTCTGTTTGCGGCGGTTTTTCTCCTGATTGGAGGAGGCGCGCTATGTGAAGGCGCGGAAGCATTGCTAAAAAGCATTGATACGCAGGCGCTTGACGAGGTACTCGCACAAAATGGCGCTGAGCTGAAGTTTTCAAGCCTCGTTCAGGCGTTTCTTTCCGGCGAGTGGGAAATGGACCCGTCAAAAGCGTTTAAGTGGCTCAAAAATATTGCTTTTGGGAGCTTTTCAGCAATCTATGAATTCATTCCGGTTGTTGCGCTTCCGGTTTTGATATGGTCGGTTGTAAAATGCCTTTTTCCCGATTCGGGCGCGGGGCGCACGCGGAGCGCGGGGTATCTGGTTCGCGTTGTGATGTCGCTTTCTTTGCTGAGGCTGTTTCGGGAAATCTATCTGGCAGCGGAGAATGCGCTTCAGGTGCTTTCGGGGTTGACGGACGCCCTGGTGCCGGTTCTGGTTACATTGCTGACGCTTACCGGTGGGACTCGCTCCGCAGCTTTGATTACGCCTATGGGCGCGCTTGCGTCCAGAATGACGTCGCATGTGATTTCCGAAGCGTCGCTGCTGTTGGTTTCCGTCACCGCGGCGCTTTCGGTTGCCAATACGCTTGGCGGGCTGCGTCTGAAAAGGTTGTATGACTTTGTGAAACGGCTGAACAAATGGCTGCTTTCAACCATGCTGGGCGCTTATATTGCGATGATGTCAACCGGGGGGCTCATTGCGGGCGCATATGACGGAGCCATGCTGAAGGGGGCTAAGTATGCGGCTGATCAGCTGCTGCCGATTGTAGGAGGCGATATTGCCGGCGCAATGGATTCGCTGAAGGCGAGCGCGCAGCTGGTCAGAAGCGCTTCCGGTATAGCGGCATTAATTGCACTTTTATACATTTCGATCAAGCCGATGCTGTTGTCGTTTATGGCGTCCATGGGGCTTAAGTTGTTTTCGGCGCTGACAGAACCGGTTTCGGATGAAGACATAGGCGACTTGCTGGACCGGTTTTCTTTTGTGTTTTCAAACCTACTTTCGGTGGTCGCAGCTGCATCGGCTATCATACTGATATTGATCGGCGCTACAATTGGACTTGGTGAACGGATTTTGGGATAGGAGGAAGCATATGCGTGCGCTTCTGGGGCTTTCGCTGCTTTCCGGCATTGTTCAGATGCTGCTGAACGACGGTTGGACCCGATCGGGTGTAACCGCTATACTGGGGCTTGTATCCGTCCGGCTGGTTCTGGAATTGATTTTTGACGTTATGGAATTTATTCGGTAAAACGGAGGTCGCATGGCCGGTGGTATTTGGCGGAGCGCGCGTGGGCGCACATATCTGATTATTGCGTTGATTGCTTTGCTCTGCCTGATTGTGATGAACGGTTCCGTGGATAACGGGGCGTCGGCCACGCCTATGGAAAAGCGGATGGAAGGCGTACTTTCCCAAATTGACGGCGCCGGAAAGGTAAAAGTGATGGTTCGGGAGGACAAGGATGAAATCGTTGGCGTGCTCGTTGTGTGCGAAGGGGCGCGCGATGTGGGGGTGCGCCTTCGCATTCAAAAAGCAGTCAATACGCTTCTGGCAATTGATAATGACAGGATTGACGTTGCGCTTATGGAGGGGAGCAGCTTTGGAAAGGATGATTGACCGCGCGTTGGGGATCGCCTCTGTGCTGATTGTGTGCTTTTCGCTGATTGTTTCGGCGCATTATACATATACTGGAAGAAATTCCCAAACGTATTCGGCGGACAAAGGCAATGGAATCCCTCCGGAAGACGCTGTGGAGGCATTCCGGGCGGAACGCGCGCAGGTGCGGGAAATTGAAATGCTGCAGCTGAATGCAGTGGCTGCAGACGAAGGAGCGGACAGCGATGTCCGAAATGAAGCGCGGCGTGAGCTGGTGGCGCTTTCCAGATATATGGAAATGGAAAATACGATTGAAGGGATACTGAGCATACGGGGATTTCAGGGCTGCTGCGCGACGGTTCATTCGGATTCGATCAATGTGGTTGTAAAACGGGAAAGCCTTTCCCTTGAAGAAAGCGCAATGATCCTGGAACTGGTGATGCGCGAAACGGGGCAAACGGCCGGAAACGTAAAAATCATGACTGTCGGGAAGGATGAGGAATAAACTGTTTGCGTTTTGGCAAAAAGTCTGATATAATTATAAAGTGGAAGGTCATAGATATGTGACCTACGGCAATACCGTGTTTTCAAGGAGGCAGGCTTATGGCTGAAAATAATACTTCCGACGTAAGGCTGGATACGAATTCCAATGGTCTGGTGTATTTTGCATCGGATGTAGTGGCTACAATTGCAGGTCTTGCGGTTACCGAGGTCGAGGGCGTTGCTGATACCGTCAGTGGAACGTCCGGCAGCTTTGCGGATATTTTTGTACGCAGAGGACAGAGTAATTCGCGCAATCTTACCCGCGGCATCAAAGTTGATGTGGCGGATAACGAGGTTTCCGTTGACGTTACCATCATTGTGGAATACGGTTCGCCTGTTCCCGAAGTGGCAAACGATATTCAGGAAAATGTGAAAAAGGCGATTGAAACCATGACCGGCATGGTCGTCAAGAATGTGGACGTTCATGTAACGGGCGTTAGCTTTGAACGCGAAAATCGCGCGGTAGCCGAGCTTGAAATGGCGCAGCGCAAGCTTTTGGAAAAGCGTCCGTCTCCGGTGCCCGTTCCCGCGCCTGAGGAGAAGAAAGAAGAAGCGAAAGCCGAAACGGACGCCGATGATGAGGATGACGGCGAATACGTGCTGGAGCTTGAAGATGTAGAACTCACCGAGGAAGAAGCTTCCGGGGAGGAGAAGGCGGATACAGACGTTCAGGAAGAGGTGCAGTAAATGAAGATGAAGCTTTTTAACCGCATTACGGTTATGGCCTTTGCATGCCTTGGCTTTTTGGCCACGGTATTTCTTGCGCTTGAGGCGTTTGGCGTAAATGTATACGGCGCGTTCAATAGTATGATCGTTCGTGGTGACGGTGGATTCAGCGCTTTCGGCCTGATTGTGCTTCTGCTTATGGTAATCCTGCTGGCGCTTCTGTGCGTTCAGGTGTTCATGATCGGCCTGTATCATGGAGATCCTAAAAAGGTTCGCATGATTACCCTCAAAGGAACCGAGGGCGACGCTGTTCTGATTGCTCAGGAAACGCTGGACGAGCTGGTTACTCAGGTGATCGGCACGCCCGAGGGCATCAGCGATATTAAGATAACAACAGGATATTCTGCGCAGCGCGTCGACATACTGATCGATATCGCTGTAGATGCCAACATCGACATTCCCGCCGCCACCCATGCCATTCAGAACGCTGTTCGCAGCCAGTTGGTGGATGTAAACGGCATTGAAATCAATGGCGTAAATGTGAAAATATCCGGTATAAACGTTCCGGAAGAAGGCGTGAAGCTGGGTTCTCTTGCAGCGTTCCGCAGAGAAGCGCCTGCAAAAGTTCAGGAGGAAGCGCCTGCCGAAACGCCGTGCGAAGAGAAAGCCGACCTTGATGAAGAGGTCGATGTGCCCTATGATATCGAGCTAACGGAAGAAAACGAGGAAGAGCCGGAAGTGAAAACCAAGGCGGAAATTCAGGAAGAAGCCGAGGAAGTAGCTGAAGAAGAAGCCGAGGCAGACGTCGAGGAAGAATCCGAGGAAATTTTCCGGGAAGCCTGCGCTGAAGAGGATATCCTGGAAGAGCTTACCAAGGAAGCCGATGAAGTTCAGGAAAAACGCGAAGAACCCGAAAGCTATTTCAAGGCAGCCGGCGATTTCGAAGAGGCGGCTGAGGATGATACTCAGGCTGTAGAAGCGCAAGCCAACAGCGAGGACAAAAAGGCGGAAGAAAAGCGCAAGCCTTTCGTGTGGACCGATTTTGTCAGCGCCGAGGAAGAAAACATTGAATTTGGTTCTGAAAAGGAATAATTAGAAAACGCAAGTAACTACGGAAACGGGGTAGGACCTGATTATGAAACGATCGGATGCGCGCGTCAGAGCGATGCAGCTTGTTTATGAATGGGAAATGGGCGGAGACGGCGGCGAGGATACGAAGTTGGGCATGCTTGAGATTCAGCCCAATGAAAGCGAAGCCGGATATGTGGATGTGCTTGTAGAAGGCGTAAAGAATAATCGTGAAGAAATCGATGGCAAAATTGCCAAATATGCCATCGGATGGCCGATTGAGCGCATTACCCGCGTGGATCTTTCCATACTGCGCGTAGCGGTATATGAGATTCTGTATGAGAAGCTGCCGCAGGGCATCGGCATCAACGAAGCCGTTGAAATCGCCAATACGTATTCCACCGAAAAGGCAGGTACGTTTATCAACGGTGTTCTTGGAAGCATTATGAGAGGCGAGAAAGCGTGACAAATTGCGTTCTCGGGATTGATACCAGCTGTTATACCACGTCCGTTGCCCTTGCAGGCGGCGGGCGTGTGCTTGCTTCAGAAAGAAAACTTCTGGAAGTAAAAACCGGCGAACGCGGCCTGCGTCAGTCGGACGGCATGTTTCAGCATACAGTAGCCATTCATGCCAATATTCAAAGAATGATGGATCAGGCGCCGGATGCGCGGATTGTAGCCGTTTGCGCTTCTACCCGGCCCAGGGATGTGGACGGCAGCTATATGCCGGTATTTTTGGTGGGCGAGTCAGTTGGACGCAGCGTCGCATCGCTGATGGGCGTTCCGTTTTTTGAAACCAGTCACCAGAAGGGACATGTCCGCGCGGCAATGGTGGATTCGGGCCTTGATAAGGGGCCTTTTATTGCCATGCATTTGTCCGGAGGCACGACTGAAACGCTGCTTGTGGATGAAAAACTGAATATTTCGCTGATTGGCGGCTCCAATGATCTGCATGCGGGACAGTTTGTGGACCGCGTGGGCGTGAAGCTTGGCTTAGGATTTCCAGCCGGGCCGCATATGGAGCGGCTTGCCGTTAATGGGAAGGCGAAAAGCCTGTTTCCGCTTTCGCACAAGGATGGCCATTGCTCGTTTTCCGGTGCGGAGGCGCAGGCAATGCGCCTGATTGATCGGGGTGATCTGACAAAGGAAGATATTGCCGCGGAAGTGTATTCATACCTTTCGCGCGCCATTGCATGGCTCTTAAACGATGCGGTGCAAAAAAGCGGCGTGAAGCACGCACTTTTGGCGGGCGGCGTCGCTTCCAGCGTCTATTTGCGAACGCTGCTGCCCGTGCGCTTAAAAAAGCTTGGCTGCATTTGCGATGTACACTGGGCGAAGCCGGAGCTTTCCGGCGATAATGCCTGCGGCGTTGCATTGCTTGGCGAAGAGCTGTTTGGAGGATGTAAATGACTGCAATGATCATAGACGGAAAAGAGATTGCAAGATCCGTTCGCGCCGGAGTGAAGGAACGCGCGGAGGCATATAAACAGAAATTTGGGAAACAGCCTGTGCTTGCCGTAATACTGGCAGGCGATAATCCGGCAAGTCAGGTATACGTTGCCTCCAAGCGGAAGGCATGCAGCTGGGTGGGAATTGGGAGTATTGCGAAAATATATCCCAAGGATGTTTCCGAAAGCGAGATTATTTCGGAGATTGAACGGCTGAACAACGATCCGGACGTGAACGGCATACTCGTTCAGCTTCCGCTGCCGCTGCACATCTCGGAGGAAAATGTTCTTCGTTCGGTTTCGGCGGACAAGGATGTGGACGGCTTTCACCCGATGAACGCGGGTGAGCTGATGAGAAAGGGCGCAGTTCTTGAACCGTGTACGCCTGCCGGTTGCATAGAACTGTTAAAACGTGCGGGCGCCTCGCTTGCGGGTAAAAATGCCGTTGTAATCGGAAGAAGCAATATCGTCGGCAAACCCGTCGCTATGATGCTTCTTAGGGAAAACTGCACGGTTACGATGTGTCACTCCAGAACACAGAATCTGAAGCAGCATCTTTCAAGCGCCGATATTGTAATCAGCGCGATGGGAAGGCCGTGTGAGATCACGGGCGACATGCTGAAGCCGGGCGCATATGTGATTGACGTCGGCATTTCCCGAATGGAGGATGGAACCCTGAAGGGGGACGTAGATTTTGACAGCGCCGTGCAGGTAGCTGGCGCGATAACCCCGGTTCCCGGCGGCGTGGGTCCTATGACGATCGCCATGCTGCTTAAGAATACGATTATTGCTGCGGAGTATCAGAATGGGTGAATGGACGCTTAGCGTAAGTGAATTGAATGAATATGTTCGCCTGAAGCTCGCTGGCGACGCCATGCTCAGAAGCGTGCGCGTTCGCGGCGAAATATCCGGCTTCAAGCGGCATGTAAGCGGGCATTTGTATTTTACCCTGAAGGATGAAAATGCCAGGGTCAATTGCGCTATGTTCCGCCAACAGGCAATTAGGCTTGATTTTCGCCCGGAGGACGGACAACAGGTTGTAGTCGTCGGCGCAGCGGGTTTGTATACGGTGAGCGGGTCGTATCAGCTGTATGTGGATGAAATGATGAAAGACGGCTCGGGCAATTTGTTTGAAGCCTTTGAAAGGCTTAAGAAGAAACTTGCGGACGAGGGCCTTTTCGACCCGGCCATCAAAAAAACGCTGCCCGTGATGCCCAAAACGATAGGCGTTGTAACTTCGATTACGGGCGCCGCATTCCGCGACATTGTGCGCGTTGCGCGTGCGCGAAATCCCAGAATCAATATCGTCATCGCGCCTTGCGCCGTGCAGGGACTTCCGGCGGCTGACGAGATCGTGCGGTCGATAAGGCTTCTTGAAAGGGATGGACGGGCGGATGTGATATTGGTTGGGCGCGGCGGAGGATCAATGGAGGATATGTGGGCGTTTAACGAGGAAAAGGTCGCCCGTGCCATTCATGAATGTCGTGTACCGATCGTTTCCTGTGTAGGTCATGAGATCGATTTTACCATCAGCGACTTTGTTTCCGATGTACGCGCGGCTACGCCTTCAAACGCAGCGGAGATTGCGGTTCCGGATATTGGAGAGTGGGAACGTACGCTTGGCGGGCTGTACAGCCGCCTTTCGGGCGCGCTGTCTGCGGGAAACCGGCAAAGGCGGCTGAGGCTTGAAGCGATTGCCAGAAGCGCTTATATGAAAATGCCTGGGCGAATGATCATAGACGCCAGACGAGGGGCTCTTGAGAGCTCGCTTTCTTCGCTGATGCATGCTTCCCGTCAGTCACTGGAAGGCCGAAAAAGCCGACTGGAGAAGGTCAGCGCCATGCTGACAGCCCTTAATCCGGAGCGCGTGCTTATGCGTGGATACGCGTATGTAAAAAAGGATATGCGGCCGGTTTCGGACGGTTCTGATTTGGAATCGGGCGATACTGTTCAGATAGAGATGAAGGACGCCTCCATTCTGGCGTCGGTTATCGATGTTTTGGGAAAGGATCCTGTTTATGAATGAATTCACGTTTGAAGCCGGCATGGAGGAACTGGAAAAGCTGGTTCTGAGCATGGAGAACGGAAACATGCCGCTTGAGGAATCGTTTGAAGCATATAGAAAGGGCGTTGAAATCTATAATGCGCTTAAGAAAATGCTGGATGAAGGCGACAGGCGTATTCTTGAAATCACGCGACAGGGCGAAAGGGATATTACAGGCGAGGGGATAGTAGAATGAGAACGCTTTCAGAGTATGCGCGCCTTGTAGAGGCTCGATTGAACGAGCTGATACCGAAAATCCGCGACGGTGCATTCGAGACGGATGCTATGCCGTACCTGCTTTCAAAATCGATGCGCTACAGCCTGCTGGCCGGCGGAAAACGCCTGCGTCCGGCCATGCTGCTGGCGACATGCGAAATGCTTGGCGGAAATGAATCGGATGCGCTTGATTTTGCATGCGCAATGGAAATGATACATACCTATTCGCTGATCCATGACGACCTTCCCGGTATGGACAATGATGAGCTCAGGCGCGGAATGCCGACAAACCATGTGGTTTTCGGTGTCGGCCAGGCGATTCTTGCCGGCGACGGCCTTCTGAATATGGCTTATGAAATTATGCTGAAAAGTGCTATTCACGCCAATAATAGCGAAAATGCGCTTTTTGCTGCCAGCGAGATTGCAAGAGGCGCAGGCGTGACGGGCATGATTGCCGGTCAGTGCGCGGATTTGTACAGCGAGGGCCGGAATGATGTGGGCGAGTCCATGCTTACCTATATCCATAGAGGAAAAACCATGGCCATGTTTGTCGGCGCGGTACGTGCAGGCGCAAGGCTTGCAGGCGCGAAGGCGTGTGCGCTTAACGCCGTAACGGAATATGCCGAAGCATTCGGACTGCTTTTCCAGGCTTCCGACGATATGCTGGACATTACTGCCAATCAGGAGCTTCTTGGAAAAACCACCGGTAAGGATCAAAGAGACGCGAAACTTACGGCAGTCAGCCTGTACTCGTTGGAGGGTGCGAAGGCGAAGGTGGAGAAATATCTGTCGGATGCGGTTCAGGCGCTTTCGGTATTTGGCGAAAAGGGACGCTTCCTGACGGAGCTTGCGGAAACGGTAGCAAGACGAGATCATTGATGTAAGAAGAATTCGATATGATAGAAAGAATTTTTTCGCCGGACGATCTGAAGCGTCTGGGCGATGAGGACAGAAAACGGCTTGCTGATGAAATCCGGTGCAAGCTGATTGATTCGGTATCGGAAAACGGCGGACATCTGGCGTCCAATCTGGGCGCTGTAGAGATGACCATCGCGCTTCACTGCGCCTTCAATGCGCCGCACGATAAGATTTTTTTCGACGTGGGTCATCAGGCATATACCCATAAAATCCTGACGGGCCGCGCCGACCGTATGAATACCCTGCGCAAAAAAGACGGCCTCAGCGGCTTTCCCAGGCGCGAAGAGTCCGTGTATGATCCGGCGAATGCCGGACATGCCTCTGACGCTATATCCTTGGCGTTGGGAGCGGCGCGGGCAAGGGATCTGAAGGGCGAAGACGCTCATGTGATCGCTGTTGTAGGCGACGGAGCGCTTACCGGCGGCATGTGTTACGAGGCGCTGAATGACGCCGGGCAAAGCAGCACGCGCCTGATTGTGGTATTGAACGACAATGAAATGAGTATATCCAAAAATGTAGGCGCAATGTCCGCGCATCTGACCCAAATGCGTCAGAGCAGCTTTTATCGGAAGATGAAGCAGAAGGTACGCGCGCTGCTTGAGAGAATGCCCGGCTGCGGCGACAAGCTGGCAAAGGTGCTCATCCGCATCCGCGATTCGATCAAATCGCTCTTGATCAGCGATTCGTTTTTTGACGCGCTCGGTATTGAATATCTGGGACCGATTGACGGCCACGATATAGAGGGCATGATCCGCGTATTTGAAAAGGCAAAGGATTCGGAAAAGCCGGTTGTCATCCATGTGGTGACGCAAAAGGGACGCGGCTACCAGCATGCGGAGGAACGCCCGGACAGGTTCCATGGCATTGCGCCGTTTTTCGTGGATTCCGGTAAGGCCAGAAACCAGGGCGGCATGAGCGCTGGAGGCATTGCGGTTTCTCATTTGATTCAGAGAGCCAAAGAGGAGGCAAGCATTGTATGCGTTTCGGCGGCAATGCTGGATGGCACCGGACTTAAGGCATTTCAAAAAGAGTTTCCGGAGCGCTGTTTTGACGTGGGTATTGCTGAGGAGCATGCCGTTTCCATGGCGGCGGGTATGGCGCTTGGCGGGCTGAAACCGTTTGTGGCGATATATTCCACGTTTTTGCAAAGGGCATACGATCAGGTTATGATGGATGCATGCCTGAACAAAGCCCCCGTTACGCTTTTGATTGACCGCGCGGGATTGAACGGCGCAGACGGCGAAACGCATCAGGGGATATACGACATATCCTACTTGCGGGCTGTTCCGGATATCATCGTGGCCTGCCCCGCAGACAGCGCAGAGCTTACGCGCATGATTGATCTGAGCTTACTTGTTGATTCCGTAATGGCGATACGCTACCCCAAAGAGATTCAGGAAAAAAGCGATAGGGCAACATTTGAAATTGGCCAGTGGGATGAAGTTGCGCACGGAAGCGATGCGGTAATCCTTGCCGGCGGACGAATGCTGTCAATCGCGCTTGACGCAGCAAAAAAGCTTCATGATGCGGGCGTTCTCGCAGCAGTTGTCAACGCGCGGTTTATAAAGCCCATGGATGAAAGCGTTCTTTCACGGATCCTTTCGGATAATATCCCTGTATTTACGCTTGAAGACGGCGTGCGCGCCGGAGGCTTCGGAGAGGGCGTTCTTTCATGGATTCAGGAAAACGGCGGTAAAAACCGAGTGACGATTATCGGGGCTGCGGACAGGTTTATCGCGCATGCATCCGTTTCCCAGCAGACAGAGGAGCTTCATATGGACGCGTGCTCCGTTTGCAACCGCGTAATCGAAGTGCTTGAGGAGGAAAAACATGCCGCTTCGCGCTGATGAAAGACTTGTGATAATGGGACTTGCGCCTACAATTGAAATTGCGCGGGCGCTGGTAATGGAGGGCCGCGTGCTGAATGGCACCAATAAAATCATGAAGCCCTCGGAAATGGTAAAAAAGGATGCAAACCTTGTGATTAAGGGGGAAACAGATCCCTTTGTAAGCCGGGGCGCCCAAAAACTCAAACGCGCCGTGGAAGGGTTTTCGCTTGTGCTTTCAGACCTTGTCTGTATGGATGTGGGCGCGTCCACAGGCGGTTTTACCGATGTAATGCTCCGTGAAGGCGCAAGGCGCGTGTATTCCATAGATGTCGGCTATAACCTTCTGGACTGGCGGCTTCGAAGCAATCCGCGCGTGACCTGTATGGAACGCACAAACGCCAGATTCATAGACGCTGATATGTTTGATGAGCAGCCGTCTTTCGGCGCAACTGACGTTTCCTTTATATCGCTTAAGGCTGTTCTGCCGGCGATTTTTTCCGTACTTCGGGAAAACGCGCTGTTTGTCGCGCTGATCAAGCCGCAGTTTGAGGCGGCGAAGGAGGACGTCGGTGAAAAGGGCGTTGTGCGGGACAAAAATGTGCATATTAACGTCGTTACCGATATCTGCCGATATGTGCTTTCTCGCGGCTGGACGATCGAAGGCTTGGATTTTTCGCCGATTCGCGGGCCTGAGGGCAATATTGAGTTTTTGCTGCTTTTGCGAAATACGACGAACGCCGCGCAATCTTTCGATTTTGATACGATCAATGACGTGATTAACCATGCATATGACAAATTTATTAAATAATGAGGCAAGTTCTTGTTTGTAAACGCATTCGTGGTATACAATATATAAAAAGGCTTTGGTCGGTTTTATATCGTAAGCGAAAGTTTTTGTGGGTTCCCACTTATATATGGAGGCGTACTTAAATGAAGACGATGAGACACGCCCTGATTCTTGAGATAATTGAGTCAAAGAACATTGAAACGCAGGAGGAGCTTGCCGAGGAGCTTCGCCAGCACGGTGTAAATGTAACGCAGGCCACGGTATCGCGTGATATAAAGGAGCTGCGCCTTCTGAAGGTGCTTTCTGAGGACGGCGCTTATCGCTATGCAACTGCGGAACGCGCGGAAAAGGGTATAAACGACAGGTTTATCCGCATTTTTTCGGAGTCGGTAATGTCGATTGCGGGAGCAGGCAACCTGATTGTGCTGAAAACCCTGTCTGCGTCTGCGCCGTCTGCAGCGGAGGCAATTGACAGCCTTAAATGGCCGGAAATCATCGGAACGATTGCAGGCGACAATACGATTCTTGTTATCATTAAGAATGTCGAAGACGTGGACGAGGTGATCGGCCGCTTCCGTGAGCTGATCGGCAACAGAATCTAAAAGTACACAGAGTAAGAAGCGAAGTAGACATGCTGTTGGAATTGAATATTAAGAATATTGCGCTCATTGACAGCCTCCGGATTGAATTTGGCCGGGGGCTGAATGTGCTTACGGGTGAAACAGGCGCAGGTAAATCGATTGTTGTCGACTGTGTAAATCTGGCGCTTGGCGGACGTGCGGACCGGGATTTGATCCGTACCGGCGAAGAGAAAGCAAGTGTACGGGCGCTTTTTGATATTGCAGGAAATGAAAACGCGATCAGGTATCTGGAAGAGCTTGGTGTGGATACCCAGGATGGTCTTGCGGAGGTTTCACGCGAGATTACCAGAAGTGGAAGAAACGTTTGCCGTGTAAACAGCGCGATGCTTTTGCTTTCGCAGATTAAAACCTTTACTGCATTTCTTGTAGATATACACGGCCAGCATGAGCATCAGGCGCTGATGGACGCGGGGCAGCACCTGATGTTTCTGGATTCGTTTGCCGGCAATGATATCGCGCCGTTTAAGGAAGCTGTATCGAGCGCGTATCAAGCCTATACGGACGCCCGGAACAGGCTGAACAAAATCAATATGGACGAAGCGGAGCGCGCCCGAAGGTTCGACTCGCTGTCCTTTCAGCACAAGGAGATTGCTTCTGCAAAGCTTAAGGCGGACGAGGAAGAAGCGCTTGATAAGAAAAACCGCATTTATGAGAATGCGGAAAAGATTTCTACGCATCTGCGCATAGCGTATGAACGCGTGTACCTTGGGGGAAAAAGCATAAGCGCGCAGGAAAGCCTAAAAAAAGCGCTTGACGCCATGAAATCCATTTCGGATATTAACGACAGGTATCTGAAAATGGCGGAAAGGCTGGAGGAACTGTACTACGCGGTTTCGGATATTGGGTACGAGCTTCAGGATGCGTCCGAGGAAACATCGTTTGATCCTCAGGAAGCGGAGCGCGTGCAGGACAGACTGGACCTGATCAAACGGCTGAAGCGAAAGTATGGACCGGAGCTTTCGGATGTAATCGAGTACGGCAAAAAAGCCGAAGAGGAACTGAAGGCACTTTCCGGCGCGGACGAATTGCGCGAGGAACTGAAGGCGCTTGTAAAGGCTGAGGAAGACAAACTTCTGAAGGCGGCATGTTTGCTTACACAGGCCAGAGAAATGGCTGGCAAAGCGCTTTCTGAGCGTGTGATCGAACAGCTGCAGGATCTTGGCATGGGCCGAACGCGCTTTAGCGCTCGCGTAACGGCCAGAAAAGCGCCCCTTGCAGACGGAGCGGACGATGTGGAATTTATCATTTCGCCCAATCCCGGCGAGCCGATGAAGCCGCTGGCGTCAATCGCCTCCGGCGGCGAACTTTCGCGCATCATGCTGGCGATGAAGGCCATTTCCGCCGAAAACGAAGGCGTGGATACGATGATCTTCGACGAGATCGATACGGGTATATCCGGCCGGATGGCGCAGACGGTGGGCGAAAAAATGTGTATGCTGGGTAAAAACCGGCAGGTGATTGCCGTAACACATCTGGCACAGATTGCCGCGCTTGGCGATCATCATTTTCTGGTGGAAAAAACAGTCTCGGGTGATCATACGGGTTCTTCCGTCAGAAAGCTTACGGACGAAGGACGGATGATGGAGATTGCCAGACTTGTGGGCGGCGCCGACGAGGATGAAAGCGGACGCAGGCATGCAATGAATATGCTCGCGGCAGCCAAGACGCTTAAGAAGCAGCGGTTCGATCGATAAACGGTTCTTAAATACAATCTTTCCCGAATACAATGAAGCAGGTATGAAAAACGGGGGGATTGAATGGTTCGTCTTCATGTGGTGCGGGCGTCGCACATTGCGTATGTGTTGATTGCATTGGTGCTTCTGATCGCATTAGTTGTGTTTCTGGCAAACGGCTCTGACGCGCCGGAAGAGAATCCGACGAATAATGATTTTCCGGGCTATGTGTATATGGAAGCGGAGGCGGCGGACGTCTCCGCTTCTGCCGTGTTCCGGGAGCCGGACGGATACTCTATGTGGGCGGAAGTGATTGAACAGCCCAAAAAGGATATACGGATTTTGATCTACCATACCCATACGCATGAGGCGTATTGCCAGGAAGAGAACAACGAATATGTGGAAACCTCTTTATGGCGCACGAAGGATAACCTGTACAATATCGTTCGGGTGGGGGAAGCGCTCAGCGAGCTGTTGACGGACAAAGGCTTTACCGTCATTCACGATACGACGGATCATGAAAAAAATGATTTGTCCACCGCCTATACCCGTTCCCTTGAAACCCTGGAGGGCTACACTGGGAAAATTGACGTGTATATCGATATGCATAGGGACGCTTATCATGAGAACGGGAGCGGAAAGCCGTTCAGCCTGAAGACGGAGGACGTGGATACGGCACGGCTGATGTTTCTTGTGGGAAACGGCGAAGGCTTTATGGAAAAACCGTATTACCGTGAAAACTACGAGCTGGCTACGCTGCTGACGGGCGCGCTGAATGAAGCGCTTGAGGGCATATGCCGCCCCGTAATGGTGAAGGACGGAAGGTACAATCAGCATATTTCCGATAAAGCGCTGCTGGTTGAAGTGGGTCATAACGAAAACAGTCTTCAGCAGGCGCTGAACGCCATGCCGTATTTGGCGGATGCGCTCGAAGAGGTGCTGTCAGGGCTCTGACAGCCGCGCAGAAATTTTCTTCCGCTATTGAAAGCGCTGTTTGCTTATGGTATGATGATAAAAAACAGAGGAGATTTTGTAATATGAAAAAACGCCTTCCAATCCTTTTAGCGCTTTTGCTCATGCTTACCTGCGCGTTCAGCGCGTTTGCAGCGCCAACCGGAGAGTATTACTATTATACGAAACTGTCCATGCATTCGCTCTTGTTTCAGATCGATACCGGATGGCAGGACATGCTGCTTGACGGAAGAATCGCCTTTTATGTCGATGAGGACTCCGATTATGGCGCGATGATGTTCCGATATGTGGAGGATGGCGCAGACGTTCCGCTGTTTGCCGTATCGGTGCGCCTTCGCGATACGGAGTATGCGCCGGCAGACTTTGACAATGTTACCTGGTCAAAGGAGCATGAGGGCTATGTGATCGAGCTGTTTACGCAGGCTCAGGCAGGAGGACATGCCTACGATACGGCAATTGAATCGCTGGCGAATATTGAAAACATTGTCCACTTCGTAACCCGCGACGAATCGTGGGATTTTACGGTTGTCGATATGAACGATCAGACCATGAATGCCAAGGATGTTTTCTGGGGCAGCAGGCTTACGATGGTGAATGCCTGGGCGACCTATTGCGGACCGTGCCTTCAGGAACTTCCGGATATCGGAAAGCTTGCTAAGGATTATGCCGAAAAGGGCGTTTCGATTGTGGGCGTTGTGACGGACGTATATGAAGGTCAGGATGCTGCGTACGCAAAGAGCCTGATTGATGAAACCGGCGCCGACTACCGCCACCTGTATATAAACGGCGATCTGTCAGAATTGCTGTTTTACGACATGCAGTATGTGCCCACTACCTATATGCTGGACGATACCGGAAGGGTTATTTACAAGTATGTAGGCTCTATGGACTATGCCGGCTGGGCGCAGCTGCTTGAGGAGCTGCTGGCAGAATGAAAAGATTTACCGCTGCGCTGGTTTTAATTGCCGTATCGGCTTTGTTTATGGCTTACGGCGCGCACCGGGGCGAAATTGATGAGTATTACAAAAAAGCAGTGATGATCTGCATGGAGTGCATAGGCATTGGCTAGGAAGAAAAGAAGCTTCAGATGGCTTGTACAAGTGCTTTGGACGGCTCTTTCCAACGGCTTTGTGTACGGATTTTATAAAAGGCAGATATATAAAGGAGAGCTTAAAAAGATATGCCTTCCGGGATTGAACTGCTATTCCTGCCCGGGCGCTGTCGGCTCGTGCCCGATTGGCGCGCTGCAGGGCGTTATTACCGGATGGAAGTTTGATTTTTCCTTTTTTGTCGTTGGCGCACTGATCTTTTTCGGCTCCGTGCTTGGACGGATGATTTGCGGGTTTTTGTGCCCGTTCGGTCTGGTTCAGGATGTCTTTTATAAAATACCGTTTTTTGCAAAGCGGAAAAGCCTTCCGTTTCATAAGTTGCTTGTATATCTAAAATATGCCATATTGATTGTGTTTGTCGGAATACTACCCATTACGATGACCACGTATAAAACGGGAACGCCGGCATTTTGCAAGTATATATGCCCGTCAGGAACGCTGATGGGCGCGCTTGCGCTGGTTCCGGGAAATGAAGAGTTCTCAGGCGGAGGAGAGGCGAATGCGGCGGTACCGGTTGTCGGACAGGGACAGCTGCTGACGCCGGCCGGTAATCCGGGCATTGGCGCAGCGCTCGCGCCGGGCGGCGTTCAGGCGCCTTTCATGAATAAAACTCCGGCAGAAACCGATTATGCCGGTGAATCCATGAAAGTTGGCGCACTGTTTTACTGGAAGGTTGGCCTTTTGTGCGCGTTTCTGTTTCTGAGCGTATATATATACCGGCCATTTTGTAAGTACGTCTGCCCGCTTGGCGCAGTATACAGCTTGTTTTCAAGGGTTGCCCTTGTTAGAATGAAGGTAGACCGGGATGCATGCGTACATTGCGGTATGTGCAAACGGGTGTGCAAAATGAGCATTGATCCTGAAAAGACGCCCAATGCGGCAGAATGTATTCGCTGCGGAGACTGCATCCGTGCATGTCCGAAGCGCGCGCTTGCGTATGATACGCCGTTTACGTCTTCCATCCGAAAGCGCCGGGCGCATATAGGCAAAGGAAAGACGGGTTCAAAAGATAAAGGAGGCATAAAGGAATGCTGATAATTGGCATTTGCGGCGCAAGCGGCAGCGGAAAATCCACGCTTGCAAAGGAACTGAAACAGAAGATCAGTGCGCGTACGATTCTGATCAATCAGGATGCGTATTATCGCGACCACGCATATTTGCCGTTTGAGGAGCGGGCGAGGATCAATTATGACGAGCCCGGCGTTTTTGAGCATGACGAGCTTTTGTACGATGTGAAAAAGCTTCGGTCAGGGCAGGCAATTACGAAAAAGGCATATGATTATGGTCAGCATCGCCGCGCCGATATCAAGGATGAGTTTATTGAGCCTGCAGATACGCTGATTATTGAGGGCATTCATGCGTTTTATGATGAAAGACTCAGAGATCTTATGGATTTCAAGGTGTTTATCCGTGTGGATCCGGACATTTGCCTTTTGCGCCGCGTATGCCGCGATATCAATGAAAGGGAGCGCGAGATTAACGGCATAGCGGAGCAGTATCTGTCCACGGTCAAACCCATGTATGAGAAGTATATCCGCAACTATATTGATTATGCCGATCTGATTGTGGCAGGCGGCGGAAAGAACGCGAAAATCAGCGACATTCTTGCGTTCTATATCAATGCCGGACAGGTGAAAGGCTGAGCCTTTGGTGATAACGAATGAATAAAGGAAACCGCGCACGTCTTTTGATGGTTTTATCGATGATGATTTTCGGAACCATCGGTTTGTTTGTAAAGAAGATCGGGTTGCCTTCGGGCGAGATTGCTCTGTGCCGCGCCGTGCTGGCGTCTGTGCTGATTGGACTGTACTTTCTGATCAGCGGTCAGAAAATTCAGTTTGCAGCCTTTAAAAAGGAGCTTCCTCTGCTGGTGCTGTCGGGCGCGGCGATGGGCATGAACTGGATTCTTCTGTTTGAAGCTTATAACTATACAACTGTGTCCGTCGCAACGCTGAGCTACTATTTTGCGCCTGTGATTGTAACTCTTGCCTGTCCCATCCTGTTTAAGGAGAAAATGACGCTTCGGCAGATTTTATGCTTTGCGTTTTCCACTTTGGGACTTGCGCTCATTACCGGTACGGGCGACCTTTCCGAGGGCAGCAGCCATCTTATCGGTATTCTGTTTGGCCTTGGCGCCGCGTGCCTGTATGCGCTTGTTATATTCCTCAACAAGTCCATTCGAAAGGTCGGCGGAATTCAGAGAACGTTTCTGCAGTTTGCATCCGCAAGCGCTGTGCTGTTGATCTACGTGTGTTTTTCCGGCGCCTTTCATTTTGAACTTCTTGACACAACCGGATGGGCGTTTCTGATCGCAATTGGCGTCGTGCATTCGGGCGTTGCGTATTGTATGTACTTTACGGCACTCAAGGATCTTACGGGGCAGAAAACCGCGATCTTAAGCTACATCGATCCGTTGATCGCAGTGATGGTTTCAGTGATTGTTCTTAGGGAACCGATTTCCATGTGGCAGATTTTCGGCGGGCTTTTGATTCTCGGATTTACACTGTATAATGAGATCTCTTCGGCAAAGGAATAGCGCGCAAAAACGCTTGTGAAACGAAAACCCCCGGCATTGCCTAAAAAAGGCTTTGCCGGGGGTTTGACATTTGGATACGGGCGTTCTTATTTTCCGGCCTTTTTCAGTGCCAGAATGCGCTGCATTTCGTTGTAAACGATCATATAGCCTTCATCTACGCCCATACCGGGCTTTGCAAGAATCTGAACGGGCTGGGTCGCCATTGCGCAGTGTACGCAGGCCTGTGCGCTGCGGTCGGTTTCGTTGCAGGTACCGCCCTGATATGCGCCCATGTTGTGTGTTTTGCAATACAATACGGCTTCAATGGTGTTGTTGATGCCGCCCAGATCGGGCGTTTTGATCTGCGCCATATGACCGGCATGCTTATCGGCAAATTCGATTACATCCTCAAGCGTATTGCACCATTCATCGGCTACGAGCTCTACATCGATGCCGCGCTCATCCAAAAGCCTGGTAAGGTTTGCAAGGTCGATTATCTGCTGGTTGCGCTCCTCGGCGTCCATGGGGCCTTCGATTCGGAGATGGAAGGGCTTTGCGGCTTCGCCGAGGGTGGCAATATAGTCCGCCATGGCGCTGTAGTTGTCATGGCCCAGCCAGGCGCCGATGGTTCCGTAAACGTCAATGTGCAGAACCGGCTGATAGTTTTCATCAATTCGGAGTTCAAGAATGCGATTGCTAAGCCACTTTACATACTCCAGCAGCTTTTCTCCGTTTTCGCCAAGCTTGGTTTTGAGGTTGTTGATCAATGCATGAGGCAGCACCTGTGCGCCCTTCATGATCATTTTATCGGCATTGTCATATCTCGCGTCACCGGACTGGGTGAATATGGAAATAGGGGTTTCGGAAACGGTAAGGCCGTATTCATCGGCGACAACATCGCACATCAGCTTATGGTTGGCCTTGGCAACCGCATCCAGAATGGCCTGCGATACGCCATAACGGATGGCAGTGTGCAGTCTTTTGCCGTTTACCTCTATACTCTCCATTTCTTTGGCGAGAGCGCGGAAATTATTGGCTTCGCGGCCTACCAGCATAGGCTTTACATGCTCTTCGATTACGGGGATGAAATCCTCGGCCAGAAACAGAGGATCGCGTCCGCCTGCACCGGAATACTGAACGGCTGCACAGTCGCCGGCTGCAATCTGACCGTCTTCCAGAATCAGCATGACGCTGATGGCCTCACCGGCCTGGCGAACGGCGGTAAAGCCGGGCGTTATGGGATCGCCGAAGTAAGCGTTTCCGTCTGCGCGTGCGCCCATCTTGATGGCGCGCTGATCGTCGAAAAAGAAGCCTGTGCGCGCCTTCGCGCATACAAGATCGACAATTTTCATTTTGTTATCCTCCTTGACTACGGACGGCCGACCAGACGGCCTTTAGAAATGGCGTAAATATCGTCAATTACGAGCTGGAAGGACACGTCGCGGCTTTCCGCCTTTGCGCGATTCTGAATTTTTTCGCGGTGGAAGGCTTTCAGCTCCTTGCTGAAGGGCAGGTGCGCGCACTCCAGCAGGCGCACAGCGCCTTCATTGTCGCGAGCGGGCAGGATCTTTCCGGCATTGAAGCGGCTGGGCGCAAAGGGTATGTCCAGTACGCCGGCCTGGAACGCCCGGATGGAGCCGACGGCAATGTCGCCCTCGCCAAGCTCGAAGCACTTATCCACGATGGCGCGGGTTTCAAGGCGGATGATGTTCAGCTCTTCTTCAAGCATGGGCGCGGGCAGGTACTGATCTCGCAGCATGGAAATGACCTGCTTGGTCGCGCGCAGACCCTGTGCGTTGGCTTCCATTGTCGGTACGCCCATCGCCTCATGCGGGGTTTTAACGATGACCTTCGTGGCATGGCTGATGGCTGCTGCGGCGCTGCCCCAGCTGATTACGCCGAAGGCTTTGGCTTCGTCCTGTGGGAAGCCGCCCATCCACTGATGGAATACGGTTGTAACTTCGCAGCCCTCATAGCCGTGTTTGGTGAGGTATTCGTTTGTAAGCTCTTCCAGCGTCTGAATGGCGGCGACGTCCTGAACCAGATTGCCCAGCTGACCGTAACCGACAGTAATGGACTTTACGCCCTGCTCTGCGGCGAGTAGCGCTTCTATAATGGCGACGGCATGGCTCATACACGGCGGTACGAGGGTTCCGGTCAGGGGGCCGAACGGCTCGCGGTTGATGCTGATGCCCATCTCCTCATACAGGCCAATCAGACGGTCGACATACATCCAGTCGGCAATGGAGCGTTCGAGCGATACATTTTTCGCGTAAGGAATGTTATAGGAAATTCCGCCGCCTTCATAGCTGGTGAAGCCGCCGGCCAGTGTGATTTCGGCCAGCAATCGGGCGTCGGGTGTGCCATGACGAACCTGAATCGGAACATTTACGCTTTCCGTTACGCGGCGGCAGCCGCTGACTCCGTGGTTTACCGCCGGGAAGCCGTTCAGCATTGCCATATTCTGTCTCATAGACTCACGGATGCCGTTTTCCGCTTCCTCGTAGCGGTTCAGTCGCGTGTAGCTGTCGATGGTTGTGGGGAGAAGATCTGCTTCGCCTTCGTTCTGAAGGTACTGCATGAGCTTGATATGCGCGTCAATCAGCGGAACGCCTGCGCGCGGCTGAATGAGGGTTGTGCGGTTCTGCTTGGCCAGAGAAAGTTTCTTTCCAAAGCGTTTGCTTTCGGGAATCTCCGACTGGTATTTGATGGCGTCTTCCAGATCCACATCCTTGCCTGTGGGCCATTGTCCGAGCACGACTTTGCGCTGCCAGTCAAACTGGTCGCGCGTGAGCTTTCGATTTCGAATTTCCATCGTCAGATGAACTCCTTCCCCAATAATGCTTTTGCTGCTTCCGGATGCTTTTTGCCCAAAAGTCCGGCGGCAGAGAGTATGTAATGTTTGTCAAGTATAATATCCGCATTCCTTGGCATGAGGGAGGCGGGATATGCGTCTGTTTGTATGGCGCGCAAGGCCATGTCTTTGGCGCGATTCAGCCGTATGAGCGCTCCGCCTGTCAAAATGAGCTTGCTGACGCGCGTAAGATCCTTTCCTGTTTGCTGATAGGCGACGCCCATCGGGGTGTACACCTGCTCAAGCGTACCGGAGTGCCGATAGAGGCCTGTTTCGATGGCAAAGGACGCGAGGGCGAAATCCATGTTCCTTTCGCTGTCCGTCTGCGCGAGGGTTTCCGGATGATCGTGCAGGCGCTTGATCCATTTTTCAATGCTTTCGCTGCTTTCCCCTGAAACCTTTGCCAGCTTGTCCATGCCCACGCTTTCCAGTATGCCGTTGGCGCTGTAGCGCATGCCGATATCGCCTTCAACGGTGCGCTTGGCGTAGGGTTCCGGAAGGCCGCGAAGTACCGTGCCAGCCCGGGTGGGAAGCCCTTGCGTAATGGAGTAAATATCGGTTGTTGCTCCGCCAAGATCCACGGCCATCAATTCGCCCGTGAGCTCGGAAAGAATGGTAAGGGCGTCTAAAACCGCCGCCGGTGTTGGCATAATGATGTCGTTTACCAGCGATTGGGCCTTGCTTAGCCCTTTAGCGGAGATGATTCTTTTCAGGAACAGTTCGCGTATCGCACCCTGCGTAGGCTCAATGTTCAGTTCGCCGAATTTCGGCATTACATTTTCGCATGGTACAACGTCGCGCCCTTGGTTTTCCAGTATGGAGCGGCATTTGGCGGCAGCGTTTCTGTTGCACGAAAGAACCACGGGGAACGGGGCCTTTACACCGGCGATCACACCTGCGTTATGGATGCAGCAGGCGGAGTTTCCGCCGTCTGTTCCGCCGCACAGAAGAAGAATGTCGGGTTTGATTCGTTCGATTTCTTCCGCATCCTCTTCGGTCATTTCGTAGGCAAAGGTTTTAATGACCTTTGCGCCTGCGCCCAGCGCCGCGCGCCTTGCGGCTTCCGCAGTCAAAGAGGGCACAAGACCTGACGCTACCATGCGAAGGCCGCCCGCCGCCGAGGAACAGGCATAGCATTCGCTGTATTCCGAAATGCCTGTCAATTGGGAAAGTTCCTTAAGCGCAGCGTTCAAACCGTTTGAGATATCTTCCTCGACGGTTGTAAAGCTTTGCGCTGTGCCGTACAGCGAACCGTTTTCTCCATCGGCAAGCGTAACCTTGGTGTAGGTGCTTCCGAAATCTATCAAGAGTACCGGCTTCATTTGACTTCCGCCTTTTCGCGGATTTCATAATCCTCAATCAATGCCTTGATGGTAACCTCGGGAGGCGTGCCCGGACCAAATACCTTGTCAAAGCCCATGGCCTTGAAACGCTTTTCAACCTCTTCAAAGGGCTGCTTGCCAACAACGATGTTGCCGCCTACGTACAGCAAAATGCCCTTCAGGCCTGCTTCGTCGCACTTGTCGCGAAGGCCCCGGCAATCGAGTTCGCCGTGCCCGTACAGAGAGGAAACTACGATTGCCTGCGCGCCGGATTCAATAGCGGCTTCAATAAATTCCTCCTGTGAAACCATTACGCCCAGGTTTACAACATTGAAACCCGCCTGGGTGAATGCAAAATTCAGTATCTGGTTACCGACGGCGTGAACGTCTGCGCCGATCACGCCCAGAACCATTGTGCGGTTCGGCATGTGAATCTCCTCCTATACAAAATGAATTGCTGGAAATATGATAAAGCTGTGCGGCAAAAATGTCAATTGTTATAAGCTATTCTTCTTCGTTTATTGCATATTTTGCCGGGCCGTCCACATATACATTGTTGCCCAGGCTGTCGATAATGACCAGCGCGGGGAAATCCTTGACCGTGAAGCGATGAATGGCTTCTGCTCCCAGATCTTCATATGCGACAACTTCGCTTTTCTCAATGCGCTGGCTGATCAGGGCGGCTGCACCGCCGACGGCTCCAAAGTAGACGGCGCCGTTTTTCTTCATCGATTCAATAACCGTATCGTTTCTTTTGCCTTTGCCCATCATGCCCAGCAGGCCTTCGTCCAGCAGGCGGGGCGCATAAGCGTCCATACGATAGGAAGTGGTGGGGCCTGCGGAACCGACCGCATGACCTGGGGAAGCAGGCGCGGGGCCGACATAATAAATCAGCTGGTTTTTGACGTCGAAGGGAAGCGGACGGCCTTCATCCAGGCATGCTACAAGGCGTTTATGCGCCGCGTCGCGCGCGGTGTACATAACGCCCGTCAGTAGCACGGTATCGCCTGCGCGAAGCGCTGCGATTTTCTCTTTATCAAGGGGCAGCTGTACGCGGATATTTTCCATAATCGTGCCTCCTTATATTACTGCGTGCGCATGACGCGCCGCATGGCATACGACGTTGATGGCTACGGGCATGCCGGCAATATGGGTAGGATAGGTTTCGATATTTACTTTCAGCGCGGTTGTGCGCCCGCCAATGCCGGCAGGTCCGATGCCCAGATTGTTGATGCGCTTTAATAGAATTTCTTCCAGGCGCTGATAGCGCGGGTCGGGATTTACGGTATCAATGGCGCGGGCGGTCATACGCTTGGCCATGATAGAAGCCATTTCCATTGTGCCGCCGATTCCGACGCCGACAATAATCGGCGGGCACGGGTTCGGGCCGGCTTTTTTTATGGTTTCCACGACAAAATCAATTACGCCCTTTTCGCCGTCCGCCGGGACGAGCATTTTGATGGCGGACATATTCTCGCTGCCAAAGCCCTTGGGCGTTACCATGATGTCGATTTTATCGCCGGGTACGATTCGGGTGTGAATGATGGCGGGGGTATTGTCTTTTGTATTTACCCGTTCGTACAGGGGATCACGAACAACACTCTTTCGAAGGTAGCCCTCGGAATAGGCAAGGCGCACGGCGCTGTTGACGGTTTCGGTAAAATCACCGCCGGTAATATGCACGTCCTGGCCGATATCGATGAATACCACGCACATGCCGGTATCCTGGCATATCGCCACGCGCTCACGTTTTGCAATGTCGTAGTTTTCCTTCAGCTGTTCAAGCACTGCGCGGCCGCTGGGGGATTCCTCGCATTTGGCGCAATTTTCTACACATGCATAAATGTCGTCGCCGATTTCATAGCTGGCTTTGAGAATCAGCTCATAAATCGTTTGTTTGATTTGGCTGGCTTCGATTTCTCTCATACTGATATCCTCCCCCGGGTGTCAATACCCGTTAATAACAATAAAAATTTGAGTGCACCGAGCAGATCCGCCGATCCGCCGGGGCTCAGCCTGCAGGCTGTGAATTCGCGATCCAGCGCTTTGGTTTCTTTGATGAAATCTCCGCCCCTTTTAAGCACAGTCTGCGCAGCGCTTTGCGCAAACGCAAGCCCTCCCATGCCGCCGCGGGCAATCAGACAGGTATCGTTTACGCGGGCAATCAGATGCAAAAGCGCGTATACGCCCGCATCGTTTTGGCTTGCGCCATGCGCCTTTGCCTGCATGTAGGCGGGATAAGCGATATAGGCTATCGAACGGAAGCCGGAAATCGCTTCGCCGCGAGCGCCTTCAATATTATTAAGAAGATAAGCGCGTTCTCCGTTTGTTGCGGGGCTGCGCTGTTTGATCTGAATAAGCTCCTTAAGAAGCGTTTCTTCCGACAAACGCCCGGCTTCCTTTAAAACGGTAAGCAGATCCTTTGCGCCGGATGAATGGTTCTTCGTAAGCCTCCCGTATGCGCAGGCAATGATGGAAAAGGCAAATATTGCGCCTTTATGCGTATTTATACCGCCGGTTGCCAGAAGCATTTCCCTTTCTGCTCGCAAACCGATTCTGCGGATTCCCTGAAAGGCGTGAACATAGGGAAGATCGGCGTTTACATACCCGTAGCCCGCGCATTTTCCAATGCGCTCGGATACGACGCGTGCACTTTCGATAAAAAGCGAAGCGTTCATGTCGCTGTGCGCACCGTTCGTGTTTTTGTCCACAAGGCCAGGTTTTGGCGTTACCTCAACTTCATAGATAAGCGCTTCGAGTGCGCAGCGTTCCGCCTCATGAAACAGCGCATTTACCATGAATGTATTCCTGCCTTTCGCCGATTTGAATATATTATAACATATTGCTATGGAAACATCAATCGGTTTTTGTGCATGGACAACAATAGAGTTGTATGATAGACTATAAAAAGAATGAGTAAGGAGGGATGATGTTTGAAGGCAGTTATACTTGCAGCTGGTTATGCCACAAGGCTGTATCCGCTTACGATCCATATACCGAAAGCGCTTTTACCGGTTAACAACAAGGCGATACTCGATCATCTGCTTGAAAAAGTTATTGAATTAAAAGAACTTGACGACATTTATATTGTGTCAAACCATCGCTTCTTTGAACCGCTTTTCGAGTGGAGCCTGGAGGCTAATGAACGATACGCGCCCAAAAGAATTTATGTGCTTGACGACGGCTCCGTATCAAACGAAACCAGGCGCGGAGCTATCGGTGATATTCAATTCGCCATTGAAAAAGTGAATATTGACGACGATATCCTTGTATGCGCATCGGACAATCTGCTCTCGGAAACACTAGCGGGCTTTTTTGAAGATTTCAGGCAGCATGGAAAAGACTTGCTGCTTGCGGGCAGAATTGAGGATTATGAGGAAAGAAAACGCTATGCCATACTGAAAACCGATGAAAACGGGCGCATTACGGATTTTGAGGAAAAACCTAAAGAGCCAAAGGGGGATATTGCCGCTTTTGCCGAATACATTTACAGGAGGGATACTGTCAGGCTGATCGGTCAGTATCTGCGTGAAGGCAATAATCCCGATTCTCCCGGTCATTTTCCGGAATGGCTTTATACGAGAAAGGAAGTACGCGCATACCTGTATAAAGGCGATTGTGTGGATATCGGCACGCTGGAAAAATATGCAGAAATACAAAAACAATATTCTGTTGGGTAAATAGAAAGATCCGGCATGAATTGTTGGTGAGAATTCGATTTCATGGCATTTTGCTGTTTCTGGCGATCTGTTTGTGATTATTGGATAACGAGATATTGAAGTATAGTGCATAATGTAACGGAAATGTGATGTTATTGAAGTATTGTGTAGGTTTGTCAATGATCTTGGACGGTGAAAAGAGAGATCAAGTCTCTAGGGGAGAGCCAATTGAGAGGACGCATAGGGCGGGAGTTACTGCGACTTTGGTGTGCAGCTAGCTGCACACC
>JAZSRC010000067.1:0-17018 GCA_045538305.1 Clostridia bacterium | reverse complement strand
CCGAGAAGAAGAACCTGCGCAACCGTATGATCAAGTCCGCCATGAGGACCAGCATCAAAAAGTTTGATAACGCTATCGCCGCGGGCACTGCAGATCAGAAAATTCTGAGCGCAACGCAGGGCGCGGTGGATAAGGCTGCCTCGAAGGGCGTTATTCATAAGAACGCGGCCAACCGTAAAAAGGCTCGCCTTGCAAAACGCCTCGCTAAGCAAGCGTAATCGGGCATATCAAGCTGCATTTTAAGGGATCGTGGATTTACCGCGATCCCTAAGTGCGTTATTACGATAAGTTGGGAGGGGCATGAATGGCAGTATATGAATCAATGGAAGCGCTTGTTGGAAACACGCCGCTTCTTCACCTTTCAAGAATCAAAAAACACTTTCCGTTGGGCGCGGAGGTTTTCGCAAAGCTTGAAATGATGAACCCAACCGGCAGCGCGAAGGACAGACCCGCGCTAGAAATGCTGCTTGATGCGGAAAGAAAGGGCCTGATCAAAAAAGGCGCCGTGATTATCGAGCCTACGAGCGGAAATACGGGCATAGGGCTTGCCGCTGTCGCAGCGGCGCGGGGCTATCGTGTAGTGCTGACCATGCCGGACACCATGAGCCGAGAACGGATAAACCTGTTAAAGGCATACGGCGCAGAAGTGGTGCTGACGGATGGGAAGCTTGGTATGAACGGCGCGGTTCAGGCTGCCAACGCCCTTAAAGACAGTGTGCCCGGGGCATTTCTTCCGGGCCAGTTTGATAATAAAGCGAACGCCGCCGCCCATGAAAAAACCACTGGTGTCGAGATTTACAACGATCTTGACGGAAAAATCGATGTGTTCGTCGCCGGCGTAGGCACGGGCGGAACGCTTACTGGCTGCGCGAGGTATCTGAAAAAAATGTGCCCCGGCGTAAAAATCATTGCCGTTGAGCCCGCGTCGTCCCCACTTCTTTCCAAGGGAATATCTGGCGCGCATGGCCTGCAGGGCATCGGCGCAAACTTTGTGCCTTCGATTCTTGACAGAGATCTGATCGACGATGTGATTCCTGTATCGGATCGAGATGCGTTTGAAACGGCGAAGCTGCTGGTGAGAACGGAGGGCATTTTTGCGGGCATCACGTCCGGCGCGAGCGTATTTGCGGCCTTCCGGGCGGCGGGTATTGCCGGTGAAGGCAAAAACATAGTCGCCATTTTGCCCGACAGCGGCACAAGGTATCTGTCAAGCGGTATATACGAATAGAAAATTCACTAAATATTCATGCCCTTTCGTTGAAAGGCGCATATAAATATGGTATGCTCAAGCAACTAAATAATGGGAGCGAATGTACCTTTGGAGCAGTTTAATTTTAATGTATCCGACGAAACATTGCGGGCGATAACGGATATGGGCTTTTCGGAGCCTACGCCCATACAGAAAATAGCCATTCCGCCGATGCTGGAGGGCAAGGACGTCATCGGTCAGGCACAGACGGGAACCGGTAAAACCGCGGCCTTCGGCATACCGCTGATTGAATGCGTGGATGCAAGCGATAAGCACGTGCAGGCGCTGGTTTTGTGCCCCACGCGCGAGCTTGCCGTACAGACGGCCGGTGAAATCATGAAGCTTGCCAAGTACCGCCCTGCGCTTACGGCGCTTGCAGTTTACGGCGGTCAGCCCATCGAACGCCAGCTTCGGGCGCTTTCCATGGGCGTACAGGTGGTTGTCGGCACGCCTGGACGCGTGATGGATCACATGAACCGCGGTTCTCTTTCCTTTGAAAATGTAAAGGTCGCCATCCTTGATGAAGCCGACGAAATGCTGGATATGGGCTTTCGCGACGATATAGAAGCCATACTTTCCAAAACAAATGAGGAAAGGCAGACGGCACTTTTTTCCGCGACCATGCCGTTTCCGATCATGGCGCTTGCCAAAAAATACCTTCATGAGCCGGAATTTTTGAAGGTGGAAAACCAAACGATGATGGTGGAAAAGGTGCGCCAGTGCTATGTACCGGTGCGTTCGTTCCATAAAAACGAGCTTTTGTCGAGGCTGCTTGTTCGCGACGGCATTACCAGAGCGTTGGTTTTTATGAATACAAAAATCGGCGTAGAGGATGTTGTTACCTCTCTGCAGTCGCGCGGCTTTGCCGCAGCCGGCCTGCATGGCGATATGCGCCAGATTGAACGCGACGCCATCATGGCTCGATTCAAAAGCGGTATGGTCAGCATACTCGTTGCTACTGACGTCGCTGCACGCGGCCTTGACATCGATAACATCGAAGCCGTATTCAACTACGATATTCCGCTTGACGTCGATACCTACGTGCACCGCGTGGGCCGAACCGGCCGTGCCGGACGCGAAGGCCGCGCCTATACGTTTGTGGTAGGCCGCGAAACCTCGCGCATGTGGGAATACAGAAAGCTGACCCGCGCCCAGATTTTGTGCGAGCAGCCGCCCTCCGGTGAAGATATCCGGGCTGCGGAAGAAGCGCGACTGGTGGAAAAGGCTGTGGAACGTGCAAACGCGCTTGAAAATGAAGGCGCAGTGGAAACGGTTAAAAAGCTGCTGGAAGCTCTGACGCCCGAAATGGCCGTAAGCGCGCTGATTTCCATGCTGTCCGAGGCGACTGGCGAAAAAATCAACCCGGCTCTGGATATCCGCATTCCCGAGCCGCCGCCCAAGCCCCCGCGCCCCCAGCCCGTGCGTCCGGCGACGCCGCCTGCCCGCGCGCCAAGAGGCCGGGAAAATGCCCGCGGTTTCCGGGAAGACGGCGCAAAGAACTTTAAAAAAGGCGATGTACGTCCCGCCCGCGAAGGCGATTTCAGGGACAGACGCAAAAAGGAACCCATGCGCCCCCGTATGGCGCAGGGCCGCGACGGCATGCCTGCCAATCCCGCCGAACAAAGAACCTATAGCGGCAAGTGGAAGGGTCCCCGCGATCAGAGAAAAACCGACGACCGCCCGTACATCAAACGGGAAGACCGCCGGTCTTCAAAGGGATCGGGCGAGGTTCGCAGAAGGGATAAAAAGTCCTGATACGTGCTTATCGCATGGGAGAACAGGAGATTCCGGACTGTAAAGAAGGTTTTTCTTACTTCTTCACGGGCCAGTCAAACACCTTTTCTCCCTTTACCATGTACGCCTTTTTTGCAATGAACGCCATGGGATCGTCGGAATGCGAGTCGGAATAGAACGCATCAATGCTTTTATCCGGGTATTCTCTTCGAAAGCGGATTACCTTTTCCTGACCGTGACAATTGGGCCCTGTGTATTTTCCGGTCTGCATGTCCACGGGGCTTGCGATCAGGAAGCGAATTCCAAGCTCCTCTATCATCGGGCGCAGAAGGAATTCGGGAGACGCAGAGGCGATCAGGTCGTCGTCCCGCTTGATGGGAAGGTAGAATTTTTTGATTCGCTTCCGGTTTTTGTCCCAAAAGCATTTCAGCATCCGGTCCGGATCCTTTAAGTCGGTAAGGAAGGCGAACATGTTTTGCTTGAAGCGCTGCTTGTCCTTTTTCAGCACAAACATCGCTTCAAAAACCAGCTTTGGGATGCGCAGAAGCATTTTCGGCGTCCGGATCAGGCAGTACACATAGAATCTTGCGGTGGAATCGCCGTTAAAGATCGTTTTATCAAAATCATATGCATTCACTTGGGGAACACCTCCGACTGATAGCATTCGATGAGAGAATGCCGATTTCCTTCCGGATTCGGCATTTTGACGGAGGAAGAAATGAATATCCTGAATATCATTGACGATCCCATAGGCTTTATTACGGGCATGCTGATTTCGCTGCCGGGTATACTCATTGCGCTCAGCGCGCACGAGGCGGCGCATGGCTATGTTGCGCTTACCTGCGGAGATCCAACCGCGAAGCTCTACGGAAGAGTTACGCTGAACCCCTTAAAGCATATTCATCCCGTGGGTTTTTTGTTTATGATGCTCATGGGCTTCGGCTGGGCAAAGCCTGTGCCGGTTAACCCGAACAACTTCCAAAACCCCAGAAGAGACGATTTGAAGGTGTCGCTTGCGGGCATTACGGCCAACCTGATTCTGTGCCTGATTGGCTTTCTGATTCTGGTGCTGATATTGTCTATCTGCTTCAGCTCTGTTCCCGTATATGACACGGCGGCGTCCTTTTTAGAAAATGAGTCCACGTACGCGTTTTTTAAAAACGGCGATGACTACTTGTATTTGCTTGAAATTGACGGAAATAGGATACCCTTTGCAGTGGAGGATATCTTCAAAATTGCCAGCGGCTCGTGGTATTATAAAATCGACGGCGGGGAATACGGCATCAGAGAGTTGTTTATAGAACCCATCGCGGGGAAAGCCGTTGGTTATCTGTATCAGGCGGTGGCCTCGTTTATGTCCATTAACCTGATTCTGGCGTTTTTCAATCTGATTCCCATACCGCCGCTGGACGGCTATCATGTGTTGAACGATCTGATTCTCAAGCGCCCGCTGTTTGCGCCGCAAAAGGCTGCGCAGGTGGGAAGCACCATATTGTTTGCGCTAATCATGCTGGGCAATTTTAATGAGAAGCTGGACCTGATATCCATAGCGCTGAATTTTGTCAGGCACAATATATTCGACGGGCTTATGACGCTTACGTGCAACCTCACCGGTGCGTTCGGCCTGTTCTGACGGGCGGAAAATATGGCGTATGTAGTTGAACTGAAAAAATACGAATACACAGGCCCGCTGGATCTGCTTCTGGATATGATTTCGCATGCCAAGATCAATATCCGCGATATTTTTATATCCGAGATCACAGAGCAGTATCTGGCGTCCATGTCGCAGATTGATGAACTGGACATGGACAGCGCCAGCGAATTTCTGCAGATGGCGGCTACGCTTCTGGAAATCAAATCCCGTTCTCTGCTTCCGAAAATCAAGCAGGAAACAGAAGACGACGATGAAGAAAGTCCAGAGGAAGCCTTGATCCGGCAGCTGGAGGAATACAGAAAATTCAAAGAAATCTCCGGCGAAATGAAGCAGCTGGAGGCGGAAGCCATGGCGCTGATTACCAAGCTGCCCGAGGAATACCCTCTGCCGCCTCCGACCATCGAGCTGACGGGTCTTACCCTGCCGGGATTGGCCCGCGCGTTTGCAAGGGTACTTAGGAGGCTTGAGGAGCAGGCAGAAAACGAGCAGTTTGAAAAGTTTTCCCAAAGAGAGGTCAGACGGGAAGTATACACCGTCAGCCAGTGCATGGCCCGCATCCAGAAGCGATTGAAAAACGGGAGCGCAATGTTCTTTTCTCTGTTTGAGGATGCGCCCTCCAAGGATGAAGTGATTACGGTATTTCTGGCGCTTCTGGAGCTTTTGAAGCTGAATCGCGTGCGCGCGAAGCAGATAAGTGAATACGAGGATATACTCATAGAAAAAATCGAAGAGGAAAACAAAGCATAACGGGGAGGAGTCATTATGCCGGACAGAAAGGAAACGATAGCCCTCGCAAAGCAATGGCTTGAAGCTCATAAGGAGGAAATGGCGGCGGATCTTCAGGAATTTGTGCGAATCCGCTCAGTAAGTCGTTCGGATCTGGCTTCAGCAGGCGCGCCCTTTGGCGCAGAAACCGTAAAAATGCTGAACTTTGCACTTCTGAAATGCGCATCTTACGGCTTTGAAACCAAAAATGCGGACGGATACTACGGTACCGTTACCTATGGAGACGACGATAACTCCATTGGCGTGATTGCGCATCTGGACGTTGTTCCGGAGGGTGTAAACTGGATTCATCCGCCTTATGACGCCGTGCGCGAGGGAGACTACATATATGGCCGCGGCTCCAGCGATAATAAGGGCGCCGCAATCGCGGCGCTGTATGTAATGCGTATGGTGAAGGAGCTCGGTCTTTCCATGAACCACGGGCTTCGCTTGATACTGGGCCTCAGCGAAGAAACCGGTATGCAGGATATGGAATACTATAATATAAAAGAAAAACCCTGCGCGGTTACGCTCGTGCCCGACGCGGCGTTCCCGGTATGCTATGCGCAGAAGGGCAGCCTGACGTCGCACGCCGTGATCCCTGCGGGCGATGAAATCAGGTGTTTTACCGGCGGCGAGGTAGACAATATGGTGCCTCCTTTGTGCGAATGCGTGCTGAACAAGCCTTATGATTATATAAAGGAAGCTTTTGATCAGGCAGGCTTTGCCGCGCCCGATTATGAGGTTATTTCAGAAGAAGACGGCGTTCGCCTGATCGCGCACGGCGTCGCTTCCCACGCTGCAAGCCCCGAGCACGGAAAAAGCGCTATTCACATGCTTTCGGGCGCGCTTGTAAAGTCGGGTGTTCTTTCCGGCGAATCGCTTATTGCAATGAAGGCCGTTTATTTCCTGTCTCAGGGCTTTTACGGCGAGCATGCCGGAATTGCCATGGAGGATGAAGATACCGGAAAAACCACAATGGTCGTCGGCATTGCCAGAACCCGGGCGGGCGAAATTGAAGTGCATGCGGACTGCAGGCTGTCCGTAAAATCCGATCTTGAGAACGTGAAGTCGGAAATGAAAAAGGCTCAAGAGGGCGCAGGCTTCAAAGTTACCCTGCTTGATACCACAAATCCCGTATTTATCGAAAAGGACGATCCCCGTGTGGTTGCTCTGATGGATGCCTATCGAAATATTACAGGCGATGAAGAAAAGGCCTATACGATGGGCGGCGGCACCTATTCCCGCTGCCTGGAAAACGCCATTACTTTCGGACTGAGCTTCCCCGGACGATCCAATCGCCCGGAGGGACTGCCCGAAGGCCACGGCGGCGCGCATGCTCCGGATGAATACATTCATCTGCCGTCTCTGTTTGAAAGCACAATGGTATTTTTTGAATCCATGCTGGCGCTGGATAAAATTGTGTAAAAGCCTTATGGCGGTGCAGTGTCTATGAAACGGATTTGCTTTGATTGCTGGAAAAAGGTCGCGAAAGCGGCCTTTTTTGCTGTCTGTCAGCATATATTTTGAAAAATGGAAACGATTTGTTATTACGCACAATTTAGCGCATAATAATATTGACAAAATGTATGTTTCGTGATAGAATCAATAGACAGTAATGAAAAACAGCAAAAAACCGGACAAAATTCGAACAAATCATAAAGGAACGCTTTCCTGGATGACGGGAAAAGGGTTTCTCTAATGCGCTTTAATACGAATGTGAAAGGGGTTGGCTGTCGTGAGTGTAAAAGCAATACCGGCGAAGAAACGGAAAAAGAAGAGTAATGATTATGGAACTTCGGGTTCCTCCTTTGACAACCTTGAATTGTTCCTGCTTCATCTGCCCACAACTCTTTGGTATCTGATTTTCTGCTATGCTCCGATGTTCGGCGTCGTTATTTCGTTCATGGATTATAAGGTTAAGCCCGGCAGAAGCTTCCTTTACAGTCTTTTCATGAACAGTAAGTTTAACGGCTTTGGAAACTTCAAGTTCCTGATTGATTCCAGTTACTTCGATTCCATGGTCCGCAATACCCTAGTTTATAACTTCATCTTCATCGTGCTTGGCGTAATCATTCCCGTAACCCTCGCCATCATGATTTCCCAGCTCTACTCCAAGCGTCTTGCAAAGGTTTGCCAGACGATGATGTTCCTGCCGCACTTCCTTTCCTGGGTAGTTATCGGTTACTTTGTATTTGCATTCCTTACGCCCGCGCGTGGTCTTGTAAACAACATGGTACGATCCATCACCGGCAATAAAGACTGGACGCACGACTGGTATCAGAGCATTCCGTTCTGGACGTGGTTCCTGATATTCCTGAACCAGTGGAAGGGCATGGGCTACAACATGGTTGTATACATGGCTTCCATCAGCGGCATTGATCAGGAAATGTATGAGGCGGCGCTGATTGACGGCGCCAGCAAATGGCAGCAGACCAAATACATTACGCTGCCCATGCTTCGCCCGATCATTTCGATCATGTTCATCATGGCCATCGGCTCCATTTTCCGCAGCGATTTCGGCCTTTTCTATCAGGCCACCAGAAACTCCGGTCCCCTTACGCCGATTACGCAGACTGTCGACGTATACGTATACAAGGCGCTGCTTGAATCGCCCAACATCAACTTCTCCTCTGCGGCTTCTCTTCTGCAGTCTGTTTGCGGATGCATTACCATCGTCCTTGCAAACATCGTTGTAAAGAAGATCGATCCCGAAGCCGGACTGTTCTAATTGAATTGTTAGATAAGGAGGAGAAAGAACAATGGCTAAAAAAAATAATGCCCCCACGCTTAAGTATTTGCGTGTGAGCCCGGTAACAAATATTATTTTCAGCGGAATTTTCATCTTTCTGGCGCTGCTTTGCTTCCTGCCCGCGCTGCTGGTTCTGATCGTTTCCTTCTCTTCGGAATCGAGCGTTATGGCCAAGGGCTACAGCTATTTCCCGAGCAGCTGGAGTCTTGAGAGCTATGCATATCTGGCGCGTCAGATCGAATACATCGGCGGCGCGTTCCTGAACTCTATCTTCGTTACCGTTGTCGGAACCTGCCTGGGTCTGGTCATGTGCTCCACAATGGGCTATGCCGTTTCCCGCCCGAATTACCGCTTAAGGGGCTTCTTCACCTGGTTTATCTTTATTCCAATGCTGTTCTCCGGCGGTCTTGTAGCTTCCTACATGATCAATACCGGTATTCTGGGACTTAAGAACACCTACTGGGCGCTGATTCTTCCGATGTGCTGCTCAAGCTTCTACGTAATTATCATGCGCACCTTCTTCCAGACCACCGTTCCGGATGCGATTATCGAATCGGCCAAGATCGACGGCGCGGCGCAGATCAGAATTTTCCTTCAGATTGTTCTGCCCATCTCCCTTCCGTCCATCGCCACCATCGGCCTTTTCTACACCTTCGCCTACTGGAACGACTGGATGATGGCCAAGTACTACCTGACCAGCAACGTTCAGGACAAATTCCCGCTGCAGTACGTTCTGATTTCCCTTGAAAACAACATCGAATTCTTAAGCCGCAACAGCCAGTTCATGGCTCCGGGCGAAAGCAACAACGTACCTTCCGAAACCGTTCGAATGGCTATGGTTATGGTTGCCGTTATCCCGATTGCGTGCTCCTATCCCTTCTTCCAGAAGTACTTCATTTCCGGTCTTACGATCGGCGCGGTAAAGGGATAAACTTTTCACCGATTATAACGGTAAATAAAATACCGTTGTAATAATAAAAAAGGAGGGTTTCCACTATGAAGAAACTCATGGCTCTCATGCTGGCAGTCCTGATGGCTCTCTCTTTCGGCGCATTTGCTGAGGACGAAGTTATCAAGCTGACCTGGGCGATGGGCTCCGGCTCCACCGCTCCTATCGACAACGCAATGGTTCTCGAAGAGCTCAACAAAATGAGCCGCGAACTGATCGGCGTAGAGTGCGACATCCAGTACTTCACCGAAGATCAGCTCCTCAACTCCATCCAGGCTGGCGAAGTATTCGACATCTACTACACCTGCGGCTGGTACAACAACACCAACCAGCGTGTATCCGAAGGCCTCTTCCTCAACATTGATGGCCTGGTAGAGAAGTATGCTCCCGACCTGTGGGCTTCCATGACCCCCGATGTATGGGCACTGTCCCACTCCTTCGACGGCGGCCTCTATGCTGTTCCCGTAAAGAAGGACTACGCGATGATGAACTTCATCACCTATCCCACCGAGATCGCCAACGAGCTGGGCTTTGAGATTCCTGACAGAATCGAAGCTTTCGGCGACCTGACCGATTTCCTCGTAGCTTGGAAAGAAGCATATCCGGAAGAGTTCCCCTACCTGGTAGGCGGCGGCGCTCGCGGCTATGACTCCTCCTTCGACTTCATCGATCGTACCTCCGGCATCGGCTGCATCTTCGGCACCACCGAAGTTGTTACCGTATACGACGATCCTGCTATCCAGGAGCGCCTTGCTACCCTCGCCGAGTGGTATGATCTGGGCATCATCAATCCCGACGCTGCTCAGCTGACCGAAACCGCTATCGACACTTCCAAGAAGCGCATCGATACCGTACAGGCATGGCCGGGCTACGACTACTCCGTATCCAATGGCTATGACACCTCCATGACCTGCTACTTCGGACCCCACCTCTCTGTTGACTCTGTACAGGGCTCCATGAACGCTCTTTCTGTAACTCTGGCCGACCAGCCCGAGAAGATCGAAGCCGCTCTCAAGTACATCGAGCTCGTACACACCAACAAGCTGTTCGCTGACACCATGCGCTTTGGTGTTCAGGGCTATCACTGGAACTACGTAACCGAAGAGCAGAACCCCGCTTGCGCAGGCGGCGTTCAGCGCACTCAGGTTGGCTCTGACAACTATGCTCCCTGGGCATTCTCTCAGCCGGCCTACTTCGAGACCTCCATCACCGTATCCGCAGATCAGGTTGCCGGCACCGCCAAGGCTCCCGTTATGAACCAGTATGAACTCTACTATGCTGAGGTTGCCAACAATGCAAAGTCCTCCGCAATGCAGGGCTTCACCATGGATACCTCCGCATGGACTCAGCAGCTCGCCGAAATGGCCGCTATCAAGGATGAGTACTATGCTTCCTTCGCCACCGGCACCATCGCGTTCGAAGAAGTTAAGGACGAGTTCCTGGCCAAGATGAACGCTGCTGGCCTGCAGGATATGATCGAGGACGCTCAGGCTCAGCTCGATGCATGGCTTGCAAAGTAATTTTCGCTAGCTGATTACAAAAGAAAAACTAAAGAGTAATAAAAGCCGCTGTAGTATTCTGCAGCGGTTTTTATATGCTTTTGAAATGATAGAAGTCCGCAGTTTTCCGGCTTCTCAATCTGCGTTTTGCAGCGGCGCTGTGTGAGGCAGCTTTGGCTCTTACATTTCTATTTAAAAGTCTTTTACAGATACAGTTCCGGATACAGATAAATCGGATCGCCGCCCGAATAGCCTGCGGTTTTGGCAAGAGGAAGCGCGCCGGGCGACCTAATCCAAACGTCGAACTGAGAGAATGTAAGTCCCAGAGAATGGAAATACAGCCTGGCGTCTTCCAGAAGATAGGTAGCCACACCTTTTCTGCGCCATTTACGCGCGGTTTGGATAATGCCGATTATGCCTACGCCGTCCTCGTTCCATACAAGCAGTTCGCCGGCAAGATCGTTAGGCGAAACCATCAGGATTCTGGCAAAGTCCTGCTGCTCGGCAAGCTCGCTAAGCCAGTTATCGTCGTTGCTCAGGCCATAGCAGGCATTGTATCTTTCAAGGAAAAATTTTCGCTCCGTGGGGTCGGCCAGAAAATCGCGCACGATGGTGCAACCCTCCGGCAGGCGGGCAAGATTTCGGTTGCCGTTTACGCGGCGATACATGCGCATAACACCGTCGTTATTTGAAAATCCGAGTGCGCCAAGTACGCTGAGCGACGCCTCATCGCCCACGTTTACCTCTGCGTAAATGCGGCTGCGGCCAGGATGCCGCGCTGCAAGCACGCGCGCATGCGCAACGGCAGCGCCGTACAGCACATGCAGCGAGCGTTCGTCGCCTCGGGCGTGAATGACAAACTGTTTCGGCGCATCGGGGAACATAGCGCCCATATCCCGTGGGGAAACGGTGCAAATGCCAAGAAGCACGCGGCTGTCGTCGCGTGCGACAAAGGTATTCTGAGCGGAAACTTCCGGCGTTATGCTTTCGTGACTTATTTTCATAGAGAAACCCTCGGCCTATAAAAATTTGGGCATAAATCCACTATACCATTCTAACACAAAACCCTATGAAGGGCAATAGAAATGCGCCCGAAAGGCGCAGAGCTTTTCTATGGATCCGGTATGGCGGCTGAATGGAAAACAGCGCGGTTATCTGCCTGTCACATCGTACATGACGCCGGCGATTCTGCTTTCGCTTGTCAGCATGCGCTTTACGGTCCGTTCAATTACGTCATAGGGCATACGAAATGCGTAGCCGATCATGCTTTCCGACGAAATCAGCGCATGCAGTATGGCGGCAAAGGTATCGTCGTCTGCAGGGGAAAGGGTTACATAGTATTTTACCAGCTTTTTGTGGAGGTTGGAATTTTCAACTTCATGCCGGAAAATATCATCGGCGTCTCGCAGAATGCGTACGCTTTCTGTCGTCGCTTCGCCGCTGATGCGGCATGCAAGTCCGGACTCCGGAAACGGCTGGCTGCTGAGCGCCTCTTGAGGAATGCCAAGAAGGCCGCCAAGCTCCTGTATTTCACTTCGAAGAAGCATGCTGACGGGGCAAAGCTCAAATGCGCCTGCATGTCCAGTTCCGCGAATGATCACGTCGCCCTCCTTCAAAAGGGCCTTCAGCATTTCGCGCCTTACGGTCTCGTGCTTGTCCCGCGTGCAGGAAGCGCCTTGAAGGGCGGCGAATACCGATTTTGAAATATCAGTGATATTCAAAGGCGATCTGAGCGCTTCGTCAAATACCGAAAGTGTTCTTTGGAGCTCGCCCATCCGCAAAAGACCGGTATCCAGCATTACGCAAGTTACCCGGTCCGGGAACGCCCGAAGGGCAATGGCGGCGGAAACAATCGAATAAGCGCTGCCGGAAACAGCGCATACGTATTTCCCGCCGGTATCGGTTGTGGAAAGCCACGAAAGCACGCTCTTCAAAAAATATGGCATCGTCCAGTCTTCGGGCATGCCGCAGATTTTAAAAGCGAAGTTCTTCAGAATCAGCATGCCGTCGGGATCGTTGGATTCTATGGAAAACTGCGCGCCGAATATGGTTTTTTCGGCATTTGAAAAGGCGGCGACATGCTTATTTTCCGTGACAGCCGCGGGCATGAAGCCGTCCGGCAGGGTAAATTCATACGCATTTTCAAAATATCGATCGCCGCCGGAAATGTCCGAAAACAGGGGAGAGGACAGGAAGTTTACGTGCATGGTGCCGCCGGTATTCCATGATTGACCGATCTGTCCGTTAAGCGTTCGAAGCAGCGCTTCGGAATTGACGCCAAAGGCGACAAGCGGTTTTTTTTCGGACAAGGCGCGAAGCAGTATTCCGGAATTGATGGTAAGCTCATGCCCGTTCCCGGCGATGACAATGCCGCGTACATCTCCCGAAAAAGTCTCAGGGCTAATGTCCAGTGCATTCTCTGCTACGGCATACGCCTTCAGAAAGCGAAATCTTCTTGCGATTGCATACGCATCCGCTCCGCCTGTATTGATTACAACAATCCGGCTGAATTCCAATTTGCGATGAGCCTCCGTCAGGTGTGCTCAATGTCCATTTTCCATGTTTTATCGCGTTTGAGCACAATATCGATTTTGCGTTCAATTTCGTGGGCTACGTCTATGTTCAGACAGCGCATCAGCTGAAGCCCGTACATCATCACATCCGCAAATTCCTCGCCGATCATAGCGATGCGCTTTTGATCCTCGCCCGAAAGCAGCCTTTCAATATCAGGTGCGTTCAGCCACTGAAAGTGTTCCAGCAGTTCGCTCATTTCAACGGTCATGGCCATGGCAACATGCTGCGGGTTCTGAACGCCGGTTTCGCCGCCCCAGCCCTTCTGAAGGCACATCTGATGGATTGCTTCCTTAAGATCGCGGATGGTGGTTACAGAATCATTCATTATTGTATCCTCATTTGAAAAGATTATTCAAGAAACAAAAAGCCGCCCTTTCCGGGGCGGCGAAGCCATCAAAAAAAGTCCTTTTTGATGGGAAGGCCGGTCTCCTGAAATCCTGCGGGATTTCCGGGCGGAGACCGGGAAGGGGAAGCGTTTTTCGCCGCTCCGCTTAAGAAAAACGGGCGATTTCGCCGTACATGCCGCCGAAATCGATGGAAAATGGAGAGGAAGTATGCTCCCTCTCCAAACCTCTCCCAAGATTTTCGAACGATTGAAAAGCCGCCCTTTCCGGGGCGGCTTTTCTTGTAAAGAAATTACTTGATTTCGACGGTTGCGCCGACATCTGCGAACTTCTTCTTGATTTCCTCGGCAGCTTCCTTGGAGATGCCTTCCTTGAGGGGCTTGGGAGCGTTGTCAACCAGTTCTTTGGCTTCTTTGAGGCCCAGACCGGCAACGACTTCGCGAACAACCTTGATAACCTTGATCTTCTCGGAGCCGACATCCTTCAGGATTACGTCGAACTCGGTCTTCTCTTCAACAGCTTCAGCGGCTGCGGCGGGGCCAGCGGCTACTGCTACGGGTGCGGCGGCGGATACGCCAAACTTCTCTTCCATGGCCTTTACGAGATCAGCCAGCTCGAGAATAGTCATCGACTCAACGGCAGAAATGATTTCCTGAGCGTTCATTGTGTTACCTCCAATTAATTATCAATCAATGTGTGATTTTTTATTTTGATATCAGGCAGCGATTATTCTTCGCCGGCCTTCTGCTTGCGGATAGCCTCGATAACGCGTACGAAGCTGGAAACCGCGCTCATCATGCTGCCCATGATACGGGCGATGAGAACTTCCTTGCTGGGCAGGTCTGCCAGAGCCTGAACGCCTGCCTGATCCAGGAAAGCGCCGTCGCATACACCGCACTTCACGGTGAGCTTCTTGCTCTTCTTACCGAACTCAACTGCGATCTTCGCGGGAGCGATCATATCTTCATAGCCGAACGCAACTGCGGTGGGGCCTTTGAGATGCTCTTTCATCTGCTCTGCGAAGGGGGTATCCTTAACGGCCAGCTCTACCATGCTGTTCTTCAGAACCGCGTACTCAACGCCGCACTTGCGGAATTCGTTACGAAGAGCGGTATCCTCGGCTACGGTCAGGCCGCGATAGTCTACCAGCACAACGGTGGACGCCTTCTCAAACTTTTCTTTGATACCGGCGACGATAACCTTCTTGCTTTCGATGTTCTTGTTGGACATTTATTCTACACCTCACATTCCGTCCGATGAATGACGGCATAATGAAACGCCCCTGCGCATAGGCGCAAGGGCGGCAGAAAAAACAATGTTTTTAACCAAATCCTTTGCACCTCGGCGAGCACCTTTCGGTTTACGCATTCGCACTCGCTGTCTATGGCACAGCTGTTTCACAGCCTTAGATATTATATAAAATAAGGGCCACTAAGTCAAGTTAAGTTTGTCCTTCAGAGAGTTCACCTTTGAACAAACCGGAACAGGCGAACGTTTACGCCTCTTTTCCGTTCAAAAGCACCCTGTAGGCGTTTGAAAAATCCGCTTCTACGTAGGGGTTGGCGGCGAAAAAGTCTAAGAGAATCTCACTCATCTCGGTCATAATTTCTCTTTCGTGCGGACATGTTTCCAGCACTTCATAGCCGCCTACGCCGGATGCGCGGTAATTGTTTACGCAGATGGTGAACTCATCGTCCATGCCCACGGGCTTTCCGTTCCTGGTAATCTCGGTTACGCGGCTTCCAAGGGGATTCGCGATTTCAAATGTGTAATGTATGCCCTGCAGGTAGTCGTAATTATAGTGGGCAACCTTGGGCTTTAAAAACCGATCGGAAACGATGATTTCGCCATTTTCCGCTTCGTCAAAATAACCGGCGCAGTTTTCCAGCATTTTTTTTAGCTTTTCGCCGGTTATTTTCAAAACCACCAGCGTGTTCGGGTAAATATACGTGGAAACCACGTCGCGCACAGTGACGGTTTTATGGAAGCCTCTCACCTCGTTGGCAAGTCCGGCAGAGCTTATATCGCTTTTGGAGATTTCCAGCTGTACGCGGTTAAACAGATTGGCGATGGGCGTTCCGTGCAGCGCCATATCCAGTGGCGAGGATGGAATCAGATCGTGAGACAGTTCGGAAATGGGCGTGTCCAGCCATTTTTGCACAAGGCATTCGGTGACCCTTGCGCTTTCGGTGGCGCAGGCACTGATTTCAGGTTTGATCAGGCGGCTGGTAACCTTGCCGTCTTCCCAGATGACCTCGGCAAAAGACGCGCCGTTCGGACCGTTCTGGCAAATGTGGGTTTGCTTCCACATCTTGTTTTCCATGGCGATGTGCTGATGCGATGTGAGCATGATGTCAAAGGGGATTTCGTCGATCATTCTGCAGGCGATGTTTTCGCCGGTATTCTGCAGTATTTCGCCTGTTTCCAGGTTTCGTTCCACGCCGCCGTGGTAAACGCATACGGTTACATCGCACCGATCCTTGATTTCGTTATAGGCTGCCTTTGCGGCGGTAAGTGTGTCGGATACTATGAAGCTTTTCAGGTTTTCGGCCTTTTCCCATTTGTTTACCCAGTCCGTTACCACGCCCACAAGGCCGATTCTCATGCCGTTTTCCAGCGTGTGCACGGCGCACGGCGCAAACAGAAACCGACCCGTTTTGTCCGTTACATTTGCCGCCAGCGTTTTCGCGCTCAACGATAAAAAGTATTCTTCCATTTTTGCGTGCCCGTAGTTGAAGTCGTGATTGCCGGGTACGGCATAGTCGTATCCGCAGGCATTCATGGCTTCTGCTACGGCGCGTATTTGTCCGTTATGCGCGGCAAAATACGTAAAGGGCGAACCCTGCAGCGTATCGCCGCCGTCAATCACCAGCGTGTTTCCGTCTTTCTGATAGCCCTGCGCAAGGGAAAACAGCCCCATCGGCTTTTCGCCGGGCTGGATATAGTCCGTCGGGAATAAATGCCCGTGTATGTCGGATGTAAAAACAATGCGGAAGCGTTTTTTCATATGGAATGCCTTTCCTTTTTTTGCATGATTATAGCACAATCTGCCCCGGATTTGCAACCTACCGCGTAAAATATATTATAAGTATATACATATATAATTCAAGACATATTTCATCAATAAAACCAATAGATATATATAAATATATATCTATTGGTTGATAACTATACATATATGATTATGAATTAATACATTAACTTTAAATAAAAACGAGTGTAGTTATTTAAAAATGTATTGAAATTTGATTTCGATGCATTATAATATATAATGTATAATATGTGCATAATTAGTTATAGAGTACAGAGGAATGATGATTCATGCGTCAGCGGTAGAGATGGAAGGGAAGGCCTATTTGTTTTCAGCGGATCCGGGGACGGGGAAATCGACGCACACGTCGATCTGGCAGCGTGTATACGGAGAGGAACGAGTAAGGATTATAAACGATGATAAGCCTGCAGTAAGGATCATGGAAGATAAAGTATATGCATACGGAA
>JAZSRC010000089.1:0-22725 GCA_045538305.1 Clostridia bacterium | reverse complement strand
CTTCTTGATGGCGTCCATCATCTTGCCCAGAGACAGTTACTGCTATCCGCATACCTGATCGTCCTTTTCGAGGGCCATCTTCAGTACGTAGCCTTCTGTCATTTCCAGGTAACGGGTTCCCTTGGCCTTGGTGCCGTACATGGTGCCTACCATGGAGCGAAGGCCCTTGCCGGGGTCTTCCAGACCTGCGCCGATCTTCAGACCATCGTCAGAGAAAGCGGACTGGGTGCGGCCGTATACGATCTGCAGGAACAATTCGCGCATGGCGGTGTTGATGGCGTCGCATACAAGGTCGGTGTTAAGGGCTTCGAGAATGGTCTTGCCGGGCAGAATCTCGCTCGCCATAGCGGCGGAGTGGGTCATGCCGGAGCAGCCGATGGTCTCTACCAGCGCCTCTTCGATGATGCCGTTTTTAACGTTCAAGCTCAGCTTGCAGGTGCCCTGCTGGGGTGCGCACCAGCCGATGCCGTGGGTGTAGCCGGAGATATCCTGAATCTGCTTAGCCTGAATCCATTTTCCCTCTTCGGGAATCGGCGCCGGGCCATGGTACGGGCCCTTTGCCACGCATACCATTTCTTCCACTTCGCGGGTATACTGCATGGTTTGTCCTCCTTTTTACTTACCGCCCAGGCGGGCGGGAAGGCGTTTGCCGGGACGATTTTCGCCCGCGGCGCGCCTCGTATTGGATCATGATCATTATACCACAAAAAATCGTATGGTTCACTATTTTGTGCGTAATGTGACGGTTAATTTGCACTCGATTTTTGTGTTTTTTGAAAGGTCTGAGGGCTTTATTGTTTCCTATGAGGAAGGCGGAAGCGGTCTGCCAAACAGTTCCGTTATTGATGAAACGGGGCCAATCCTCCAAAGGATTGCGTTCTTTTCGGACGGCAATCGGAAACAGGGAGCATTTTTCTCCGTTTGGGCCGCATATGTTACCCAAATTGATGAAAAACGGAGAGGGGCTGCCCTCTCCGTGCGCCTTATTTTGTTTTTGAGGGTTTTCTTCTGCGCGCTTTCTTCTTTCCGAATACCGCTTCCACATGCGTCTGAAATTCTGCATACGCCGGAAAGCGGGACAGGGTGGCCAATGCATCTACGAGAGAGTGGTAATACCACGCCTGTTCGCTCTTATCCGTTTGATTGAAACGTTTGAACAATTCGTCGCCCGCCTGCAGATAATCGATATGCATCGCCCGGGCGTTGCTGAGTTTATCGGCCAAAGCTACGATCAGGTGTTCCTCGTCCGCATCCTTCAGGCGCTTAAGGCCGTCTTCCTTGCGAGCGCGCCATGACTCCGAAGCATTTTCGGTTTTTTCCTCAGTCTCAAAGGCTACAAGGTCCGCGATATGCGCGCCAAAGCTGTTTTCAATTACGTCCATCGTTACATCCGGGCAATCCTCCACCGTATCGTGAAGCATGCTTGCTGCGATAACAAGCATATCGTCCGTCATGGTAGCGGTGATGGCAGCAGCTTCCATTGGATGTACGATGTATGGAATGGCGCCGCCCTTTCGCGTCTGCAGCTTATGTTTTTCGGCTGCAAAGGCAATTGCGCGGGACAGTACGTCCTCCGGCGGCTGAACTGCGGGTTCCTGTGCGTCGGCAGTCTTTTTCTTCCTGCGCCTGCGGCGCTTTTTGGACTGCGGCTCCGCCGCTTTTTTGATCATTTCCTTTACGTCGTCCGTCGGTTTGTAAAATGAGAAGCGAACGACCGAATACTTTTGACCGATAAATTCGCCTTTGATGATGTATTCGCCATGCGTTTTGCATTGGGCGGGCTTGAACCATCTTTCCAGTGAGCCGACCTCATCGCCCGACCATACGAGTGACTGCATGCAATCGGGGCAGCGCAGAAGCGACATGCACGCTTCGTCCCAGGCAGCCTGCTGGGTGGGGTGCCGATGCGTTTTACTGCTTGCAATCGGCTGAGGCTCGCCGTTTCCGTCGCTTTCTTTTTGATTGTTGTATTCCTCAATGCCCTTTTTCAGATCCAGTCCGCGCATGCAGAAGCCCGTCAGTATTGCATCGTTCAGCGCGTCGTGAAGCGTAAGGTTTACGTATACATTTTGTTCCTGCGCGATATTCTTAAGCCCCAGACTTCCGTGGCCGGGGATCTGGCGTGCGTAAATACGCTGCGCGTCAAACCAGGGAATGGCGGGCGCTTCCAGTGAGTGGAAGGCCAGATTGTTCAAAAACACGCGCCTGTCGTCAGCGCCCCAGGAAAATATTGCGTCCACATCGGAAAGCCATGCGGCAAATTCTTCGCTTGCCACCGGGAAATCCTCGCCACTTGCGATGTTGCTTTCCGTAATATGGGTGAGCTTTTTTACGTATCGGTCCAGTCGACGGCCGTTGCCCAGGCGTACGTACAGTTGAAACGTATCCACGGGGTTCAGATCATGATCGGTTTTTACAGCGCCGATCTGGATGATTTCTTCGTGCATTTTTACGCCTGCTCTGGAGGTAGGCGTTCTGAGCGGGTTATGGTACTGGTTCCATTCCAGATCGATGATGACGTAATACACGAAAAGGCCCCTTTCAAAAATAAAAACACATTCATGTGATTATAGCACGCTCATATAGGAAGCGCAATATGCTTGCGCCACGCTTTGTGGAAAATTCACCGTGTATACGCCGATATTCAACAAACAAAGCGCATTTCCGCTTGGAAAACGCGCTTTACAAATAAAATGAGCGAAAAAAATATCCCGTGAGTGCCGTTCGCTCCAGCTTTTTCACCCGCCGCTCAGGCAGGGCGGAGACCTGCGGCCGCATACTGTCTTCCCCTGACTATGGGGGCCTGACATCCGCGTAACCGACCCGGAATCCTTTTGTGAAGATGTGGGTAAAAGCTGAACCGTGGCGCACACCCCAGGATAATAAACCACTTGACAAACGGAATTATAGCAGGAGTTTGCGTTTGAGTCAATTGGCAATTTTGCTTAAAAAGCCGGCGCAAATTTTTTGTGCCGGTGTGGATTCAATAGCATGTGATTTTCTAAAAACCGACGCCGGATCGCATTTGATTGATGAATATCTACTGAAATGGCTTTTCAGGAAAAGGCGCAAAAAAGGGAATCGATAACGCACAAACGCGAATAACCGGCGCGCAAATTGGCAAAAATAATCCTGTTAATGGGGGGATCGGAATGAAATCAGCTGTGTTACAGGCGTTTTCAAAAGCATGCCGGATAGGCAAACGCGCGGCTTTTCCCGCCAGCATCGTATGTCTGGTGCTCGTTCTTACGCTGTTTGCCATATGGCTTCGGGAACGCGGAATAGAGAACGGTTTATCAAAAACAAAAAGTACGGACCTGCCGAAGGCGATCATCGCTTCGGACAATACGGATTCTGAAAATGCGCTGATCTCCGAAAGCGGAATTGCACTGCCAAGCAGCGGGAAGTGCTTGTTGGGCTTTTCAAATCTGGTTCCCGTATGGCGGGATTCGCTTTCCCTATATGAAACGCATGATGCCGTGGACTTTTTGGGAGAGATGGATGAACGCGTTTTCGCCTGCGCGGACGGATTGGTAGAAACGGTTACTCAGGACAGATTGTGGGGGATGGTAATCAGAATTCGCCATGCGGACGGAAATGTAAGCGGGTATGCCTCCCTGTCAAAGGCGCATGTACAAGTCGGAGACAGGGTACAGAGGGGAGAAATAATCGGAACATGCGGGCAATGCATCATTGAGGCGGACGCCGGGATTCATCTGCATTTTTTTTATGAGAGAAACGGAGAGAAAATGGCTCCGCCGTTTGCATCGGGCGGTGAAGCGTGATATAATACGGAGGATGAATGATATACGGGGGAGTGGGCATATTGAGCAGGCTTTGGGCGCGCGTGATCACCGATCACAAAATTGAAATGCAGGATACATATCCCTGTCAGTGGGGCGAAGAAAGCCGGGCGCTTACGGAATTGTGCAAGCAGTTTGACATACCCAGCCCCATATGGCTGCCAAAGCATGAAAGGGAATATGAATCCTTCAGAAGAACTGCGTTTTTGAAGGAGCATTTTGTGGAGGAAGTCGGGTTTGACCGTCTGGAAATCGAATTTTTGGATGATACCGGTAAAAAGCGCCGGAGCATGGATCCCAGAAATCAGTTTTAATTGCGACGAGAATAAGGTGAATTTTACTCGAAATATAGTTAAAAAGGCGTATTGCGCTGATTGCGGATGCGCCTGTTTTGTGGTAAAATGATCCTCCGTAGATACTGGAGGGAAACTTTCATGGAGAATGATACTTCTAAATGGGTAAATCTGCCCAACTGCCTTACCATACTCAGGATGCTTCTGATTCCTGTGTTTTTGATCGCGTATTACCGCCTGCCCGAAAAGAGATATCTGTCAATGCTCGTATTTGCCGCCGCCAGCTTTACCGATTGTCTGGACGGTTATCTGGCCCGCAGAATGAATCAGATTACCTCCTTCGGAAAGCTGTGCGATCCGCTGGCGGATAAACTGATGGTGCTGTCGATTCTGTGTTGTCTGTCCAGCGACGGCTGTCTGGCGCCGCATAAGTGGGATTTTTTGAATCTGGTTATCCCGACGGTTATGATTATCAAGGAATTTATCATGCTTGCGGGCTCGATGTACATGCTGAAGCGGGGCGTTGTGGTTCATTCGAATTTCTGGGGCAAGGCGGCGACGCTTTTGTTTGTCGTAGGGATTGTAATGGTGTTTCCGTGGCATGCTTCGGACACCGTGTTGGATATCGGCCAGCTGGTGCTGGTTGCGGCTACGCTTATTTCCCTGATTGCCATGGTTTCCTACATCCACAACAGCGTTAAAAAATTGAACGCCATGAAAACCGATTGACTGAAACGGGTTTGGTTTGCTATAATGGTGTCAGTCAGATAGACAGCCTTTGACGAAGAGGAGTACGCATACAGAACCAAAAGAGAGGGCGGTTCGCCGGCTGAAAGGCCGCCTGGGATTTCGGTATGGGGAAGGTCGCTTCCGAGGTCGCGGATGAAGTGTAGTAGTCACGCGCGGGCGCGCCCGTTACAGCGCGGAAAGATACAAATTTTGGTGGTACCGCGGAGCAATCCGCCCAATGAGGCGGTTTGCTTTTATTTTTGGTAAAATAAAGGGGGTGATGCGGTGGAATGGCTGAAGAGTAATGTTTTCACGGGTATGGTCGGCATGAACGCCATGGGCGTTGTCGGCGTTATCGTAATGTTCTTAGGGGCAATTCTGTCGCTTGCGCCCGGGAATAAGACCCCTGAACGGATTGTGCGCATGAAGCTGATCGGCATGGCGCTTGTGATTGTGGGCACAATCATCGTAATTGCATTTGGAAAATATTGAATCGGGAGATAGATAACTATGGAAAACCAGAATACGTTTGAGATGGCAAAGGTATATGCGCCTAAGGAAATGGAAGAGCGCCTGTACAAAATGTGGGAGGAAAGCGGTGCTTTCAAGCCCAAGATGATAAAAGGCAAAAAGCCCTTTACGATTGTGATGCCGCCTCCGAACATCACGGGACAATTGCACGTTGGCCACGCGCTTGACGAAATGCCTCAGGATGTTCTGATTCGCTACCATCGCATGAAGGGCGACCCCACGCTGTGGGTACCCGGCACGGATCACGCCGCAATCGCAACCGAGGTAAAAGTTGTGGACGCCCTGAGGGCGGAAGGCCTTTCCAAGAAGGATCTGGGCCGCGAAAAGTTCCTCGATCGCGTGTGGGACTGGAAAAAGGAATACGGCGGACGCATCGTATCCCAGCTTCGCAAGCTCGGCGTTTCCTGCGACTGGTCGCGCGAGCGCTTCACGATGGACGAAGGTCTTTCCAGAGCCGTTCGAGAAACGTTTGTAAACCTGTATGAGAAGAACCTGATTTATCAGGGCTGGAGAATGATCAACTGGTGCCCCTGCTGCAAGACTTCGATTTCCGATGCTGAGGTGGAATACGAAGAGCAGAACGGCAATTTCTGGCACCTTCTATACCCGGTAAAGGAAACCGGCGAGCTGTTGGAGCTGGCTACCACCCGCCCCGAAACGATGCTGGGTGATACCGCCGTTGCCATCAATATGGAGGACGAGCGCTATAAGCACCTGCACGGCTGCCATGTGGTGCTTCCGCTGATCAACAGGGAAATTCCGATCGTGCTGGACGAGCATGCCGATATGACCAAAGGTACCGGCGTTGTAAAGATTACGCCCGCCCATGACCCGAACGACTACGAGGTTGGCAAGCGTCACAATCTGCCCATGGTGCGCGTATTCACCTACGACGGCTATATGACCGGCGCAGCCGAGGCGAAGGAAAACGCCGAACTGATCGAAAGCGGACGCGCAACTGCGGATGAGCCCGTGGTTCTCAACTGCGGAAAATATGCCGGTATGAAGACTGCCGAAGCCAGAAAGGCAATTGTGGCCGATCTTACCGAGCTTGGAATGCTAAAAAAGGTTGAACCCCTTACGCATGAAGTGGGCACCTGCTATCGCTGCCACCAGACTATTGAACCTATGGTATCCAAACAGTGGTTTGTGAAGATGACTCCGCTTGCAAAGCCCGCCATTCAGGTTGTAAAGGAAGGAAAGCTTCGCTTTATTCCTGAAAGATTTGAAAAGACGTATCTGAACTGGATGGAAAATGCCCGCGACTGGTGCATCAGCCGTCAATTGTGGTGGGGCCACCGCATTCCGGCCTTCTACTGCGACGATTGCGGAAGCGTGCATGTAACCCGTGAGGACATTTCCGTATGTCCCAAGTGCGGCGCCAATGTTCATCAGGATGAGGATGTGCTGGACACCTGGTTCTCCTCTGCGCTCTGGCCGTTCTCGACCCTTGGCTGGCCGGAAAAGACCGAGGATCTCCAGTATTTCTATCCGAACTCCGTTCTTTCCTGTGGCTATGACATTATCTTCTTCTGGCTGTCGCGCATGGTATTCTCTGGCCTTGAGCAGATGGGCGAGTGCCCGTTTGAAATTGCGCTGATGCACGGTCTGGTACGCGATGCGCAGGGCAGAAAGATGAGTAAATCCCTCGGAAACGGCATTGATCCGCTGGAGGTTATCGACAAGTATGGCGCGGACGCCCTTCGCTTCTCTCTCATGATCGGCGTTGCCCCCGGCAGCGACGTGCGCATGTCGCATGAGAAGATCGAAACCTACAGAAACTTTGCCAATAAGATCTGGAATGCCAGCCGTTTCGCGCTGATGAACATGCAGGGCTTTGAGCCTAAGGGCGTGCCTTCCGCCGATAAACTTGCGCTTTCCGATAAGTGGATTCTTAAGCGCTTTAATGATGTGGTTCGTGAAATCACCCACCATCTCGAATCCTACGATCTGGGCATGGCGGCAACCAATCTGTATGATTTCATCTGGTCGTATTTCTGCGACTGGTATATCGAAATGGCGAAGCATGAACTGAACGGCGCGGACGAAACGGCAAAGAACGCCGCACAGGAAACGCTGAACTACGTGCTCACCGGCATTCTCAAGCTGCTGCATCCGTATATGCCCTTTATCACCGAGGAACTGTATTCTTATCTGCCGGGTTCCGAGGGCATGCTGATTACGTCCGAATGGCCCGTAGCCAAGCCTGAGTACGACTTTGACGATGAAGCGGCTCAGATGGATGCGATTATGGAAGTTATCCGTGCGGCCAGAAACTTGCGCGCAGAGATGAAGGTAAGCGTGTCCAAGAAGGCCACTCTTATTCTGAAGCCGCAGGATGAGCTTAAGGATGCATTCCAAAAGTCCGCCGGATATTTTTTCCGTCTGGCAGCGGCAAGCGGCGTGGAATTCCTGGAGAATTCCGATCCGAACCCCGAAAAGTCCGCATCCGCCGTTACTGCCGGCGCCAGCCTGTTCATCCCGTTGGGCGAGCTTGTGGATATCGATAAGGAAATTGCACGCCTCGATAAAGACCTTAAGAACGCCGAGAGCGAAATTAAGCGCGGCGAAGGCAAACTTGCCAATCAGGGCTTCCTCGCAAAAGCTCCCGCTTCCCTGATTGAAGTGGAAAAGGGCAAGCTCGAAAAGAGCAGACAGCTGGCTCAATCCATCCGCGCGCGCATTGCCGAACTGGAAGAACTGAAGTAAACCGATATACCGTGGGAGGGCCGAAGCGTCCTCCCATTGGTTTGATTATGGGAGGAACTATGCCCGAAAACGAACTCTCTTTATCCCTTCGAGCACAGGCAGCGCTTCAGGCGCGCGGGTTTCATTTCACCCATTCGCTTGGGCAGAATTTTATTCTTGACGATCAGGTCATTTCGGATATCGTCAGCGCAGCAGGCGTAAACGCGGGAGATAACATACTGGAAATCGGTCCGGGAGCCGGTATTATGACTGCGATGATGGCTGATCGGGGCGCAAATGTGCTTGCGCTGGAGCTGGATCATGCGCTTGAGGGCGTGCTTCAGGAAATCATAGGGGACAGAAGTGCAAAGGTTGTGTTTCAGGACGCGATGAAGGCGGATATCGATAAGATTACGGACGAAGCCTTCGGCAAAAACGCGCCCTATGCCATTGTCGCCAACTTGCCTTATTACATTACCGCAGATTTTCTGATGCGGGCGGTAACCGTCAATAAAAAGCCTGAAAGTATCACCGTTATGGTTCAGAAGGAAGCCGCCGAGCGCGTAATGAGCCGTCCCGGTGAAAAAAACTGGAGCGCGCTTTCGGCAACCCTCCGGTATTTTTCTACCAGCGAGCTTCTGATGGAAGCGCCGCGCACGCTGTTTACGCCGCCGCCTCATGTGGACAGCGCGTTGATACGGCTGAATATGCATAAAAGCCGCCCTCTTTCCGGCGACCGGGAAGTCAAGTTTTTGAAAATGATTCAGGCGGCCTTCAGAATGCGCCGTAAGACGCTGGCAAATAATCTTTCAAGCGATATGGCGGTGTCGCGCGACGAAGCGGTAAACGCCATTGAAAGCGCAGGCTTTGATGCCAGAATCCGCGGCGAAGCGCTGACGGTTGAGGAGCTGCTTACGGTATTTGAAAATCTGTTTTAGACCTCGCCGGGAAGCCTGGGAATTCTTATGCCAAACGGTGTAGATTCCCGGGCTTTTCTGATACATGCCAAAACAAAAATAAGGCCACTTCCCTTGATAAACTCTCGGGAAGCGGCCTTTGCCTTCAGATCAATACAATTTGCGCTTTATCGCATTTTTGCTTAATCAGAAATTACTTGATGGAAGCGTAGTTCCATACGACGTCGCCGGTGGGAAGTACGAACAGGTTCTCAACGGTGGGCTTTACCATGTAGGGGTTTACATAGTAGTGCAGCGGAGCTACAGCGCCGGTCGCCATCAGGATCTGCTCTGCCTTGGCGCAAAGTTCAGCGCGGATGGCGGGATCGGTAGCAGCCTTGATCTCTTCGACTACAGCGTCGTAAGCTTCGGCCCAAGTCTGGTTGCCTTCGAGTCCCCAGTATGCGCCGAGGCCTGCGTCAGCGGTGTTCTCGGTGTAACGGGTGTAGGTGCCCAGATCCTGACCCAGACGCGGATAGTTGTTGCCGGACTTGCTGATGAAGATCTCGAGGAAGTTCACGCAGTCGTTGAAGTCAGCAACCCAACCCATACGGGAAGCTTCTGCATCGCCTTCGCCCAGCTTGATCTGCAGGGTGGCCCATGCTTCGGTGTTGATAACGGCGGTGATGCCTACGCTGTTCCAGCACTCCTGAACGTACTGAACGATCGCGGAGTTGGTGGCGTTGGTGTTGAAGGAGAACTCGAAAGCGGGAACGTCAGAGAACATTACGTTACCTTCTTCGATAGAACCGGTGTAGCTGTAGCCCAGATCCATCAGGATCTTGATAGCGGCAACCATATCCTCGGTGTAAACATCGTTTTCAGAGGAGGGGGTAGCGGTGCCAGCATACCAGGTGCCATAACCTTCGGTGGAGCGTACGTCTGCGTTCAGGCCGTCGGCCAGCTTAACGGGATAGAAGCCGGTAGCGGGGATTTCGCCGCCCATGGTGACGTAGTCAACCAGATCCTGGCGGTTGATCATCATGCCCAGAGCCTGACGGGCGAGGGACTGCTGCTGAACGGTCAGGGTCTTGCCTTCGGGAGAAAGATCCTTATGAACGTTGAACAGGATGTAGTAGGTGCCCAGCTGTTCGCCCATTACGAGCTCGCCGGGGTAGGTGGCGTTCAGGCGCTCGAACTCGGCGGGATCCATGCTCTCGATGAAGTGCACGGCGTCGGCTTCGTAAGCAGCCAGAATGGCGATGGAGTCTTCTGCCAGGTGAGCATTGATGCCGCCCAGCTTAACGTTCTCAGCGTTCCAGTAGTAGGGGTTCTTCTCGAAAGCTGCTACGTTGTCAACTTCGAACTTGGTCATGCGGAACGGGCCCATGCCGATGTACTTGGCAGGATCGGTTGCCCAAGCGCCTTCGTTGTCAGCCAGTTCAACCTTTACCGGGTAGAAGGGCGGGAAGCCGGCCAGCTCGAGGAAGTATGCGCAGGGGTTTACGAGGGTAACAACCAGCGTGCGGGCTGCGTCGTCAGCAACTACGTTCAGGGAGCCGTCTTCGTTGCGGGCGATGTAGTCGTACAGGAAGCCGTAGTCAGCGCCCAGAGAGGGAGCAGAAGCGCGGTTCCAGGACTTTACAACGTCGGAAGCAGCGAAATCGGAGCCGTCGGACCACTTCAGGCCTTCGCGCAGAACGAAGGTGTAGATCAGACCGTCTTCAGAGATCGTGTAGGACTCAGCCAGTTCGGGTGCCGCGGTGGGTACGCCGTCAATGATCTGAGTGCCCATCAGGCCGGCATGAGCCAGACGGATGGTGTTAGAGCCGGTGGAAGCGGAGTTGAGAGCGGGGTCCATGCTCTCGGGAGTGCCGCCGCCCAGCATCATGTTGACGATTTCGCCTTCTGCAGACGCAAAAGCGCCCATAGAAAGGACCATCATCAGGGAGAGAGCCAGAGCAAGAAGCTTCTTCATGAGTTGTTCCTCCTAAGAAATATTTATTGCAACGCCAATTCAGTTCGGACTGAGGCGAAACAATCACACATTGTGGCAGGCCACAAAATGACCGGGTGCAACCTCGCGCATGGCGGGGCATTCCTTTTTGCATCTCGCAGTTGCGTAGCGGCAGCGAGTATTAAAGGAGCAGCCGCCGGAAAGGCTGAGGGGACTGGGCACGTCGCCTTTAAGCACGATGCGCTTGGATTCTCTTGCACGCTTGGGGTCCGGCATCGGAACGGCGGACAAAAGGGACTGCGTATACGGATGCTGCGCATGGTGGTGCAGCTCGTTGGATTCAGCCATTTCCACGATCTTACCAAGGTACATGACCGCGATGTGATGGGAAATGTGCTTTACCACGCTGAGATCGTGGGCAATAAACAGATAGCTCAGTCCCAGCTGATCCTGCAAGTCTTCCAGCATGTTGATAACCTGCGCCTGAATGGATACGTCAAGCGCGGATACCGGCTCGTCGCAAACGATGAACTCGGGGTTGGAAGCGAGGGCGCGGGCGATACCGATGCGCTGGCGCTGACCGCCGGAGAATTCGTGCGCGTAGCGGGAGGACTGCTCGCCGGAAATACCGACAACTTTTAACAGCTCCTGAACCTTTTCGGCGCGTTCCTTTTTGCTGTTGTAAAGCTTGTGTACGTCGAGCGGCTCGGCTACGATGTCGCCTACCGTCATACGGGGATTCAGCGAGGAGTAGGGATCCTGAAATACCATCTGCGCGCGGCGGCGGAATTCGGCCATGTTCTGCTTGTTAACCAGACTTCCGTCAAAATACACTTCGCCGGCAGTGGGCTTATAAAGCTGCAGAAGGCTTCTTCCAACGGTGGTTTTGCCGCAGCCGGATTCACCGACCAGGCCAAGTGTTTCGCCTTTTTTCAGGGAGAAGCTTACATCGTCTACTGCCTTCAAGGGGCGGGTTTTCAGAAATCCTGTGCTTACCGGGAAATACTGCTTAAGGTGTTTTACTTCAAGAATCGGGCGTTCGTTGCTCATTCCTGATCACCTCCGTCCAGATCGATAAGCGTGATGTTTCCTTCTTGATCGCGTGTGATGAGATTTTTCTCATAACCGTCTTTATAGTTCATCCAGCAGGCGGCCAGATGATCTTTGCCCACCCATACTTCGGGTGCGCGCGCTTCCAGGCACTGCTTCATCGCCTTTTCACAGCGGGGTGCGAAGGGACAACCCGAAGGCATTTTCAAAAGATCGATGGGCGTACCTTCAATGGGTATCAGGCGAACCTTATCGTCCAGATCAATATTGGGAATCGAACGAATCAGGCCTTTTGTGTACTCATGACGGGGACGATAGAAGATGTTGTCTGCAATGCCGCGTTCGCAGATGCTGCCTGCGTACATTACGATAACTTCGTCGCACATGCTGGCGATAACGCCGAGATCATGGGTAATCATGATAATCGCCATGCCCATCTTCTTCTGAAGGTCCTGCATCAGTTCGAGGATCTGGGCCTGAATGGTAACATCAAGCGCTGTAGTGGGCTCATCGGCGATAAGGATGTCGGGCTCACAGGCCAGTGCCATTGCGATCATGACGCGCTGCCGCATGCCGCCGGAAAGCTCGAAGGGATACTGCTTCAGGCGCTTTCTGGGTTCGTTGATGCCAACCAGCTGCAACATTTCAACGGCCCTTGCGCGGGCGGAGACTTTATCGCGGTTGGTGTGCAGCATGATGGTTTCAACAAGCTGATTACCGATGGTATACACAGGGTTCAAAGAGGTCATCGGATCCTGAAAGATGATGGAAATCTTGTTTCCACGAATTTTGCGGATGATCTGATCGCTGGCTCCGACAAGCTCCTGACCGTTGAATTTGATGCTGCCGCTTACGATACGGCCGGGATGGGTGAGAATCTGCAGAATGGAATATGCGGTTACGCTCTTTCCGGAACCAGATTCACCTACAATGCCCAACACCTTGCCGTGATCGAGGTTGAACGATACGCCGTTAACCGCCTTAACTTCGCCGGCAGGAGTGAAGAATGAAGTGTGCAGATCGCGAACTTCCAACATTGCCATGGTTTCACACTCCTCCTTATGAACGAAGCTTAGGGTCAAATGCATCGCGCAGACCGTTGCCGAGCAGGTTAAAGGAAAGCACGATAAGGAAAATGGTTCCTGCGGGGAACAGAAGCAGATAGGGGTAGGAGATCAGACCGCTGCGCGCATCGCTGGCAAGGCTTCCCAGAGAGGGCATCGGCATGCTTACGCCCATGCCTACGAAAGACAGGAAGCTTTCGGTAAAAATGGCGCTGGGAATCTGCATGGCTGCGGTGATAATAATTACGGATACGCAATTGGGAATCATGTGCTTTCTGATAATGTGAGAGGCTTTTGCGCCCGTTACGCGGGCGGCCAGCACATATTCCTGCTCCTTGATGGAAAGCACCTGACCGCGTACCTGACGGGCCATGCTTACCCAGTACAGAAGGCCGAATACCACGAATATCGAAATCATGCCCGGGCCCAGACGGATGATCAAATCGTTTTTAGATTGACTGATTACGTCTTTAATCGCAACCGATAACAGAATAACAATCAGTACGTCCGGAAGGGAGTATATGATGTCGACGATACGCATCATGATCAAGTCGACCTTTCCGCCGAAATAACCGGAAATCGAGCCGTAAATGATGCCGATGCAGACAACAATCAAGGCGGAGATAAAACCGACCAGCAGGGAAATGCGCGTTCCGTAGATTACGCGGATCGCGTAGTCGCGGCCCAGATTATCGGTACCCATAATGTGGGGGAATACATCTTCGCCCTTGGCGATTCGCGCCATTTCCTTTTTGGAATATTCAAAGGGCTTAAGGTGTTTGGCGGTAACATCCTGCTTGGTATAGGTGTACGGATAGAAGTAAGGTACAATAATGGCGATCAGCATGATGATGATCAGAACCACCAGACATGCCATTGCCAACTTGTTTTTCCTCAGGCGGCGCATGGAATCCTTAAAGAAGGAAACGGATTCGCGCTGTGTAAGCTGCTGCGCTTTCTCCTCGGCGGTTGCCAATTCGAACTTTGCGGGATCGATCTGAAAGGAAAGAGGGTTCTTTTTAAGCGTTTTCTTTTCCATGCTGTTGCTCCTTCCTCATCAGGACAGATTGATTCTGGGATCCATTACCTTGTAAAGAACGTCGGCCAGAAAGTTCATTACAATAATGGCGACAGCCAGAACGATGGTTACGCCCATAATCATCATATAGTCCGTGCGCAGCATGCTGTTTACGAACAGACGGCCCAGCCCGGGAACGGAGAAGATGTTTTCAACAACCATGGAACCGGTTAGAATGTAGGCCATCATCGGGCCTGCGTAGGTGATGACAGGGCCCATGGAATTCTTGAGCGCATGCTTGAAAATAATTTTCGAGCGGGCCAGACCCTTTGCACGGGCGGTGCGGATATAATCCTGACCTAGTACGTCCAGCATCGCGGAGCGCTCCAGACGGGTAATGTAGCTCATCGGATACAGCGCCAGAGAAATGGCGGGAAGGATCATACCGCCTTCCTGTGTTGCCATGGTGGGCGCCCACTTCAGTTTCAGGCAGAAAATAATCAGAAGCAGCGTGGCGATTACGAAGTTCGGCATGCTTACCAGTGCGGTCGTGACGACCTGAATGATTTTATCCAGAAGTTTGCCGCGGTAAAGCGCTGCTAGAGAACCCAACAGAATACCGAAGGAAATTGCAATTGCGGCTGCGGCGAGGCCCAGCGTAGCCGAATACTTAAGGCCGCCTGCGATCAACTCGCTGACGGTGGAACCGATCCACTTGGTGGAAAGGCCGAAGTCGCCCCTCAGGATGTTCTTCAGGTAATTGACAAACTGTACCGGAACCGGTTTGTCAAAACCATATTTTTTTTCAAGTGCGGCGATGGTTTCGTCAGATTTTGCTTTTTCGGAGCTGAAGGGGCTTGCGGGAATAGCGTGCATTACGGCAAAGGTGATGGCGATTACGAGAAAAATCGTAAGCACGGCCATTGCCAGTCTTTTCAGCATATACACCAGAAAACGAGCGTTCATGGGCTTCATCCCTTCCGGATGCCATGCGATTGAGACATCCAACTTACATTATGCGGGTCATTATATCATCGATATGTTGATTTGTATATATACTTTTTGTAATTTTTATGGTTTATCAAATTGCAAAAATTGCAAAAATACTGGAAAAACATTTACTTTCTGACTAAAAAATGAAGGGTTTATAGGAGTATAAATGGCTGTTTTTGTAATGATGAAGCCGATAAAGGGCGAAATCTGAGGGGAATGTTAATAATGCAAACGGAGTTTTTGGTGCGCATTTGAAAAGGGAGTTGAATAAGCATCGCGCGTCCCCGGAATGCATTTTTCAATGCATGAAGGGGACGCGCGATACTTTGACCGATGAAAGCAACTCATTTGAATGCTTCCTGAAAACGCCTTCTCTGAGCGCTTCCCAGAGGCGTTTGATCAGAAGCCTAACTTATTATAGATAAAGGGCCAAAATGCGGTTGCGCCGATACCGAGCAGCGCATATCTGGTAAAGCTTCCTGCGGTTTCGCCCAGCAGGGCATTGATCGGAGCCTTCAGTCCTTTCATGATCAGAAGCACAATTGCCAGTCCGACGATCATGCGCAGCGCCTTTTTCCATAATTCCCGCGGAATCTCAAATCGGATTATTCTGCGTTCAAACAGCCAGCCTGCAAACAGGCCTGCCGCTGCGCCCGCAAGCTTCATGGCGTCGTTTGAATATTTGATTCCTTCGTTTAGCGGATAAGGCTTGAAGGCGGCGTACAACGCCAGCGCTATGGATAGCACGATGCCAATCAAAGAATAAATCATGTCGATTTTCGGGTTTTTATCCAGAATTTTGGTCATTCGATCCACCAAAAACAGCAGCAGAATGCCGATTACAAGGGATACCAGCACATCCTGCGGCGTATGCACGCCAAGGTACAGGCGGGAGAAACCGATCAGTAAAACGACAATCCATAAAGCCCATCTAAAAGCTCCAAGCCTTTTGGAACAGGCGATACCACCGTAGCAGGCGACGGAGTTTGCCGTATGGCCGCTTGGAAACGAATAGCCGGTGGCGGCGTCCGTTGCGCCGGGAAGCGGATAAACATTGGCGCTTCTGATCCAGGGGCGCTGAATGCAGAAGGTAATTTTGAGAAACTGATTTACAAGTATACCGGAAAACAGAGAAAACAGCATCCTGTCGCCGTAGCGCTTATTAATGCACCAGTAGATCACGCAAACCAGCGCGATGATGGGAAGCTCACCGCCAAGCAGAGTTATCGCAGAAAAGAACTTGTCAAAAAACGGGGTTCTCAGATTCTGAAGCCAGATCAAGAAATTCAAATCCATTTGTATCGTTCTCCTTTACAGCCAGTCCTTGTATGAATTCAGATATTCATCCGCAATGGCCAGCGCCCGTTCGCGTTCGTGACACGCATCGTCCCGTACCAGAACCGCCCACATGCCCGCCGCTTTTGCGCCCAGAATTCCTTCATATATATCTTCAAATACACAGCAATCGCTTTCGTTTGCGTTCATTCGCTTTGCCGCCAGGCGATATACCTGCCCGGTCGCCTTTGTTTCGCCGGTTTCGCCTGTTGATGCGAACGCGGAAAACAGATGGTACACGCCGTTTCGAATCAACGCCGGCTTGTACAGGTACTCCGGAAGCGCGGTTGCAACAGCCAGACTCTTTCCCTCCCTATGCAGCTTTTCAAGGTATTCTTTCGCATAAGGCTTAAGGAGCACGCTTTCTTCGTATGCCTTTTGGCACATATCGTTCCATTCGGTCAGAATGTCATTAACGGATTCCTTAAGATGATAGGTTTCCTTTGTATATACGGCGGTTTGCCGGAAGCTCAGTCCGGAAATTGCTTTGGCATACCCTTCAGGGACTTCGCGCCCACGCTTTATAAAAAAATCCCTGTCAACGTCTGCCCACACATGCATGGAATCCAGTATCGTTCCGTCCATGTCAAAAAGGGCGGCTTTAAAATCAATCAAGCGCTTCCCTCCAATATATAAGGTGGGTTTATGATAGCATAAACGGAAGTGATTTGCAACCAACCGGAGAAAGCGCTGATATGATGTGTGTTGTTTCCGATGTATGAATGTGGTATAATCATATGGAACAGGGGGCAATACCATGCTTGAATACATATCCCGGCGCATTGTGAAATGGCGCGTACTGATCATCGTTTTCTTTTTGGCTGCAACGGTTTTTTCGGCGATTATGATTCCGAAGGCGAAGATCAATTATGATTTTACGGACTATCTGTCCGAGGATACCGTAACCAAAAAATCGCTGACCATTATGGAAAGGGAATTCGGCAGCATCGATCAGCTGACTGTTATGTTTGCATCCCTTCCCGAGGGTGAAGCAGAAAAGATCACCGAGGCGCTTAAGGCGCGGGAGGGTATACTGCGCGCCACGCATGACGAAAGCGCCGATACGAGAACTGTGGATGGAACGGTTTACGAGCGCATACAGCTGATTCTCGATTGCGAAGATTCTGTTGCCTATGTAAAGGAGCTGGCAACCTATTTCTCTTCGCTTGAAAGCGTAAAAAGCTTTGATATGTCCGGCGCCGCGCCGCAGACGCTTTTTATTCAAAAGAATCTTCTGCGGGAGATTCCGATAGCGATGATCCTCGCCATATCGATTGTCATTGCGGTTTTGTTCATTACATCGCATTCGTATTTTGAGCCGCTTCTGTTTTTGATCGTTTTATTGGTGTCGGTGGTTCTGAATATGGGAACCAACTGGGTGTTTGATTCCATATCCTTTATCACCTTTGCCGTTTCCGCCATATTGCAGCTGGCGCTGGCGATGGATTATTCCATCATGCTGCTGCACAGCTATTTTGATATATTAAAGGAAACGAGTGACAGAAACGAGGCGATGGCGAAGGCGCTGGCGCGTTCGTTTATGCCGATTTCGGCTTCTTCCCTGACTACCATTGCCGGCCTTGCTTCGCTCATGTTCATGAGCTTTACCATCGGCTATGATTTGGGCGTTGTGCTTTGCAAGGGCATTGTTTTCAGCCTGCTTACGGTATTCCTTTTCATGCCTGCGCTGATTATTCTGTTTTCAAAGCCGCTTGAAAGGCTAAAGCATAAGCCCATTTCGCTTGGCGGGGCCAGAATCGGAGGCTTTGTATTGCGCTTTAAGCGAGCGATTGCGCTCATTTTGGTATGCGCGGTTGGCGTCTGTGCGTTTGTTCAAACCCGAAACAAATATCTGTTTACCAATCCGGATGCAGGCGCTGATAAGGGAAGTGTCGCGGATGTTTTCGGTGTGACCAATCAATTGGTTATTCTGTTCCCGACCGGTACCGAGGACGCGGATTTTGACCGGCAGAGAGAGCTGATCAAAAAGCTTGAAAACGTTACCTGCGCGGGGAAACCGGCAGTCACCGGCGTAACCTCTATCGTCACTACGGGCGAAGCGGCGATTTCCTACTATACTATTAGTGATATTTCCGAAATGACTGGTATATCACCGATTGGCCTTGGCCTGTATCTGGGCGGAATGGGATTTGGAACCGTGGTTCGCGGCGATGTGCTGGTCGACAAGGCGTACGACGTAATGCCCAAAAACGAGATGATTTCAGAAATCAAGGAAACGCTGGATTTTGCACGCGGTATGTTTATTGGCGAAGAATACTCGCGCATGATCTTAACGGTAGACATGCCGAATTTCGGTGAAGAAACGTATCGCACGCTTGATGAAATCTCGGCGCTTCTCAACGATATTTATCCCGATGCGACGGTCGGAATTGCGGGTACCTGTATGTCTTCCTATGATATATCATCCGCCTTTACCGGCGACATGATGCGCGTAAATCTGATTACCGTTTTTGCAATTCTGCTGATACTGTTGCTTTCCTTCCGCAGCGCCTGCGTTCCGGTGATTCTCATATGTGTGATACAGGGCGCGATATGGATTACGATGGCGATATCCAGGCTGAAGGGAGAAGGCATATTCTTCATGAGCTATCTGATCTGTACGGCTATACAGATGGGCGCAACGATCGATTACGGTATCCTGCTTACAAGCTCTTATCGGCGTATGCGCAAATCGCTTTCTCCGAGGGATGCAGTCAATTCCGCGCTTACCATTTCGCTTCCCACGGTTTTTACTTCCGGCGTCATCCTGATTTTCGCGGGCTTTGCCATCGGCAATGTGTGCACGGTGTTTTATATATCATCCATCGGCAGCCTGATTGCACGCGGAACGTTGATTTCTGTGCTTATGGTGCTGGCTTTGCTTCCTTCGCTTCTTATTATATTGGATAAAGCCGTCATGTACGGCGTAAGGGAGGTTTATCATGAGCCTGAATGCAAATGAGGTTCAAATACTGAGAGATCTGGCAAATGAATATGCCGGATTTGCGTCCCTTCCCGAACAGAAAGTCAAAAGGGAAATGTGGATTAGACATAATTCTCTCTTGCCGGAGCGCCCGTTGGTGTTGGTTGATCAGCTTCCGTGGAACGAGCTGGATGTTGACGGAAGTCTGGTACTGAAAATAACGGACGACTACTGGCGTTCGGTAGAGCGCTGGCTCAGACAAGAGATATATAAATGGAAGCATTTTCCCTGCGATATGGTGCTGGACGAGTATATCAAGCTGTCGCGTCCGTTGCAAAACTCCGGCTGGGGGCTTGACGCTGAGGTAAAGCGGCTATATACAGACGACACAAACGATGTGGCCAGCCAGGAAATTACCAATCTTATCCGGGATATGGAGGATGTCGAAAAAATCCATCCGCCGAGGATTACTTTAGACAGCAACAGGGAAAAAGAAATCTACGAAACCGGCAAAGAGATTTTCAAAGGCATTCTCCCGGTGCGCATGACGGGCGCCATCATGCATCTGGGCGCATGGGATACCATCGCGTATTGGATGGGCGTTGAAGCCTGCTATATAGAGCTGATGGATCGTCCGGAAATGATGCATGCCATTATGGAAAAAATGGTGGAGGGCTATCTTTCTCAGATTGACGACCTGAATCACTTGGGCGCATTTGACGCCTTCGGACACTACTGCCATTGCTCGCATACCTACCGCGCCGATGATAAAGAAGAGACTTTCACGCGCTCCGAAAACAGCTGGGCGTTCGGACTTGCGCAGCTGTTTACCTCCGTGTCGCCCAGAATTACGCAGGAATTCGAATGCGAATATATGAAACGTGTATTCCCGCATTTTGGACACATTTATTACGGCTGCTGCGATCGTCTGGACGATCGTTTGGATCTGATTGTTACGCTTCCGAATGTCCGGAAAATTTCGTGCAGTCCGTGGAGCGACAGGGATGTATTTGCCGATCGGCTGCCGCGCGAGTTTATTATGAGCAACAAACCGTCGCCGGCATTCCTCGCAACCGGATCGTTGGATGAGGACGCAATTCGGCGCGATCTCCGCCGCACTGTCGACGCGGCTAAACGCAACGATATAAAGCTGGAGCTGATTCTGAAGGATGTATCTACTGTTCGCTACGAACCGGCCCGCCTGACAAGATTCTATGAGATTGCCATGGAGGAAGTAAACAGATAGCGCTTTAAGCGATAAAAAGGCTGCTGCAGAAGATTTGATTTTCTGCAGCAGCCTTTTTCTGGTTATATGTTTTCAAGATCCCTGATCAGCTGATCGACATTTTCTTTGGTGGTCGCCCAGCTGGTGCAGATGCGGATGGCGCTGTGGTTTTCATCCACTTTTGCCCAATGGGAGAACGAGTATTTTTCGCTGAGTTCGGCAATTTTTTGGTTTGAAAGAATCGGGAACAGCTGATTGGTGGGAGAGGGGACAAGCTCGGGAATATTTTGCTTTATCAGCGTGCTGCGGATTTCTTCCGCAAGTCCAATGGCATGTTTGCCGATTCTGGAATAAAGGTCGTTTGTAAAAAGCGTAAGGAACTGAATGCCCAGAAGACGGCCTTTTGCCAGCATTCCGCCGCGCTGTTTGATGATATAGCGGAAATCGCGTTTCAGAAGCGGGTGGTTGATTACAACCGCTTCTCCAAACAGTGCGCCTACCTTCGTGCCGCCGATATAGAATGCGTCTGTCAGATGGGCAAGGTCGCTAAGCGTTACGTCGGTGTCCTTTGCCTCAAGCCCGTAGCCAAGGCGCGCGCCGTCGACAAAGAAGATCAGCCCTTTTTCGCGGCATACGTTTGAAATCTCGGTCAGCTCGTCTCTGGTATACAGCGTTCCAAATTCCGTGGGATGGGAAATATAAACCATCGCGGGCTGAGGCATATGCTCATGCGTTGCATCGGCATAATGATTGTCGACAAACTCGCGGATCTGTGAAGCGGAGATTTTTCCGAATTGGTTGTCAAGGGTGATTACCTTGTGGCCTGTGGCTTCGATTGCGCCGCTTTCATGAACCGCAATATGGCCGGTATCTGCCGACAATACGCCCTGATGTGCGCGAAGCGCGGCGGCAATTACCGTCAGGTTTGCCTGCGTGCCACCCACCAGAAAATGTATGTCCGCGTCCTCGCGGCTGATTGCGCTCTTGATTGCTTCGCGCGCCTGGTTGCAGTAATCATCCTCGCTGTAGCCGCAGGTCTGCTCAAGGTTTGTTTTTATCAGAGCCTCCAGTATTTCGGGATGCGCGCCTTCCAGATAATCGCATTCAAAACGGATCAATGGTATGTCCCTCTTTCCTTGCAAGTATTTCTATCATTATACACGTTTTTTCGGATAATGAAATAGCTTCATCAGATTTTCACGTATTCTGATTATTTGATTCGATATATCCGGTTCAGCATGCGGTTGTATGTACGCGCCACTTCGTTCATGGATATACAATGAAGGATTTCTGCGCCTTCCGGCAGGTATATGTCTCCTTCGCTTGTAAACAGAAGGGGAATGACCGCGCCCGGAACGCGGATTACGAATAAACGACCTTCACTTAACGAGAATATGTCGCGCTCAGCTTGCCAGGCGCAGATCGTTGTAAGAAAATTGGTAAGCTCTTCGTCTGTCGGCCGGCATTGTTCATCATACGCAGCAGATAGAATAATGGTAAGCGCCTGACCGTGGTTTACGTACATGGTTCCCGTTAGGCTTTCATATAGCGCTGCGCTTCTTTCGGCGGCCGGCAGCATTTTTATATCGTCAATCGGATAGATGCGGCTGTTTGTTTTGGGCGTAAGCAACCCTTTCAACTCCGAAAGGCTGTATTCATCCTTATGCGTCAGTATGAAGTGAATTCTTTCCAATATCAGTTTCCTTGTAAAAAAGGTTTCCTGCCCCGTGAAGGAAGAACGCTTTTCAAACCATGCATCCGGAATCAGTCCCTCGCGCTTCCATCGGTACAGCTGGCCGTAGGATATGCCGGTTTCATTCAGCAAGTCCTTTTTACTGATCCATTCATCCATAGAAAAATCCCTCCATTCGCACACAGTATAACATAACATTGTTATACTAATGATAGATATACGGTATCTTTACAAAGTAAACTTTAGACGATTTTGTGCTAAGTCTGTCAAAAAACACAATATATTGTGGTTTATGCCAACGAAGAGGCACTATATATAGCAAAATATTCATGTGACAAAAGTATAAAAAAAGTATTGACAAACATCATATACTTTGTTATAATAACCAAGCTGTCAGCGAGGGAGACCGAGCGAGCGGCGCGATCCTTGAAAACGATACAGAGAACGAAATAAGAAGAAGACAGTCGATTCGGAAGAAAAATTGAGCGAGAAACGCTTAACGGTTGAAAGGTGTTGGCGCACCTGGA